>NZ_JBHJYK010000007.1:0-416390 GCF_042269865.1 Streptomyces sp. NPDC055966
CTGCCCGGCGGGACGCTGAACCACTTCGCCTACGACCTCGACCTGCACTCGGTCGAGGACGCGGCCGAGGCCGTCACCGGCGGACACGCGGTGAGTGTGGACGTGGCCCGGTTCCGGCCGGGGCCGCACGGACGCGAGGCCTACTTCGTCAACACCTTCAGCATCGGCGCCTACACCGACCTGGTGAGGGTGCGGGAGAAGTGGTCGCCGCGGCTGGGTAGCTTGGCTGCGGGCGCTCTCGCGGTGCTGCACGTGCTGGGTACCGCGCGTCCGGTGGAGGCCGAGTTCGGCGGGCGGCGGCGTCAGATCTGGCTGTTGTTCGCCGGCAACTGCACCTACCGTGGCCTGGGCCTGGCACCGGTACGGCGCCACGACCTGGCCGATGGCCTGCTCGACGTCCGGGTCGTACGGGCCGGACACCTGGCCCGACTGCGCCTGGTCGCCGCCGCCCTGTCCGGCACCCTCCGCCACTCCCCCGTGCTGTCGGCGCGGCGCGTCAAGCGCCTACGCGTCACCGGCTTGGACGGCGCCTCCCATTTGGCCTACGACGGTGAGACCGCCCCGGCCCCGCCCGCACTGCTGCTGGACAAGGCGCCGAGCGCACTGACCGTCTACCGCCCACTGCCCGAGGCGCCCTGACGGTGGGGTGTGGAAGCCGTGGTGCGTCTGTTACCGGCGCGTCGTCGGTGGGGAGGCAGCGTCGGTGGTCCGGGCGCGGAGCGGACATCGCATAAGAACTCCTAACAAAGTGAGGCTTCTTACCATGGAATGTGGGTGCCTGATGGAGCGTTAGCCTTCACGTGAGAAAGGGTGAGCAGCTTCCGTGGGTCGTGTCCGATGAGTTGTGGGCGCGGATCGAACCGTTGCTTCCGGTCGTGCCGCGGAGGGCCGATCACCCGGGGCGCAGGCGTCTGGACGACCGGAAAGTGCTGTCGGGCATCCTGTTCGTGCTGTACACCGGCATTCCGTGGGAGTTCCTGCCCCAGGAACTGGGCTTCGGCTCGGGGATGACGTGCTGGCGGCGTCTGCGTGACTGGAACGACGCTGGCGTCTGGCAACGACGCGGGACAGTACGCCTATTACGGCCGGGTCGGCGGCTGCCTGATCACCGGCAACGAGGACGGCGTCAAGTCGCCTGGGACGCCGGGTGCCGCCGCGACTACGAGAACCCCGAACACCGGTAGGCACTGAGCGGCAGGGGCAGCGGCGTCGGTTGGCAGCAGGAGTTCGTCCCTGCGCGGTCGCGGCCCTGGCACCGTCGCCGCTCATGTGGCCCGGAGGTGGGGAGGGGGATGCGACGGATGGGCTACATGGCGTGTATGAGCTTGATCCCTTTTCCGCGCCGGCTACTGGTTGGTGACGCGGGAGCTGGCCAGGATGGACGGGATGATGTCTCACACCACGTCCGCCGGCGGAGAGCTGGATCCTGTCGCTGAGTCGGTCGCCGTCTACAGCGACCACGCCGGCGAGTACGCGGCTGTGCATGCTCCGAAGATGGCGGATCGAGCCGAGCGGTTCGCGGGCTCTTTGCCGGCGCCTTCGTTGATCCTCGACGCCGGATGCGGTCCGGGCCGCGACCTCGCGAGGTTCCGGACATACGGGCATGTGGCGCGCGGTGTCGACCTGAACCCGGTGTTCGTGGAGATGGCTAACAGGCACGCGCCCACGTCGCAGTGCGATCTGCGTGAGGTCGGGAAGCGGTTCCCGGCCGGAACGTTCGACGGTGTCTGGGCGTCCGCCTCCCTTGTCCATCTGGATGCGGCGGAGACGATGGACGTGCTCGGGCAGTTCGCGGCGCTGCTGCGGCCTGGTGGCAAGCTGTACGTGTGTCTCAAAGGCACCGGGCACACGGGCTGGCTCGACGAACCGGACGGAAGACGGTGGTACACCGTCTGGGATCCGGACGAGTTTGCCACCGCCGTGACGGGTGCGGGCTTCGAGGTCGACCGTGTGGATCCGGGCCCGTACGTCGAGGTGTGGGCCACCCGCAACGGCTGAAGTCGGCAGTGCCCGGTGAACCGGGGCATACGTGCTCGCGGATGCGATGGTCTGCGAAGGACCTGGGCAATGTGACTGGCCAGCCACGAGTCCCGCGCACTGGACGAGCTATTCCGAACGTATTGAGGGGTCTTGGCTGGTCTCCGGTGCAGGGGTGTCGGTCGGCTGCTGCGCGGCCAGCAGATCGCCTGTAGCGGTACGGCGGTAGACCACGCGTCGGCCGACGCGCGCTCCGGTGATCAGGTCTGCGTCGCGAAGCACGGCGAGGTGACCGCCGATGGTGCCGAGCGACTGACCCAGCTGAGCAGCGAGTTCGGTGCTGGTGGCCGGCTGGTCGAGTTCCTGCAGGATCGCTGCCCGGCCGGTACCGATCAGCCGTGCCAGGGCACCCGTGGGTTTCGCGGGCGGGGATGCGGCGGCGGTTCCGCGGGCGGGGTAGACCAAGGCGTAGCGATTCGGTGGTGCTGAGCACAGCCAGCTGCCGGTGGAGCAGCTGACGGGCACGAAGAGCATGCCCTCGTCGCCCACAATGAGGTCGGGGCCTTTGTGGTGAGTGAAACGGATGGCGTCGGTGCCCACCCATGCGCTGCGGCGGGTCATGTGCTGCAGGGCGCGTGGCCAGCCGTAGGCGGCCAGCAGGCCCGCCCGGTACATGACGTCCCGTTCCAGCAGTGCCCGGCGGCGTGGCCAGTCCGGGGCCACATGCGCCGTCCACACCGACTTGAGCAGGCCGGCCACGCGCGCCGCGAGTCCGTGTCCGGACAGCCAGCTCGGGTCGTGCTGTTTCCAGCTGTGCGCGAGTGACTTCTCCAGCCCGGCGCGCACCTCGTCATCGGTGGCACGGCTCAGGACGGTCAGTTCGTCGGCGATACGTGTGCGCATGCCGCCCGGGGGCGGGCCGGCGATGAACTCGGGGATCCATTTGGTCGAGCCGAGGAGGGCGACCAGGCCCCTGGCGAAGGGGTCGGCCTCCAGAGCGGCGGCCAGGGCGCCGTGGTGCCGGGTGTGCCAGGCGGTCAGCCAGGGGTCGGTGCATGGCTTGCTGAGTACGAGCATTGAGCCGAAGGTTTCGGCCAGCGGCGAGAGGGCGAACCGGGACCGGGACAGAGCCATCGGGCTCAAGCGGAGCAGTGTCACCTTTCGCCTCCTGCCGAAACGATACCGTCAGCCGGTCGGTGTCCCCACACTCTCGCCGGTGCGTTCCTCTCTTCTGAAACGGGCCGGATTCCGGTGGTTCCTCACCGGACAAGCGATCTCTCTGCTCGGCAGTTCCATGGCTCCCATGGCGCTGACCTTCGCGGTCCTCGCCGCCGAGGCCGACGCCGGTGACCTCGGTGTCGTGCTGGCCGCCCGCATGGTGCCGCTGCTCGGCCTACTGCTGGTGGGCGGCGCCACGGCCGACCGGTTTCCGCGCCGGACGGTGCTGCTGGCCGCCAACCTCGGCTCGGCACTCACCCAGGGCGCTGTCGCCGCCGTCCTCCTCTCCGGCCGCTACGCCCTGCTTCCCGTGGCCTCGCTGGAATTCCTCAACGGCGTGCTCGCCGCCTTCACCACCCCGGCGCTGCGCGGCGTGGTGCCTCAGCTGGTCGACCGGGACCAGCTGAGGCAGGCGAACGCCATGCTGGGCTCGGTCCGCAACGCGACGAAGATCTTCGGGCCGAGCCTCGCAGGCGTCATCGTCGTCACCGCGGGCAGCGGCACGGCCCTCGCCTTCGATGCCCTGACCTATCTCCTCGCGGCGCTATGCCTGGCCCGCCTCCCCCTGACCGGCACACTGCCCAAGCCGCGCTCGGTCACTCTGTGGTCCGACATCCGCGACGGCTGGAGCGAGTTCCGGCGCATTCGATGGGTGTGGATCGGCACCGCGTCCTTCTGCGTGATCAACCTCGTCCAGACCGGAACCTGGCAGATCCTGGGCCCCACCCTCACCAAACAGCTCAGCGGCGAGACGACCTGGGGATTCATGCTCAGCGCCCGTGGCATCGGACTGCTGGCAGCCAGCGCGCTGCTCTACCGCCTCACGGTCACCCACCTGCTGCGGCTCGGGCAGCTGGCCAGCGCGCTCACCGCCCTGCCCCTGCTCGCCCTCGGCACCCGGACGGACACCCCCTGGCTGATCACAGCTGCCCTGATCTCCGGCCTCGGCATGTCCATCACCGGCATCGCCTGGGAGACGTCCCTCCACGAACACGTCCCCCAACACGTGCTGTCCCGCGTCGCGTCCTACAACGACCTGCTCTCCTACCTCACCATCCCCATAGGCCAACTCAGCGTCGCACCCCTCACCCACGCCGTGGGCGGCTACCGCCTCGCCGCCATCGCCGGCGCCGTCTCCGCCACCGCAGCCGTGACCCCGCTGGCCTCCACCACCGTGCGCCGACTACGCGCGCACGGACATCCACAGACCAACACGACGTCCCAGTCTGCTCAGGATCTACGAATCGGAAAGCGGAGTGCGGGGCCTCCGTAGGCCCGGCCCTGGCAACCACCTCACGCGCGGCACACACATCGCTTCCGGGAGCGCGACGAGGGTGTTCAGGATCTCCGCGTGAACGACGAGCTGAACACCCTCGTCACCGGACTGTATGTGGAGATCGACGGCCAGATTGCCATGAGCCGAGCCCCAGGGCACCCGCCGCAATTTACCGGTGCTGGGCGCAGGGGCCCGTCCCTGCGCCAGTTGCGGGATTCGCAGTCTGGGTGATCTGCGGACGGTGCCGCCTGGGTCGCAACACTCAGCGGTCGTGGCTGAGCGGTAGGAAGAAAGGGTGACCGATAGGGGTGAACCGGACGAGGGCGCGTTCCTGCCGGAGCTATGTGATCTGTGCGGGGAGGAGATCTCAGACGACACGGAGGTTTCTGCGCTGGTGCCGGATTCGTCGGCGATCCATGGTCATGCCCCGAAACTGGACGGGAAGCGGCGGCTGACCGCATGTTCGAGCGAGCATATGGCCGCGCTGGTCGAAGCGCGGCCGTTCGTGGACACCGAGCTGTGGTCAGGCAAGATCGGCCGTGCGATCGAGGCTCACCGTGGAAGGACCAGCCCGGAGGAGCTGGCCGAGGAGACGGGGCTCACCCACGCACAGATCGAGCTTGGGATGTTGCGGCAGGAACTGGACGCCCAGCGCTGGCACCAGCGGCTCGGGAAGTATCACGGCCCGGAGTCCGCTGGGTGATCACAGAGAGACTTCACCAGCCGCGACACCACCTTCATGACCTGGAACGTGCTGCATTCGGTCCCGGTACTGAAGCACCTTGGTGGCATCCCCGGCTACGGGAACCGGCGCACCGCCCGGGACGCCGGTTGCCGGCGCGACCACGAGAACCCCGAACACCGACAGCGACATCAGCGGCAGGGGCAGCCGCTCGCAGCGCGGCGGCGGGGAGAGACGACGTACGCCGAGCGCGGCACCAGCTCGTGCCACTCGGTCGGAGCAACCGTCGGCAACCGGCACATGCGATCCACCGATCGTGCTGATTGGCTGGAGGTGAATCCGCTGTTCAGGGAGGCTGGGATCCATGTCACCCGTCAGGCACCTGGAGAGACCTGCGGCGCGGGCGACTGCTCACGTCGTCCCGGCCGGGCGGCGCCCGGCCCGAGGTGGACGGGCTGCGACGCATGAGTGCGCGACCGATCGGTGACCACGCCCTGCTGTCCGACTGCCGCTCGGCCGCGCTGGTGACCTCCGACGGCTCGGTGGACTGGCTGTGCGTGCCCCGCTTCGACAGCCCGGCGATCTTCGCCCGACTCCTCGACGAAGACGCCGGCCACTGGTCCATCCGCCCTGTCACCGGCCCGGTCGACATCAGCCGCCGTTACGTCGAGGACACCCTCGTTCTGGAGACGGTCTTCCGCACGACCGGCGGCACGGCGGTCCTGCGGGACGCCCTCGCCCTGGGACGGCGCGAACGCGCGCACGCGCTCGGCACCGCCTCCCCCGGAATGCTGCTGCGGCAGATCACCTGCACCGAAGGGCGGATGGACATCGAGATCACCTACGCGCCGCGCCCGGAGTTCGGACTCGTCCACCCACTCCTCTCAGCCGTGCCAGGCGGGCTTGCGGCGCACGGGGGCGCCCATGTTCTGCTCCTGTCGAGCCCCGTCGACCTGCGGATGAGCGGCTCCACGGCCCACGGCCGAATCCCGCTCACGGCCGGGCACCGCCTCGGATTCGCCCTGCACGTCGGGACGGCATGGGAAACGGAGTCGGCGGCCTGGCGGACGGGACGGATCCGGCGTCGCATGTCCGACACCGTCAAAGGCTGGCGCTCCTGGTCCAAGCTCCACCGCGGCTACGTCGGCCCCTGGCAGGACGAAGTGAGCCACAGCGGGCGCGTGCTACGGGCCCTGACCTTCGCACCCACCGGAGCCATCGTCGCCGCGGCCACCACCTCTCTACCCGAGAAGACGGGCGGAACGCGCAACTGGGACTACCGCTACACATGGGTCCGCGACGCCAGCTTCACCATTCAGGCACTGGCCACGGCCGCCTGCGAGAAAGAGAAGAACCGGTTCTTCGGCTTCCTCGCCCGGGCCGCGGCAACCCAACTCGACCGCGGCGCCGACCTGCAGATCATGTACGGCATCGGCGGAGAACGTGACCTCAGCGAGCGGCCCCTGCCCCACCTGACCGGCTGGCGCAACAGCAGCCCCGTTCGGATCGGCAACGACGCCTGGCGCCAACGCCAACTCGACGTCTACGGCGAACTCCTCGACGCCGCAGCCCAGACCCTTCCACCCGATGAGCCTCTCGACCCGGCCACCCGCACCTTCCTGCTCCAGGCAGCCGAGACAGCCGCCCTACGGTGGACCCAACCGGATCAAGGCATCTGGGAAAGACGCGGACCCAGCAGACACTTCCTCCACTCGAAACTGATGTGCTGGGTCGCCCTGGACCGCGCCATCAACATGGCCCCAGCCCTCCAGGCCGACGAACGCCTGCCCCACTGGCAGCACGAGCGCGACCAGATCCGCCAAGCCATCGAACAACGCGGCTGGAACCCCGACCTGGGCGCCTTCACCCAGGCATTCGACACTGACGACCTCGACGCCTCCGCACTGATGCTGCCCATCGTCGGCTTCCTGCCACCACACGACCCCCGCATCCAGTCCACCGTGCTGGCCATCGCCACCCAACTGACCGACCACAACGCCCTGGTCCGCCGCTACCTCACCGACGAACTGCAGGAAGAAGAAGGCACCTTCCTGCTGTGTACCTTCTGGCTTGCCCAAGCCCTCGCCCTCACCGGCCACACCGCCCGTGCACGACACGCCTTCCAAACCGCCCTCGCGCACGCCAACGACCTCGGCCTGCTGGCCGAGGAGACCGACTCCGCCACAGCAGAGGCCCTCGGCAACTTCCCCCAAGCCTTCAGCCACATCGGTCTCATCAACGCCGCTCGCGCCATCCGCGATGCCGAGCGACATGACATCCACGCTTAGGAACTGTTGTCGACAGGGCGGCCCGTGGCCACCGATCGCTCGAAGTCACGTCAACCACATGCTGAGGTGGCCAGGTGGCCTTGTCGGCCCGGCAGAGGGCGCCCGCGTGGGTCAAGGCGCCGATGATGCCGTGGGATCGGGCGGCCTTGATGTCGTGAACTGCGCCGGGCCGGGCAGCTGAGGCCCGGGGCAACTCAGCAGGGGCTGCGTCGGCTTCATGCCTCTCAGGCAGGCACCCAGTGCGACAGTGAGAGCGGCAACGCCGTAGGCCCATGCCTGCAAAGGGAACCCGGGCAACAGCCGGCCGGCGAGGTAGAGAACTGTGCCGGCCACGGTGACGGCGAGCCACTCCCAGCGGCCGTCCAGGGCTGCGAGGGCGATGACGAGCAGGGAGTACCAGGGGTAGTTGGGTGAGAACAGCAGCAGCGCCGTGCCGGTCACCAGGAGGGCACCACTCCAGGGACGTGCCGGGTCTCCGCGCCACCATACGAACAGAGCCGTCAGCGCGAGCAGGACAACAGCGGCGATTCCGGCGGCCGAGTCCGGCAGGATCAGCCGAAGCAGGGCGAAGCGGCGTACGTCGCCGGGTTCGTAGCCCTCTTCGTTCAGGTAGCCGGGGAGATAGCCGAGGACGCTGGTGCCGGAGGCCAGGACGTAGGGCAGGTAGGCGAGCGCGACCGCGCCGAGGGCAGCCGCCGCCACGCTCCCGATGCGTCGCGCGCTGCGCTGTCCGGACAGGGCGCCGGGCAGCGCCAGCACGGGCAGCAGTTTGACCGCGACGGCCGCGCCGAGCAGGGCTCCACGACGCGCCCCGGAAGCGGCGGTGCCCAGTGCCAGCACGGTGAGCAGGACGCCGAGGGTGTCGACGTGGGCGTTGTTGACGGCTTCGAAGGGGACGGCCGGGCACCAGCCCCACAGTGCGGCCCGGGCAGGGGCTCGTTGCGGGTCGCCGCGTCGCCGCAGGACGGCGAGCAGGGCGATGGTGGTGCCGAACGCCAGTACCGCTCCGCCCACTTGGAGCGGCTTGTGACGAGTACCGGGTGGCGAGAGGGTGTGGACGGCGAGGAACCAGCCCTCCGCGACGGGCGGGTAGATCGTCGGCACGCTGGGGCGGTTGATGCGGACGCACGCGCCGCTGTCGGTGCGCCTCAGTCCCCAGCCGTCGCAGGCTCCATGGGTGGGGAAGAGCCACTCGTCCCGGAGACGGGCGAGTTGGGGGGCGGCCGGCGGGTGGGCGTAGGGGGAGATACCGGCCGCCTGTACGCGGCCGTCCCAGGCGTAGCGGTACATGTCGTCGCTGGTGCGGGGCGGTGCCGCCAGGCCGGACAGTGCGACGGCGGCGGAGCCCGCGAGCACCAGGAAGGTCGCGGCGCGAGCGGGGAGTTTGCGCACGGCCCAGACCCCGGCGGCGAACAGTGCCCAGGCGATGGCGTATCCCACGAGCAGGCGGCCCGGGTCGCTCTGGTTGTCGCCGGCGTGGAGGGTGCCGATGACAACGGCGCTGAGTGCGACGAGCACCGCCACGACCAGGGTGGTACGCGTACGGCCGGCGCGGCGGTTCATCGGCTCTGCGGGGTGGTCGGGCAATGGCTCCGCGGGCCGGGGAGCCGACCTACGCGTGGGGGCGCTGTCGGTCATGAGTGGTGCGGCCTTTCGGTGTTCGAGGGCTGCGCGTCGGGGTGATTCGCGCGCCGGCGGCGTAGTTCCGCGAACGGGCGTCCTTCGCAGGTCCACCTGCCGGTCGGGGTCCAGCCGGCGGAGTCTGCGGCGTTCAGGAGCGCGGTGGTGCCGAGCCTGGCCCAGGGGAAGGGCCGTCCGTGGTGGCCGTGGGCGTCCTCGACGCGCACGGTGAGGCGCTGGTCCACGTCCTGCGGGGCGGCTTCGGCCAGCAGGAGCCCGCCGGGGGCGACGAGTTCGCGCATGCGGCGCAGCAGGGCGACGGGATTGCCGCCGATGCCGATGTTGCCGTCCATCAGCAGCACGGTGCCCCAGCGGCCTTCGCCCGGGAGGCGGTCGAAGGCCGAGCGCTGGATGGCGGCGCCACCACTGCGCCGGGTGCGCTTCACGGCGTCCCGGCTGAGGTCCACACCCAGCGCCGGTATGCCGCGGGCGGCCAGTGCGGCCACCATGCGTCCCGGTCCGCATCCCACGTCCAGGACGGAGCCCGTACATCGGCGCAGCACGCTCGTGTCCGCCGCGTCGGGACGTGCACACCAGCGCTCCACGTCCAGTGGCAGTACGTGGTCCTCGCCGAGGCTGTCGGGGTGATCGGGCTGTGACAGGCGCCGCAGGAACAGCGGGCCGCGTCCGCTGCGCAGAGCGTGGGCGTAGGGATCGTCGATCCACGGGGTGCCCGGTTCCACGGGCACGGCGGGGCGGACGGGTAGCGCCGGCATGCGCTTCCTGGCCCTGACCACCGTCGGGTTCTCCGCCCGGGGCTCCGCCTCCGCCACGGCCGGTTCCGGCCGCTCGGCCACGGCGGAGTCGATGCCGACCACCGTCCCGCTCATCGGACCACCTCTGCCATCGAGTTGAGGACGGCGGCGAAGCGGGAGTCGCGTGCACAGCAGGCGGCGACCGCGGCAGCGTCGGCTGCTGTGTCCACGTCACGAAGCACCGGCAGGTCGGTCACGGCCAGTCCTGCCTCGGCCAGGCGGATGCGCTGGATCGCGCCCGTACGGTCCGTGGACATGGGCACCCCACGGACCAGGGCACCGGCCCGGGCGGGATCGGCGAGGCCGAGCGCCCAGAACCCGCCGTCCGCGGCCGGACCGAACCAGGCATCACGGCCGTCCCGGCCGACTCCGGCGATCATGTCGGCGGTCAGTTGCGGGGTGTCCATGCCGACCAGGAGCGTCGGGCCGTCACAGTGGGCGAAGGCGGCGATGATCCGCTCGTCCAGGCCGCCGGGGCTCTGGGGTACGACGTCGTAGCCGGGCGGCAGCCAGGGGCCAGGGGTGCCGTCGAGAGCGAGCACGCGACGGCGTGCGGGGGCTTGCAGCAGGGTGTGGAGCGTGTCGGTGAGGGCAGCCTCGGCCAGAGTGGCCGCTTCCTGAGGCGTGTGGGGCGGGGTGAGCCGGGTCTTGACGCGGCCGGGCACGGGTTCCTTGGCGATCACCAGCAGGGTCACCGGGGGCAGGGCGTTCATCGTCCGCCTCCCCGCACGCCGGCGACGGCGGTCGTAGTGGCGGGCGTCTCGGCGAGCACGGCACGCATGTCGTGCACCGCCTGCCAGGTACCCCGCCAGGTACCGGTGACCTTGGAGCGGCCGGTGCGCGGGTGATAGGGCACCTCCGTCTCGCGCACCCGCCAGCCGGCGTCGGCGCCGCGCACCACCATCTGCAGCGGGTACCCGGAGCGCCGGTCGGTCAGCTCCAGGGCGAGCAGAGCCTCGCGGCGGACGGCGCGCATCGGGCCGAGGTCGTGCAGGCGCACCCCGGTGCGCCTGCGGATGAGCCGGGCCAGCTCCAGGTTGGCCAGGCGGGCGTGCACGGGCCACGCCCCGGGGGACGTGGGGCGCCGCCGGCCCAGCACCAGATCGGCGGTGCCGCCGAGCACGGGTGCGGCGATGTCCGGCAGCAGGGCGGGGTCGAGGGAGGCGTCGCAGTCGCAGAAGCACACGACGTCGGCGGTCGCGGCCATGACGCCGGCGTGGCATGCGGCGCCGAAGCCGCGCACCGGCTCTGTCACCACGTGGGCGCCGAGTGCGCGGGCGATGTCCGCCGAGCCGTCGGTGGAGCCGTTGTCGACCACGATGGCGCGCCAGCCGGGCGGGATCCGGTCGAGCACCCACGGCAGGGCCTCGGCCTCGTCCAGACAGGGCAGCACCACATCGACCCGGGCGGGAGAAGAGGGGGAAGTCTCGATCACCCCACTCACCCTACGAACACAAAAGGGGCGTAAGGGACTTGGCGTCCTTACGGATCTCTGACGTCGGCGACAGTCCTTACGGATCTCTGACATCCGCCACCACTCCCCCTGACAGCCGCGGGGCGGTGTGAGACTCGATACCGTGAAACGCGTACTCGTCGTGGACGACGACCCGACCGTCTCCGAGGTCGTCGCCGGATATCTGACCCGGGCGGGCTTCGACGTCGATGTGGCCGCCGACGGCCCGTCCGCCGTGGCCAGGGCCATGGCACAGCCGCCGGAACTGGTGGTGCTGGACCTGATGCTGCCCGGCATGGACGGGCTGGAGGTCTGCCGCCGTATCCGCGAGACCGGTCCGCTGCCCGTGATCATGCTGACCGCGCGGGGTGACGAGGAGGACCGCATCCTCGGCCTGGAGGTCGGGGCCGACGACTATGTCACCAAACCTTTCAGCCCGAGGGAGCTGGTCCTGCGGGTGGAGTCGGTACTGCGCCGTGCGGGGACGCTGGCGGCGGTGCGGAGCACACCGTCCGTACCACGCCTGACCGGACTGCGGGCCGGACCGCTCGCTGTGGACCCCACGGCTCGCCGGGCCACCCGCGATGGCCAGGAACTCGCCCTGACTATCAGGGAGTTCGACCTGCTGGAGTTCTTCCTGCGCCATCCCGGGCGGGCCACGAGCCGGGAGGAACTGATGCGTCGCGTGTGGGGCTGGGAGTTCGGCGACCTGTCCACCGTCACCGTCCATGTACGGCGGCTGCGCGAGAAGATCGAGGACGACCCGGCCCGCCCGCGGCTGATCAACACCGTGTGGGGCGTCGGCTACCGCTTCGATGTACCTGCGGCGACCGGGGCGGACGATGCTGCGTGACACCTTCCTGATCGCCCTGTACGCGGCGATCGGCGCGGGCGCCGCCGGACTGCTCGGTGTGGCCGCCCTGAGGCTGCTGCGCAACCGCTCGGTCGCGCTGTCGCTGACCGTGGTCGCCGCCGTCGCCGTGGCGGCGATGCTCGCCGGGACCATGCTCGTGTCGTGGGCGATGCTGCTGTCGGATCACGACCTGTGGGTCGTCACCATGGTGTGCTCCATAGCGGCGGTCGTCTCCCTCGCGGTGGCGCTCGTCCTGGGCCGCAGCGTCGTCAAGGGCAGCCAGGCACTCGCCGAGGCCACCCGCGCCCTCGGTGACGAGGGCCGCTTCACTCCGCCCAGCACCGCCCCTACAGCCGAACTGGCCCAACTGGTCCGGGAGTTGAATGCAACCAGTGGGAAGCTGGCCGCCTCCAGGGAGCGCGAGCGGGCCTTGGAGGAGTCCCGACGGGAGCTGGTCGCCTGGATCTCCCACGACCTGCGTACCCCGCTCGCCGGGCTGCAGGCGATGACCGAGGCGCTGGAGGACGGCATGGTCGACGATCCGGGCGTCTACCACGCCCGGATCCGCACGGAGGTCGAGCGGCTCAGCGAGATGGTCGGCGACCTGTTCGAACTCTCCCGCATCCAGGCCGGCGTACTCGCCCTGAACACGGCCCGCATGTCGGTCTACGACCTCGTCGGCGACGCGATCGCGGGTGCCGACGCCCTCGCCAGGGAACACGGCGTACGGATCATCGGCGACGGAGTCGAACCGGTGCCGATCGAGGTCGATGGCCGCGAGATGTCCCGCGTCCTGGCCAACCTTCTCGTCAACGCCATCCACCGCACGCCCACCGACGGAACGGTCGCCGTCTCCGCCCGGGAGGAGGGCGGCAGCGTCGTCGTCTCGGTGACCGACGGCTGCGGCGGCATCCCGTCCGAGGACCTGCCCCGCGTCTTCGACACCGGCTGGCGCGGCACCGACGCCCGCACCCCGCCCGCCGGTGCAGGCCTGGGACTGGCCATTGTGCGGGGCATCGTCGAGGCCCACAGCGGCCGGGCCGCCGTCCACAACGTGCCCGGCGGCTGCCGCTTCGAGGTCCGCCTGCCGACAGCCGCCTGAGTCCGCTTTCCGGTCCGGAGAAGGGCCGTCCCCGTGGAAGTACAGGGACGGCCCTTCCGAGTAGTCTCCGGGGAACGCTCAGCCCGCCCGCAGCGCAGCCCCCGCGAACTCCGCCATCCCCTCTGCGAAGCCCACCACCGGCTTCCAGCCCAGCTCCTCGCACAGCCTGCGCGAGGAGGCAGTGATGTGACGGACGTCGCCGAGCCGGTACTCCCCGGTGACGACGGGTGCGTCGCCGCCGTGCGCCACGGCCAGCGCGGAGGCCATCTCCCCCACCGTGTGCGGGTCGCCGCTGCCGACGTTGTACGCCCGCAGGCCACCCTCCGGCAGAGCGGGCAGCCCTTCCATGGCCGTGAGGTTGGCCCCCGCGACGTCCCGCACGTGCACGAAGTCCCGGCGCTGACCGCCGTCCTCGAACACACGTGGAGCTTCACCGCGTGCGAGCGCGGACCGGAACAAAGAGGCGACTCCCGCGTACGGGGTGTCCCGCGGCATGCCGGGTCCGTACACGTTGTGGTAGCGAAGCGCCGCCACCCTTCCGCCGGTCGCCCGTGCCCACGACGCGGCCAGGTGCTCCTGGGCGAGCTTGGTGGCCGCGTAGACGTTGCGCGGATCGGTCGGCGCCTCCTCCCCCACCAGACCGGCGGACAGGGGCTCGCCACAGTGTGGGCACGGCGGTTCGAAGCGGCCCGCGTCCAGCTCGGCGATCCGTCGCGGCCCCGGCCGTACGACGCTGTGCCGGGCACACTCGTAGCGGCCCTCGCCGTAGACCACCATGGAACTCGCCAGCACGAGCCGGCGTACCCCGGCCGCAGCCATGCCCGCCAGCAGTACGGCCGTGCCGAGGTCATTGCAGCCGACGTAGTCGGGCGCGTCCGCGAAGTCCTTGCCGAGCCCGACCATCGCCGCCTGATGGCAGACGGCGTCCACGCCCCGCAGAGCGTCCACCACCGCTCCCCTGTCGCGCACATCCGCGTGGCGCCAGTCGACACCATCAGGGACGGGCGGCCGCGTACGGTGGGCGGCGGGCAGGAGCGCGTCGAGCACGCGTACCTCGTGCCCGGCACTGGTGAAAGCGCTGACGATGTGCGAGCCGATGAAGCCCACACCTCCGGTGACCAGGATCAACATGCTCCGACGCTAAGCCCGGCTACGCATCTGCGGATGCCTGGACGCAGAACCGTCAGGGGTTCGTAAGCCTTCCGGACCGGCCGGACGCCGCCGCGCTCAGCAGACCGAAGCCCACGGCGAACGCGAGCATGGTGAAGACACCGCGGGGCCAGAAGATGTGACTGTCGAGGAACGACCAGCACGCCCCCAGCACCACCACGGCCCCGGGCAGCACCCGGACGCCGTGGCGCCGCAGCAGCACCGCGCCGGTGGCGAGAGCGGCGACTGTCAGCGCGTACACCCCTGCCCGGCCCAACTCGTCACCGGTCGAGAACAGCCACCCCACCGCCTCCTGCGCCCCATGGCTCCCCACCGTCCCGGCAGAGACACCGGCCACCGCGTCCAGCCCCGAATAGTAGGCCGCGTAACCGAGACACCCTGCCCAGGCCACCACGGTGAGTGCACCGTCGAGGTCACCCGCTGGTCTGCCCCACAGCGGCACCAGCAGGCCGAGCGCCAGCAGGGGGAAGGCGGGAAGCAGAGCGACATGCAGCGCCGTCCACTGAGCGGCCGTCGACGCGGTGAGATGCCGCGGGTGGGCCAGGCCCGCCACAGCCAGGAACAGGGGCGGAGCCGTTGCGAGGACCACCGTACGAAGAGTGCGCATGGCGCCACCGTAGGAATGCCCTACGCCAGGCGGGGCCCGTGCCGGCGGTGCGTAAGACACCCGTAAGACGCCGCTGTTACGAAGGTGGACGCCGTCGGCTGCGACGGACCTCCTTCGCCACCACCAACAGGGCCGTGAACGTGGCCACGGCCACCAGGGTCAGAAGCCAGTTGCGCGGGTAGTCGAGCGGCAGCACCGTCGAGTTGGCCCGCGGCCCCGGCCGCAGCAGCACCGGAAGCGCCACCGCAGTCAGAGCGCCTGCCACGAGCAGCGCCCCGCGGACCGGCCCCCGTACCCCACCACGGACCAGCACCAGCCCGAGCAACAGCACCACCGGCGCGACCAGCGCGTCGTGCAACACGACCGCCCCGCCGAGCCACTCCAGTACACCCATCAGCTCCTGCTGTCTGTCCAGCAGCAAGGACGCGCCGACACCCATCAGCGCCAGCCCGGCGGCGCCCACCAGCAGTCGCAGCACCTTGACCCTCATGACAGCACCTCCAGTCGGCCGACCCACTTGGTCTGCAGTACGCCCGGACGGTTCGGAGCGATGAGGCGCACCGGGTATCCGTGGTCGGGCGACAGTTCCTCACCGTTCAGCCGCAGTGCGAGCAAGGTCAGCGGGTCCCGGGCGTGCTCGTGACCCATCTCGGAGACCCGGTAACCGCCCCGGGTCTGCAAGGACACCGCCCGTACCCGCGCGTGGACCGGCGCGCCCGCCCGCTCCAGCAGGTCCACGACGCGCACACCTGTCCAGTGCGCCGACTTGCTCCAGCCCTCCACGCAGGCGATCGGCAGCTCGACCTCGTGCTGGGGCAGTGAGCGCAGCTCGTCCAGCGTGAGTGTGTAGGACCGCGGTCCGGCGACGGTCAGGCGGTAGCGCTCGGCGTGGATCAGGCCGACCCCGGCCGCGGCGGCAGTCCGGTTGACCGGCAGGCCCTCGGGACCATGGTCGGGGTGGCGGGGTGCGAGAAGAGTCAGGTCCTTCAGCGGGGTGAAGGACTGCCCCACCGTGGTGATGGTGACCGCGCCGACCGCCGCTGCCACCGCGGCGAGCAGGGAGCGCCGATCCGGGGCGTCCTCGGCCGGCAGGGACAGCGTGCCCGCCGAGCGACGGCTCCAGTGTGCCGCGATCTCAGGTGCCTTGACCGCGATGTGGAGCACCAGCGCTCCTGTCAGCAGCCAGGCCACGGCGTAGTGCACCTCCACGAAGGAGAAGGGCCACGGGTACCACTGGGCGGTGTTCAGCAGGCCGGTCGCCAGCTCGAAGAGGGCGGCCGCGACCAGGACAGCCACCGACACCCGTTCCAGGGCGTGCCGCACCGAGCGCACCGGGGGCCACTCAAACAGGCGGGGATACACCGTCCACAACTTGGCGAGCAGCAACGGGATCGCCGCGATACCGGACGCGACGTGGAGCCCCTGCGTGAACCGGTATCCCCACACCGGACGGCTGGGCAGCTCGTTAGCGAGCCATCCCGGCGGGTGCTGCATGAAGTGGCTGATCAAGCCGGTGCAGAAGCACACCGTGAACGCCAGGCCGAGCCACCGCCCGATGGAGGTCGCCGTGCGGGCGTCGTGCAGTCTGCCCTTGAACACAGGCGGAAGGAAACGCGATGTCATGCCTTCCATCCCACCCGGAGGAAGGCCGCCATGGAACGTCCGACCGCCTTACGGAACAGGGACATCTCCCGGCCGCAGGGCGCGCCGAACATCCGCGGGACTCCACCCGTCGCAGTCCTGACCACCCGTGTGGCAGGCACTTGGCGGAAGCCGGGCACCTGTCCGGCGTCCGCGCTTCGCAATACGGCCGTCACGCCGTCCAGCGCCTCGAAGCCTGCACATGGGCCTTACAGGAACACCTCCTGCGAGGCGGCCGGGCCGGTGCACAGCCTTGCCCGAGCAGGACGGTCACAGCGTGAGGACGCACACGCGTCGCTGCCCGGCCAGCGCCGGCCACGCGGCCGCGAAGCCGACCTCCGACTCCTCACCCGCAGCTTTCGACCGAGGGAGCGTTCCCTCCGGGAACCGCCCCGCCGCCGTAGCCTCCGCTCCGACGGCCGCCCTTCCCGCAGCAGTCCTGGACCCGGACCAGATCAGTGCGTACCCACGTTGCCGAACTGCCGACTCCAACAATGGGCACCCGATCCGGGCGGCCGAATTCCTTTCGAGAGCATGACGTTCCCCGATGCCGTGATCTCGAACCGTGCCGGCGCGGCTAGCGTGCTGGGCATGACGAACGCGGAGATCGGTGTCATCGGCGGGTCCGGCTTCTACTCCTTCCTCGACGAGGTGACCGAGGTCCAGGTCGACACCCCGTACGGAGCACCCAGCGACTCCCTCTTCCTCGGCGCGATCGCCGGCCGACAGGTCGCCTTCCTCCCCCGCCACGGCCGCGGCCACCATCTGCCCCCGCACCGCATCAACTACCGCGCCAACCTGTGGGCGCTGCGCTCCGTCGGCGTACGTCAGGTTCTCGGCCCGTGCGCGGTGGGCGGACTGCGCCCGGAGTACGGGCCGGGCACACTGCTGATCCCCGACCAGCTGGTGGACCGCACAAAGACCCGGGTGCAGACGTACTTCGACGGGCTGCCGCTCCCGGACGGCACCGTGCCGAACGTGGTGCACGTGTCCCTGGCCGACCCGTACTGCCCCGCCGGACGGGCGGTCGCGCTCAAGGCCGCGCGCGGACGGGACTGGATGCCGGTGGACGGCGGCGCCCTGGTCGTCGTCGAAGGGCCGCGGTTCTCCACCCGCGCAGAATCGTTGTGGCACCGGGCGCAGGGCTGGTCCGTGGTGGGCATGACCGGTCATCCCGAAGCCGCGCTCGCCCGTGAACTGGAGCTGTGCTACACATCGTTGACCCTGGTCACGGACCTCGACGCGGGCGCGGAGACCGGGGAGGGCGTCTCGCACGACGAGGTGCTGAAGGTCTTCGCGGCGAACGTGGAGCGGTTGCGGGGCGTGCTGTTCGACGCGGTGGCCGCGCTGCCCACCGCCGAGGAACGGGATTGCCTGTGCGTGAACGCGCTCGGCGCAATGAACCCGGGCTTCGAACTACCGTAGCCGCGGAGGGTTCGAAGGTGTCCCGTTGGTGGGACGTCGTCCTACCCAATCGGCCGGTATCGTACGTCCGGCTCGCCCCGCAGAGATGTCGCTGCCATCTGGTACCGCGCGATTTCCGGGGCTCCGCGGACTGCGGCGAATTATTAGCGGGTGAGATTCAAGAACAGCTCACACCGGCCGACCGCGTGAAGCACGTCAGATGCAGCTCATCATGTGTGGTCACTGCGGTCGAATCACACATTTCCCATGATGGATCGGACGACACCGGCGCGCGAACCCGACTCCTCCTCGCGCCCGACCGGAGAAACTCCGTTAGAAATACGTAAGCGGCCGCTATGGAATCACGGGTGGATAGAACACATAGGCTGGCCACATGAGGCTTCGATTCCTTGCCTTGAGCGCTGCCTGCGTCACCACCCTTGGGGGGACCTCCGCGTGCTCTGCCGTGTCACGTCACGCCCGGACAACCACAAGTGCATCCCCGGCCGTCACCCGGACAACAGCAATGCCCACCGGTCCGTTCACGCTCGGACGAGAACAAGGCTTCAACTTCTCGGGTTCCTTCGATTCCCTGATGTCCTGCGACAGCCCCCATGACTACTCGCCCGGGCTCACCATCGCGAATGCACCGGCGGGGACCGCCGAACTCGCCCTTTCCATGGTCGATGTCCAGGATCAGAAGATCCATTGGCTACAGGTGGGTATTCCGGCGGCGACCCGGAAACTGAAAGCGCACCATCTGACACCCGGCGCGAGGGAACTCCTCAACGACCTCGGCGAGGCAACGTACGACGGGCCGTGCCCGCCCCCCAACAGCACCCACCAGTACCTGCTGACGCTGTATGCGTTCCACGATGCGCTGCCGAAATCCCTTGGCGACAGCTCGTCTCCGAGTCAGACACTGACAGAACTTCGAAGCAGGTCGGATGCGACTGCCGTGCTCGTCGCGCCGTACACCAGGCGCTGACGCCCTGTGAGAGCCACTCGAGGGTCTTTTGAAGGGGTATCGTCCTCGAAGTGGTGTAGCGCTGCGGATTCCTACAACACTTGACGGGACAGGACCTCAACCTTCCAGGCGCGCTTCAGCAGATCGCGATATCCCGGTGCGTGTCCACTCCCAAAACCACTCCCCGCGCAGAGCGACGACAACGGGGCTGCGGATCAGGCGGCGTACCGGAGATGGTCGAACTGGGCATGCCGGTCTCCGTTTCCGGGCCGATAGCGTGTCACGTTGCCGGTACCGGGCCGCGGCGGGTGTCGCCAGCGAACAGGGTGGTCTGGCCGGGGGGCTTCTTCTAGAGGCACGGGGAAAGGCGCCTGAACCGGGCTTCTGCCCGTCAGGCGCATTGCGTCGGGCTCACTCACAGGTGAGCCCGGTTTGCACTTCAACTCCCAGTTCTCTCATCGCCATCCCCTTCTGACCAGCTCATCTGGACCCGTCACGGACCAGGACCCTGTGAGGCTCGCAAAGTCGTCGCTGCAGGTGGGAGCCTGCGTGCTGAGCAATCGGCAGTGGCTGGGATGCTGCACGCGTGATCACCTCGCAGCTGTACCGGGCCACCCGTGCGCTACTGTCCGTGCCAGCGGTACTGCTGCGCCAGGAGAACGCCAAGGATGCCGAACTGCTGGTGCTGCGGCACGAGAACGCGGTGCCGCGACGGCAACTCGCCAGTCCTATCCGCTACGAGCCCGCCGACCGGTTCTGGCTGGCCGCGCTGTCGTCGCTGATACCGCACCCCCGCTGGAACAGAGCCTTCCCGGTCACACCGGGGACGCTACGGGATGCACGGAAAACGGCGGCTGGTACAGCGGGTTGAAGCCCGCGAACCTCCTGGACGACGACAAAAAGCGCATCAACCCCGTCGACCAGGAAATCAACCACATCCCCGCCAAGGCATCCTACGCCCACCTGGACATGCCCGGGTTCCGGACAAGCAAGAGCGGCGGCGCCGGCATGGGACCTGCGATCCGCATGGACGCCGCAGACCACCGCGAACTGACGAGCACAGGCTCCAGCAAGGAGAGCGAGGAATGGCTCGCCAAACAGCGGAAGCTGATCGACGCCGGCCGTTGGAACCAGGTCATGAAGATGGACATCGACGAGATCCGTGATCTGCACGGCGACAAGTACGACACCCACATCAAGGACAAGGTCGACAGCCTGAAGAACAACAAGAAGTTTCAGGCCATGCTGACGAAGAAGGGCTGGACGATACACTACGACATCCTGAAATGACGACGTCGTGAACGAATGAGTGGTTGGCAATGGATCTGGTACTCGACCCGCCGCGCGGAGTCGCGCCGATCCTGCTGGGCATGACGCTCGACGAGGCACTCGCCGCAGTGCCGGACTGGGGCGAGCCCCGGGTACTGAGGCGCCCGAGCCGGAACTCGGCGAAGGCATCCTGGACCCTCGACCACGTCGACGTACAGGCCCTGGCCGAGGGCGGCACCCAGGTCACCGCGATCGAGCTGTGGTGGCCCGGTGAGGGCCGCTCGTCCACCTCGCGTGTCCTGCTTGAGGGAGACGAGGTGTTCACCACCCCCGCCGAGGATCTCTTCCGGCGTGCCGCCGAGCGGGGCTGGACCATCGACAGGTCACAGCCCGAGTACCCGGTGGTCCCCGGGGTGTCGCTGGGCTTCACCCGTCAGACCTCACAAGAAGTCGAGCGGAACGCCGATGGACTGCCAAGGTTCGTCACCTCTGTCCTGGTGGGCGGCAAGGACTACTACAACTACCGCTATCAGGACCACGGTCAGTAGTGGCCTGCCCCAGCATCGGCTAGGAGTTCGCAACACGCTGTCGCGAAGCAGTACTTGTCTCAGTCGTGACTGAGACAAGTACCGTATGCCGGAGGGACCACCCCCGCGCCCGCGGGGACCATTGCGATCCCGAGACCCCGATGACGTAGTGACGGGACTCCCCGCAGGCGGGGGACCCGCCCGACGCGTCCAACCCCAAAGGCGCGGGTTCCACCACAGGAACTGGCCCCACCGGTCCTTTCCCTGGGGACCACCCCTGCAGAAGTGAGACCACGACGTCCCCGGGTGCAGCGTGCACGCGCCCATGGGACCAACGCCGCGTGCGCGGGGGACAATCCGTATTCGGAGGCTCAGTACAAAACGATCAAGTACCGGCCCGACTATCCGGACCGGTTCGCTTCGCTGCCCCATGCCCGGCAGTGGTGTGCGGAGTTCTTCCACTGGTACCAATACACCGGCACAGCGGCATCGGCTACCACACCCCCTACGACGTCCATCACGGCGAAGCCGGCCTCGTCCGAGAACTGCGTGCCAAAGTCCTCGCCGATGCCTACAACCAGCACCCCGAGGGCTTCGTTCGCAAGATCCCCGAACCGCCCGCCATACCCGACCATGCCTGAATCAAGAGGCCCGCCGACAACGCGATCGCCGAGCAGCAGTCTCCGGTGGAGCGTCTGCAGGAGATCCGATGATCGAGATCGAGTATCGCCAGACCGGCCCGTATGTAAGCCATGGTCGGGAGAACCTGGAGGGAGTGGACCTCGCCGTGGTCAGCCGCGCTGACCTGCGCTGGTACTGCTTTCTGTCCGACCTCTCGTTCACGATCGGCGAGGTCGAGCTGACCCCGCCGTGGTCGTGGACGCCTGTTTTCGACTTCCTCTGGTCGATGAAGGGCGTACTCGAACATCTGGAGCGGTTCAAGCACTCGACAATCGGCTTCACCGAGAACGCCGAGCTGATCGAGTTCGCCCCGGACGGCGGGAAGGTACAGGTCTCGTGCACGTACACGACGGCTGGGACGACCTGCGAGCTCGCTGGCCTCAAGGACGCCTGGCTGGGCTTGCGCCACGCCGTGCTGACCAAGCTCGGTAGCGAGTACCCACGACTCGCGGCCAACCCGGTGCTCGCGGAACTCCGGCTCTGACCGCGAGGACCTGTCAGATCACGGACAGGCCCGAACTTACAGGCCAAAGTTGGACACGATCACCTGCCTTGATCGCTTTGACAGGTTCCACCATGTCAGCCAATGCATGACAATCAACCACAAAAGCCCTTAACTACGCCGCCCGTCCAGAGAAGGGATGAATGCCCGGCCCGCGAGACGAAGCGCCCCAGATGTCACGAACCAGGTCACGGCACACCAGTCGACCAAGCATTTACCAAGTAGGGTAAAGTTTCACCCAAGTCCCTACTCTCGAGCGGTCGTTTTGCGCTGCACATGTCGCGCACGCCGATCGCGGCGACTCTCCGCTCCCCGCAAGGGGGCGAATCGCCATGCCTGACCCTGGAGTCACCACGTGAAGTACAGCTGGCGTGCCCGTACCGCGGGCATAGCAATGCTGACCGTAGGCGCCGTCCTGACGTCTGCACCGCACGCCATCGCCAAACCTTCGGCCGAAGGCGAGGAAAGCTCAGCCGAGTTCGACCAGGCGGTGTCGGATCTGGAGAAGGCCCTGGAGACGTTCAAGGCCGATCCGATCAAGGAGGCCGAAAGCGTCGAGGCCGCACGGGCGGCTGCGGCGGTCCAGGACCGCCGAGTGGAGGTGCTGCAGCTGCGCACCGAGACCGACACCGTCTACGCCAACCCCGACGGCACCCTCACCCGGGAGATGGCAGCCGGCCCGATTCGCATGATCCGTGACGGACGGTGGGTGGACGTCGACGTCGACTTCAAGGCCATGGAGGACGGCAAGGTATCCGCCAAGGCACACCCCAAGCAGCTGCGGCTGGCCGGTGAGGGAGGTGTGCTGCCCCGGTCGATCGAGAGTGCGGCCGAAGCCCCCGTGTCCGAGGCCCGCGACCTCGTCACCCTCGGCACGGGCCAGAACCGGCTGGCGGTGCAGTGGAAGGCCGGGCTGCCCGCTCCGGTCCTGGACGGGAACGTCGCCACCTACAAGGGCGCGGTACCCGGTGGCGACCTGATCGTGGAGGCCACCCGGACGGGGTTCGAGCAGTTCCTGCGGCTGCACAAGGCGCCCGAGAACGGGGCACCAATGGTGCTGCCCATGACGGTGCCCGACGGGGTGACGGCCCGGCAGAACGCCGACGGGTCGGTGTCCTTCACCGATGCCCACGGCGAGGAACAGACACGTATGCCGGCCCCGGTGATGTGGGACACGACCGTCGACAAGAACTCGCTTGAGCACACCAACAGCAGACCGGTCGACATGCAGGTCGCCCAGCACGGCAACACCGTGGAGCTGACCCTGACCCCGGACACGAAGTGGCTCAACGATCCCGCGACTCGGTACCCGGTGACGATTGACCCGGCCACCGACACCCTGGACACCCTGTTCGACACCTTCGTGCAGGGCGGCGACACCACCGACCAGTCCGCGAACACCGACCTCAAGCTCGGCTGGCCCGGCGACCATTCAGGCTCCACCAAGCGCACCGCCCGGTCGTTCCTGACCTTCCGGACCTCGAACTTCGCCGACTCCCTGGTGTCCAAGGCGACGCTGAAGCTGTGGAACTACCACTCCTGGTCGTGCGAGAAGCGCGGCTGGGAGGTGTGGGCCGCGGACCCGGCAGACAAGAACACCCGCTGGACCAGGCAGCCGGTGTTGAAGGAGAAGATCGCCACCTCCACCGAGACCAGGTCCGCCTCGTGCTCCAACGCGGGATGGGCAAGCGCGGACGTCACCAAGCTCGCGCAGACCTGGTCGTCGGAGAAGGCGGAAGAAGGGTCCATCGCGCTGAAGGCGGCGGACGAGTCCGACACCTACGCGTGGAAGCGGTTCTCCTCCTCCGAGGCCCCCGACCAGGACCAAGTCCCCACCCTCGACGTCACCTACAACTATCGGCCCGACAACGGCACCAACCTGCAGGCCGGCACGCCGTTCCTGTCCCAGGGCGGCATCTTCAAGGTGAACTCGACGACGCCGATCCTCCGGTTCTCCGCCGACGATCACAACGGCGCGGACCAGGTCATCGGCACCTACGAGATCACCGACATCTCGACCACCAAGGTCGTGGCGATGTTCAATGCCGATCCGGTGCCGTCCAACAGCACCTCCAGCGTGCGGGTCCCTGCCGGGAAGCTCGTCTCGGGCAGGACGTACAGCTTCCGCACCACCACCTACGACGGCACCCACTACGCCAACGGCTGGTCCGACCCGGTCCGCTTCACTGTGGACACCTCGTGGCAGCCCACCGGCGCCGAACACGCGCTGGGCCTGGCGAACCTGTACTCCGACGCCGCGGACATCACGGCCGCGACCGCCTCCGACGACACGTACGCCTCGATCGCCGCGACCGAGGAGAACACCGTCTCGGTTCCCTGGGACGGCAAGAACAACGGCATCGACATCAAGAACGCCCAGATGCCCAACAAGCTGTCCATCCCCCAGGGTGGAACCAAGGGCACTCAGGTGGGCGGGAATGTCGTCTACACCTCCTCCGGTCCCGTCGACACCGTCGTCCAGCCCACCGCCGATGGCGGCTCGCGCACACTCAACATCCTCAAGAACAGCTCCGCACCGCACGACTACGAGACCGGCTTCGTCATCCCGGCAGGCATGAAGGCCGTCACACATGACGACGGGTCCGTGTCCTTGTACTCCGAGGGCGACGACAACACCGACAAGGCACCGCAGAAGGAGCCGGCCGGATTCTTCGACGCCCCCTGGGCGAAGGACGTGCACGGAAAGGACGTCCCCACCAGCTACAAGGTCGTGGGCAACAAGCTGGTCCAGCACGTCGACTTCGACGCCAACAGCGCCTTCCCCATCGTCATCGACCCCTCCTGGTGGTCCACCACCAAGAAGATCTACAAGTGCAGCGTGTACGGCATCGCTCCCATCGTGTTCACGTTCACCCCGGCGGGATCGTCCGCGCGTGTCGTCACCGCCGTCCGCCTGGCCAAGAGGATCGGCGTCAAGAAGACAGCGCGGCTCATCTACAACTACTCCAAGCGCCGCAAAATGACCCCTTCGTTCCGAAAGATGGTCGGTGCGCTGATAGGCATCGACGGAATCAAGAAGCACTGCAAGTTCTGACCACAAGGAACCACCATGATCAACGACGCGATCGCAACGGCGGTCCTCCTGGCAGAACTGGGCGTCATCGTCCGCTACCGGCTCGTCCACCGTCGCCAGGAACGCCCCAGCAACTGGCCCCAACTGACCGACGTCCGCTATGGCCACCTCGCCGCAGCCCTGGCCGCGGCCACCGTCGGGTGGGCCGTCACCGGAGCAGACACCGGCTGGGGCGCCCTGACCACCGTGCTGTTCATCGGAGTGTTCATCCCCGCAGCAGCCGCCCTCGCTGCCACCACCCTATGGCGGCAGCCGCTCACCGGTTGGCTCATCTGCGCAGCAGGAGGACTCACCACAGGCATGGCCACCTTGTAGGCGCTTCCCCGCTGCGCAAGCGCCCAGAAAACTGACGGGCGGGCCAGTCCCCTTTCACGTCAACCGGACCGAGCACCGGAGCAATGCCCGGAACCTGTGGATCGGGGGGGAACGCGTCAGAATCCGGCGCACGGCAGCCGCACTACCTGCTCCCTTGCCCGTCGCATGTCCCACATACACCGCCGGTCCGCCTCGAGCAGCGGCCAAGTGAAGCGCGCCGCCGCTCGCGCGGAATGGTCCTCACATCGGCGCGTTGCCGTGCGCCCAAGAAGCGGTGGATCTCGATCTACTTGACCGCCGGCGTGAACTCTCCCGTCCACCGTCCCAGCCGCGGCGCCCCGCGCTCACTGAGCAGAAACGTCAGAAGTGCCCTCGTAGCTTGAGCTTATGGTGAGAACTCAGCGACCCCAGGGGTATCCGCGATGCGATGCCACTGCTGCGCGAAGTGGTCGGACTCCGCGAAGGGCTGCCCCAGCCGGGACGGCTCTCAGGCCAAGCCGGTGTACGCGGCCAACCAGCCCGTGGCCAAGTGGTCGCTCCGAGTGAAAACGGCCGCGCCACGCTGGCCGCCCTCCGGGTCGTCCGGTGCCGGGCGTGGGTAGGAGAGTTCGACCTGGGCGCCCTCAACCGGGTGAGACTCCACCGACATGCCGTCCCATAGACGTACGGTCGCGCCACGCGGGCAGTCCCGGACCAGGACTCCGTCCGGGCCCGGGGTCAGGAGCGCGCCCGTCGTACGCTCTGCGAGGAGTTGCCGATAGCGTTGGGCGGGCAGGGCGCAACCGTTCGGGGGCGTGGTGCCCGGCCAGTCGGGGGCGCCTATGCCTCGTTTGCGAGCGGCACGCCACATCTGCGGCACGAGCCGGATGGCGAGCGTCGCGGTGGCCATCTGCTCGCAGATCCATAACAGGCGACCGGCGCCGCGGCGCGGGCCGAGTTCCCGCCAGCGGATCCGGGCGGCCAGGTCGGCGGCGACAACGGCGGCCCAGGGGTGCACGGTGCCGAGCGGGCCCTGTGCGCCGAGCCAGGCCAGATAGCGCTGGGACTCCTCGTAAATGCCGGTGAGGCTCTCGGAGGGTATGCCGAGGACGTACGGGGAGCGGGTGCGGAACACCTTGGGGCTGTGCGCGACCAGAAGCAGTACTGCCCGCGCCAGGTCCCCGGCGACCAGTGGTTCGTCGCCCGGCCGCGTCGGGGCACCGCCGGCCTCCGAGTCCGGGGGGTCCAGGTGCCCGCCGTTGCGCAGCACCCGCAGCAGCACGGCGCGGGCCCGGTCGGTGAACTGGGCCTGTTCCAGGTTCGGCAGGTGCGTGGCGAGCAGTGCGGTGAGCAACTGCTCGGCCGCGTCCGGGTCCTGGGGCACGGGGGCGGCGCGCAGCACGTCGGACAACTCGTCGGCGAGGTCGGTGGCCAGCATGAAACGGCTGGTGAGGGTGCCGAGCTCGGTGGCCACGAGGGTGTCGTCGTGCTCGAGGCCGGGGCTGCGGCGCAGGTAGCGGGCCTCGGTGAGAAACTCGACGGCGTCGTACAGCGGGTCGAAGCTCTCGTTGCCCTGGTGGTAGGAGAGGGTACGGGTCCACCAGTTCTCGGCCTCGCGGAGCGTGCGCACGCGGCCCTGCACAGCTTCGGCCAGCAGGTGGTCGGGCAGGCGTTCGCGGATGCGAGAGCGCACGGTGTAGCCGGCGGCCAGACGGGCTTGCCACTCGGGCCGGTCGGTGCCGTCGGTGAGGAGGAAGGCCCAGCCCTCGCGCTCCCCGGCGCCGACTCGCCCGGCGCGGCCGAACATCTGCTGGACCATGGAGACTTCGACTCGGTCCAGGCCGATCTCGGTGTCACGTACGACAACGACGCGAGCCGGCAGGTTGACCCCGGCCGCCACGGTCGACGTCGCCACCAGGGCGTTTGCCTCGCGGTTCCGGAACGCCTGTTCGGCCTCGCGCTTGTAGGGCCAGTCCCGATAGTGGATGCGCACGCCCGTCAGCGAGCAGAGCCGCTCGACGACCTCGGGGTCGTCCTTGTCGACGCCCTTGGTGCGGGCCCCGCGCTCGTCGGCGAGGGCGAGCGCGGTCATGCGCACGCCGCGCTTGCTGCCGCAGAACACCAGGGCGCTGCCGCCCTCGTCGGCGATGGTGCGGACCTGACGTACGGCGGCACGGGTGCGGGCCGCAGCGCGGGCGCCCCGGTCGCTGTTGGTGGACGCGGCGGGGACGGGTATCTGCCAGATCAGCCGGGTGGGCCGCCACGTGGTGCGCACAAGGCGGGCGCCGAGCCAGTCGGCGACCTCGTCGGCGTTGGCGACCGTCGCGGACAGGCCGACGACACGCACCTGCCCGCTATCCTCACCGATTCGAGCAAGCAGGGCCTCCAGGATGGGACCGCGGCCAGGGTCGCCGAGCAGGTGGACCTCATCGACGACGAGACAGCCGACGTCGGCGAGGGCGTCGCGCAGCGAGCCAGTGCGGCAGATGGCCTCGAACTTCTCGGTGGTCGCGACCCAGACGTCGGCCTTGTGGATCAGCTCGGCGTCGACGGCGTACTCGCCGGTGAGGCGAACCACGCTCAGTCCGTTGCTGCGCCACAAGTCGAGTTCGTGGTCGAGTTCGTCGGTCAGGGAGCGCTGCGGCACGAGCCAGGCGACCTTGCGGCCCTGTGCGTTGGCCTTGAGGGCGGCGACCATGCCGATCGGGGTCTTGCCCGCGCCGGTCGGGGCGACAACCAGGACGTTCCCGTCGTTCTCGAGTATCACCGGGACGGCGTCGGCCTGCGCCGGATTGAACGTCGGGTATTTCAGGAACCGCGACCAGCCCGGCGGCACCAGGTCTGCCACCGGGACGTAGGCGTCGTCGGCGTCCTCGGGCAGTTCCTCCAGGGCGTCCCACTGCAGCGCAAACGCGTCACGGGCGGCATGGGCACCGGGACCCGCGACCGGGGCTGCAGGTAGCGGCCCGGAGCGGACGGGCCACGCGACGAGGTCGGTTCGGCACCCCGATTCGCTGACGGTGCCGACAACTTCTGACTCCTGCCAGTGCCGTGCACAGCGGTACGGAATGTCCTCGTCGGTCAGGTACGCGCGCAGGACGTCGAATTCCGGGCCGTCCGGCATGATGACGCGGATGTCCTCGGCCGCGTCGACAGCCGCGAAGGAAGGCCGCCAGTGCGGGTCGGTCACCTTGCACCAGTACAGGAGCCGCAATTCTGGATCGGCGGGCAGCGGCAGGTCGGCAGGCCAACTAGGCCCGAGGGACGTCAGGTTGGAGGGGACGACGCGCGCGGGGCCGGGAGCAGGCCGGAGTGTCGCGCCGGGGAAGGCATGGATCGGTCTGATGGTCAGGCCGCCCGGCTCATCACCCGTGGGGCACGGGCCAAGCAGCATGCCCCAGGCATCGTTGGCATCGGGGCCGGCATCCGGCTTCGCGGCGGGAGCGGACGTGGGGGCCTTTGCCCGGCCGCTGTGGCCCATGAGTTTGTCGTAGGTCTTCACGCCGAGATCCGCGAGGGCGTAGGCAGCGGGGCAACGCGGGCAGACGACGGCGACGTAGCGGTAGACGCGCCCCTGGGACTCGTACGGCCTGCGCAGTGAGTGCAGTTCGCCGTCGCAGGCGGGGCAGCGGCGCGGGACCTTTTCCTCGTAGCTCCAGCCCGGCTCCTCGAATCGGGCCGGCAGCGGGTCGGTCAGGCGGGTCCCCCACCGCATACGGACCAGCTCGGGTACCGATTCCCCCGACGCGGCCGTTCCATCCTGCTTTCCCCCGTCAGCCGTGCGCATGAACCAACTCTGACACAGGGGCCACCGCGGAGCGAGTGATCACTCACACGTTGTGAGAACGGCCAGCACAATCCCCGGATTCCGGCCGGATGTTCTACGGTCGTCGGTGCGGGGTGGCGGCGCGCGGAGTGAGCGACGTCAACGGGGCCCGCTGAGGGAGGAATTGTGCTCGACGAACTCGTGATGGCCGGCGGTACGGCAGTGGTCAGCGCCATGGCCACCGACTCCTGGATGCTCACCCGCGCTCGCGTGGCGGAGCTGTTCCGGCACCGTGGCGGCGAGGAACGGCAGCAGGCGATCGAGGGCCAACTCGACAGCAACGCCCGACTGGTGGCGGAGGCCGAGGATGGCGACCAGGTGCGGCAGACGCTCCTTCCACTGTGGCAGCTCGAGCTGCGCTCGCTGCTGCAACGTGACCCGGCCGCGGCCGAGGAGTTGAGGGCCCTGATCGATGAGGTCCGGCCCGCCGGGAACAGCGAGCCGAAGTGGGTGCAGGACGTCGTCGTACGGGACAACGCGAAGGCGTTCCTAGTCCAGGGCGGAAACATCGTCAACCACCACCACAGCACCGGGTCAGCGCCGGGTCGCATGGCCGAACCTCCGTACAGAGACGGGGAGTTCGGTGGCGACGGGACCTCCGGGGCCGCTCGGTGACAGGGGCCGACGAGGGCACCCGGCAGGGCCATCGGGTCGCCACTGGCAGCGGTGGCGCAGCGCCGCCCGGCCCCGCCACAGAGGCGACCGTCCACCAGTCGATCCGTGTGGAGAGCGGCTTCGGGTATGGCGTTGTGGGCGCCGACCTGCACGTCTTCCCCGATCGTGGGCCCGTCTACCTGCTCGGCCAACACCGGAGTGCAGCCCCCGCGCCGGACGACACCTGGCTGCTTCACCAGCCCAGCCGGATGCTCAACGCCCGCTACCGGCTGGTCGACTTCACCGGCCGGGAGCGGGAGCGCGCCGAGCTCACCGCCTGGCGGGACGGCCCCGGGCCGCGACTCTCGGCGACCTGGCTGCACGGCCCCGGCGGGCACGGAAAGAGCCGCCTCGCCGACGAGTTCGCCGCCGAGAGCACCGCCGCGGGCTGGAAGGTCGTCACGGCCACGCACGGCCCGGGCGCCGTCCTGGATGCGGGCCAGGGGAACAGCGCGGACCTGCGGTCCGACGGGGCTCGCGGCATGCTCCTCGTGGTCGACTACGCCGACCGGTGGCCTGTCTCGCACCTCACCTGGCTGTTCAGCAACCGGCTGCTCACCGGCCACCTGCCGACTCGGCTGCTGCTGCTCGCCCGCTCGGCCACCGCCTGGCCCGCCGTGCGCTCCGCCCTGGAAGACGTCATGGCCGGCACGCGGGACCAGGAGCTGAGCCCGCTGGGCGCCCCCGGCAGCGACCCGCGGGCCCGGTCGGCCATGTTCGCCGCGGCCCGGGACTGCTTCGCCGCCCGGTACGGTGTGCCCGACCCGGCCGTGATCACACAACCGCAGGATCTGGGGCGCCCGGAGTTCGGGCTCGTCCTCGCAGTGCACATGGCCGCCCTGGTTGCCGTCGACGCCCACGTACGCGGCGAACAGGCCCCGAACGACCTGGCCGGCCTCTCCGCGTACCTCCTGAACCGGGAGCGACTGCACTGGACCCGGCTGTGGGAGAACCGCCTGGAGGGACTGGACTTCAGCACCGCGCCGAACGACATGAACCGCGTCGTGTTCACGGCCGCCCTCACCGGGGCCGTGTCACCGGGGGAGGGCGGCGCCCTGCTCGGGGCGATCGGCCTGGAGCGGCCCCTGCGGCTGCTCACCGACCACGGCACGTGCTACCCGGCGGCGGAGCCGGGCGCCGTCCTCGAGCCGCTCTACCCGGACCGGCTCGCCGAGGACTTCCTCGCCCTCAGCCTCGACGGGCACCGCGTGACCGGCTATCCGGCCGACCCCTGGGCCGCACCGACAGCGCGCACGCTCAGCGCCCGCGACCCGGACGGTGCGGTTCCGCCGTCGGTCACGCGCGGCCTGACGTTCCTGGCCGCCGCGGCGGCACCGGGGCGCTGGCCGCACGTCGCCGGGCACCTGGAGCAGATCCTGCGGCAGGACCCGTCGGTGGCCGTCGCCGCGGGCAGCGCGGCCCTCACGGCGCTCGCCGAGACCACTCTTCCGGTCTCCGTACTCGCCTCCGTGGAGACCTGCTTCCCGGAGTTCGGGCAGCTCGACCTGGACGCGGGCATCGCGACGTTCACTGCCCGACTGGTCGCCGAGCGCCTCCCCCACACCGCCGACCCCTCAGAGCGCGGCCGCCTGCACCAGGGACTTGGCTTCCGGCTCGGCCGGGCGGGGCTGGCACAAGAGGCGCTGGCCGCGGACGAGGAGGCGGTGCGCTGCTTCCGGAAGGCGGTTGCTGTCGGCCCACACCCGGCCGGTTCTCAGTCTCCGTCCTCTTCCCTTGTCGCATTCTCGTCCACATCGCCGCACATATCGCCGACCGCGGCCCTGGCGACCGCGCTGCTGCACCTGACCCAGCACGCCTTCGACGCCGACGCCCCCGACCGCGCCCTGCACGCGGCCGAGGAGGCGGCCGCGCTCTTCCAGGACCTGGCCGTGGCGGACCCGGCAGCCCACGAGCCCGGCCTTGCCCTGGCCCTCGCGCAGGTGGGACGGGGGCTGGCTGCGGCCGGACACCCGGACCGGGCCATGGCCCCCACGGAGCAAGCGGTCGGGATCTTCTGGCGTCTGACGGCGACCCATCCGAACCAGTACGAGACCGGCCTCGCGCTCGCCCTGAACAACCTCGGCATCTTCTCCTGGCAGCTGCGCCGTCTCTCGGACGCCGTGGCCGCGCAGGCGCGGGCCATCGAGTTCGCCCGGCGCGGCCTGGCGGCCGGTCCGCCCGCCGGGTCGCTGCTCGCTCGCGCGTTCGTGCTCGACGAGTCCGAGCTGGCGCAGTGCCTGGGCAACCTTTCCCTCCTGCTGTGGGCGTCGCGGCGCAGGGAGGAGGCAGTCACCGCGCTGGAGGAGGCGGTCGCGACCGCCCGACGGCTGGCCGCTGTGGCGCCCGCCGTGCACGAGCCCGTCCTGGCCGACGTCGCGTCGCGGCTCGTCACCTATCTGGGGAGGCTGCAACGGTGGCGGGAGGCCCTCACCCTGGCCGACGAGGCGGCTGGGATCACCGCACGGCTCGCGGCGGCCGACCCGGTCCGCTACGAGAGCGACCACGCGAAGGTCCTGCGCCAGTCGGCCCAGGCCCGGCTCGGCGTCGAGGGCGACCTCGACGCCGCGCGCCGGGACGCCGACATGTCCGTAGCGATCTACCGGCGCCTGGCGGCCGAGGACCGCGCGGAGTACTTCCGGGCCCTCGAGGAAGCCGTGGACATCCAGGAGTTGGTGCGGTCCGCGGGCAGCGGCGGACCCATCGCGCCGACGGCACGCTGGACCTCGGAGGAGCACTGGGTGAACCTCCTGAACCAGGACGAGGTCTGGCAGGACGTTCAGGACCGCCGCCACCGACTGGACGAGATGCCCCCGTCCTACTGCGGCAACGTCCTGCGCTTCATCCGTAAACAGATGGACCAGCTGATCGAGTTGCTCGCAGACGGGCTCGACGTGACACCGGAGGCCCTCGGCCTGACCGACCACGACGACGCGGGGTCCTGGCTGGACCGCCAGCCCCTGATCGTCGCCCTGACCCGACGTGCCAGGGGCGAGTCGGCCCGGCCCGAATTCTGCCACTGCGGGTACCCGGTGGCCCCGGGCTGGCACCACGAGCACTGCTATCCGGGCATTGTCGTGGACTGACCCGGACGGTCCCGGTGGTGCGGTACGACGCCGAACAGACCACCGGGGCCGTTTCCCCCTCCGGGCGCGGGCAGGAAGGGACGGCAACACTCACCTCTGTCCGGCAGGCGACCACCCTGCCTCGACCCGCAACGACTGCCCCCAGGCCGAAGCCGTCATCGCCCGATGCACAAGGCATCGCCCCCACAACACGGTGGCTGGATGAAGTGGTCCCCGCTACGCCCGCGATCTGATCGCGGAGATCCGGGCACTGGACAAGCGGCTTGGTCGGCGAGTTCGAGCGCCAGACGCGGCATCAGGCAGAGGAGAAGGAGGAGGCGGGCTCGGACTGGCAGGGCGGCGGCCACGTCTTCACCCGGTCCGACGGTCATCCGATCGAACCCGCCACCCTCACCCGCCACTTCAACGCCCTGCTTCGCGACGCCCGCCTACGGCCAATCCGGTTCCACGACCTCCGCCACTCAACGGCGACGCTCCTCCTGGAACAGGGCGTCGAACTCGTCGTCATCAAGGAACTCCTCGGCCACGCCCACATCGGTGTCACCGCGACGGTCTACGCACACGTCCGCCTCCGCCTCCAGTGCCAAGCCATCGACCTCCTCAACCACAGCCTCCAGGCTCCGCAGGAGCCCACCACCGAGCCAGACGACGGCGACGACTCGACCGCTTGTGCAGCACCCGTCCACTGACGTTGCCGTCAGCTACTCAGGTTGAACTCGTGATGTCCGCAACCCGGTGACGTTCCTTGATCCCTGCAGTACGAGGGGGTCATGCGATACGCGCAAGGGGGCGGGGTGACGCCCGGAGAGCAGGAGAAGCGGGAGCGGCTGCGGCTGGAGGCGGCCGAGCGATTCGCACGCGGTGAGAAGACTGAGGTCATCGCGCGGGAGTTACGGGTGACCTCGCGTTCGGTGCGACGCTGGCGGTGTGCGTGGCAGCTGGGCGGTGGGCAGGCGCTGCGTTCGAAGGGGCCGGTGTCTGTCGAGCGGCTCAGTGCACGGCAGTGGGAGCGGCTGGAGCGGGAGTTGATGCGCGGTCCGCTGGCGCATGGCTGGGGCGATGGGTTCCAGGGGTGGACGCTCAAGCGGATCAAGCTGCTGATCGGGCGGATGTTCCACGTCGGCTACACGGTCCAGGGTGTGTGGAAGCTGCTGCGCCGGCACGGTTGGTCCGCGCAGGTCCCGCTGCGGCGGGCGATCGAACGCGACGAGGAGGCCATCGAGGTGTGGAAAGCCCAGGTGTGGCCGCAGGTAAAAGGGCAGCGGCGGACCTGGGCGCCCACGTCTGCTTCGAGGACGAGGCAGGTCAGGGGCTGAGGCCGCCGAAGGGACATACCTGGGCGCCCCGCGGGAGTCGGCCCGTGGTTCGGGTGCGTGGCCGTAACCAGGGTCGGGTCAATATCGCCGGGGTGGTCTGCTATCGCGCCGGGCACCGCTCCCGGTTCTTCTACGCGCTGCACATCTGGCACGGGCGCCGGGGCGAGCCGAAGGCATTCTCCTGGCGCCAGTACCGCGATCTGATCGTCATGACCCACCTACAGCTGGGCACACCCGTGGTGTGGTGCTGGGACAACTTGAACGTGCACCTGGTGAAGGACCTGGCGGACTACGCCGAGGAGCACAAGGACTGGCTGCGGATCTTCCAGATGCCCTCCTACGCGCCGGAGTTGAACCCGGCCGAGGGCATCTGGTCGCTCCTCAAGCGGCACCTGGCCGACTTCGCCGCTGCCGATCTCGCACACCTGACCCGCGTGATCAAGCGGAAGCTGAAGAAGATCCAGTACCGGCCCCACCTGATCGACGGATGCCTGCCGCCCACCGGCCTGATCATGGACCTGGACGCGATCAGACCACCGGACATCGCGAGTTCAACCTGAGTACTGCCGTCAGACCCCCTCAGCACGCCACAGCGGTCCCACCGGATACAAATCCGGCGGGACCGCCAAGCTACTTATTTGAGAACCCGAAGAACTCCATTACAGCTCGACGTTGATCTTCGACCGTACCCACCTCGGAAAGTTTAGCCGGCGCGAATATGTCCACAAGATCCGCGTCGGTCAGAGGCGGATCGCGCCGCAACGGATAAGCAAGCCTTCCATTTGACATCTGACGTCCCATCCCCGATGGAAATACCGTCGGTCGTGATCCTTGACAGCAAACGAGGAGACCTTCCGCCTCAAGGTGACGGCGCAAAACCTTAAGGCACTCGAAGAGATCTCCGCCTTGATGGACGCTAGTCATCCTATTGGCGCGGACTAGCTTGATGCTCGGCGTGCCTGAGTCATCGACTTCGAGGTTAATCTCCTCGCGACGGCCATCGTCGCTAGCAGCGGTGAGGCTTAGTACATCCATCACTTCCCCAGAGGAACATAGTTGGGATTGTCCATCCAAGTCCCATCACGCAACCGCACGCCGATGATACGGCTCGGATCAATGCGACCCGCAACAGCAATTTCCTGTTCGTCGGCAAATGGATTGTCTGGCCACTCGCCATTCACATCGAGGCCCTCGACCCCGTCTACGTGATAGACGTTTCCGCCGCGCCCGATGGCTATGCTCTCGTGTTTAGTCGTCGCCACATAACCGGAATCTGTCGACCAACCAGAAGCGTGCTCCATTAGGTCCATATTTGATCCACGCGGCTCGAACCCATTCTTGAAGATGTCATCCGGGCCACGCGTATCACTCCGATACGTGGTCTTAGGTCCACACGCATTGTGAACCAGGACCGGCGTGGCCCCCGCCAGCACATAGTACGTGTGGAGCTGCTGGACTGTGAGGTTGTAGCGGTCGGCGGTGCCGGGTGTGCTCAGAACGCGGACGACCGTGGGGTGGTGGTGTGAGGTGCTGGCCAGTTGGTCACCGGATCTAAGGTGGCCGGCTGCTGTCCAGGCGTGTGTGGTGGCGTCGTAGAAGGGGTGGCTGGAAGTGGTGTGGATGACCTTTGTCCGACCCTGACCGACATCGACGACGACGTCGAGGAGGTCGTGGTCGTGGTTGATCCACAGATGTTGGACGGTGCGGCTACTTCTGTCCTTTCCTGTTGCAGGGTCTGCGGATTCGACCTTGTCGCCGACTTTGATCTTGCCGATGGGTTTGGTCTTGCCCTTAGGCAAGAGCACGGGTGTATCGGGCGAGAAGCTGCATCCAGCCCCCTCTCCACCCCCCTCGACCCCTTCTCCCCCGGCGTGTTCGCCGCTGCCTCCCGTGAGCGCGAACACGGCTGCTGCAGCCCCACCGAGCGAGGCATGGATTTTACTCAGGCAGCCACTTTCGTGACCGAGGGCCGCGCAGGTGAGGAATTCGAGGTGGGTGATCTCATGCTGGTCGGCTGCCGCCTGTTCCGCATCCTGCGGGTTATTCAGGCATTCAATTTCAAAGCCCCGGCATTCGTTGTTGACGTACTCGTTGAAAACCTCGGAGAACTGGTTGGCGTATTTCCAGTTGCGGGGGATGAAGACCTGCGGATAGATCTCCATATATTTCTTGTTGAATGCAGCGCTGACAGCACGGCGTTTTCTTGCGGCGACCTCTGCCGGGTTGTTTGGGTCACTGTTGGAGCTGTTGACGACGTCACAGCCGTTGCAGCCCCAGGAGGCGTCGTTGAGCGCCTTGCCGCCGCTGTTTCGGGTTGGGGTGTTGTTGCCGTACTGTGCTCCGCCGCCGCATTCGTCGGGGGTTTCGCAGGCCATCAAGCCGGTGGGGTCACTGCCGGTGATCGGGTTATCGGCGGCGTACGTGTAGCCGCCGAGTTCCTGGGGGCTGGCCGACTCGAGGAGCGGGTCGGCGCTGATGAAGCTGCCCAGGGTGGGGTCGTATTTGCGGGCGCCGACGTCGGTGTAGCCGGTGGATGTGTCCTGGGGTCTGCCGAGGTAGGAGTGGGTGGGGTCGGGCCAGTTGGTGCTGTTGGCGCTGGCGCGGGGCTGGCCGTAAGGGGTGTATTGCTGGCGTGCGACTTGCTGGGTGGTGGTGTCCATCGCCAGGGTCGCGGTGCCGTTGGGGTCGTTGAACAGGTACTTGACCCCGCCGCCCGCGAGGCTGGAGTGGACAGCGACGGGCGCGCCGTTTCCGCCGTGGCTGTAGGTGCGGACGGCGCCGAGGAGGACGTTGGGGGTGACGCTGGTGTTGACGACGATCTCGGTGTCGCCGGCGAACAGGGTGGTCTGGCCGGGGTCTCGACGGATGAGCTGGTTGCCGTCGGCGTCGTAGAGGTACTTGGTGGTCGTGGGGTTGGAGCCGCCTGTGTCCACCTGGGCCAGGTGGTCTTCGTCGTCCCAGGTCAGGTTCTGGCTGGGGCCAGTGGCGGGAGTCCGGGTGTGCAGGTTGCCGTCTTCGTCGTAGCCGAATGCGGTGGGGTTGGTGCCGCCTGTGGTGGCGGTGAGGGTGTGGGGCTGGGCTCCGGTGGAGTTGCAGTTGGCGGTGCACCCGTCGGTGTAGGTGGTGGTGGCTGTCGTGCCGGAGCTGCCGATGGCGTGGTCGATGCTCTGTTTCCGGTTGCCGACGGCGTCGTAGCTGAAGGTCTGCCAGTACGAGCCGGGGGTGGTGGTGAGGGTGCTGGTGGTGGGCGGGTTGGCGGTGCAGTTGTCGTTGGCGGTCCAGGCGTCGGTGAGCCGGTCCAGGGCGTCGTAGTTGTAGCACTGCTGGTCGGTGACGGTGTTTCCGGTCTCCGACTGCTGGTCGATGGTGGTCGTGGGGTTGCCGACGGCGTCGTAGAAGTACTTGGTGTCGTCGACCGTCGGACCGGGTGCCTGTGTCCGGTCGATCGCACGCTCGGTCAGCCGGAGCGTCTGGTCGTCGTAGTGGTAGGTGACCTTGGCCGGATTGGTCGAGGCGCCCATGGTGACGACGGCGGGGGTTCCGTAGGCCGTGTAGACGGTTCCGGCGACGTAGATGTTGGCGCTGCTGCCCGTTGCCGTCGGATTGCCCAGTGCGTCGCGGTCGTAGGTGATGGTTTCGCTGTTCAGTCCCTGGGTGCGGGGGTCGGTCTGTGTCCAGAGCAGCTGGTCGCGGAGGGTGTAGGTGTACGTCGTCGTGTATGTCGACGGCAGTGGTGCTTCGGAGGCCGGGAGGGTGATCTTGGTGCCGGTCGGCTTGCCGAGGACGGTGTAGCCGGTCGCGCCGACGGTGTAGCCGCCTGTGGTGCCCTGGACGTAGCGGGTCGATGAGGTAGGAAGACCGATGCGCAGGGTGTCGTACGTCCACGAGGCGAATTTGAAGTCGGACTTGGACTTGTCCGTACCAGTGAGTTTGCGGCCCAGGAGGTCGTAGGTGTAGTCGAGTTCGACTTGCTTGGCGTCGGTGGTGGAGACGAGGTTGCCGGCGTCGTCGTATCCGTACCCGCTCTTGCCCGTGTCCGGGTCCGTCTGCGACCTCTTACGTCCCAGCAGGTCGTATGCGAACGTCCACTGCGTGTGGTCCGGGCCGGTGACCTGGTTCTGCTGTCCTGCGGGGTTGTACCCGTAGGTGGTGGCCGAGGTGGTGCCGCCGGTGGCGGTGTAACCGGTTGCCGCGTTGCCTGTGAAGGTGGGGGCTGCGGTGTACTGGTCGAGTTCTGTGGTCTGTCCGCGGGCGTTGACGACGGTGGCGGTGGCGACTCCGCCCTTGGGGGGCAGGACCGCGGTTTTGTCTCCGGAGTAGGCGGTGACCGTCGCCCAGGTCTTGGAGCCGTCGTGCTCCTCGGTCACCAGGTCCGCGCGGCCCTGTCCGTCGTGGTCGGTGACGGTGGTGTCGGGTATGGACACCTGGGAGACGGAGATCAGCTTGTTCCCGGGGCTCCCCGACACGGTGTAGGTGTTGTTGGTGGCGACTGTCCAGCCGTGGGAGTCGTACTGGGTGTCGCTGACCGTCGTGCTCGAGTTCTCTGCCGTCGACTGCGTCTGCAGCGTGCGCAGCATGCCGTCGTAGAGCTTTTCGTTCGTCTTGTAACTTCCGTTGTCCAGCAGCGTGTTGGTGGCGACCACGGACGGTCCGGTCTGCGACAGGCTGTAGCTGTAGGTCGCATTCGCCGGCGCGCCGTTGGCCTTGATCTCGTTGGGCAGCCATACGGCGGTGAGGCGGCCGAGTGCGTCGTAGGCGAGGGAGGTGAGCAGGCCGGCCGCATCTGTCTTGGCGGTGGGCAGCGCGCGGCCGGGATCCACTGTGCTGCTGGCCACCTGGCAGTCCTTGGAGCTGGTCGTGCCCGTGGTGCAGGTGACTCCCGGGGTGACCTGGGTCGCGGTGACGATGCTGGTGGGGAGTGCTCCGCTGGCGGGTGTGTAACCGGTGGCGGTGGTCTGGGACAGGCTGGTGCCGTTGTAGGTGGAGTTCGGCGTGCGTGTGGTCTGTGTGACGCGGCCGTAGCTGTCGTAGGCGACGGACGTCTCATCGACGAAGGCGGTGGCTGTGGCGCCGGTGGACGCGGATGCCTTCTGGACCAGGGTGACGTCGCCGGTCTTGGGCAGTGCCGGGTTTTGCCGGCCGTCGCCGTCGTATGTGAAGGCGTTGTCGTCGTAGGAGTTTCGGACGTCCGAGATCAGTGTGCCGCCGGGGGTCGCTCCGGCCGTGGAGCAGTCCTGGTCGGTGACGATGGTCTCGGCTGTCTCGACCAGGGTGTCGGTGCTGCCGGTGAGGTAGCGGTTGTAGGTGCAGTTGCTGGCGTTGTTGGTGTCTGCGGTTTCGCCGCGGTCGTCGACCTGGACGGGCATGCCGGTGGTCGGTTTGCCGAGGCCGGTGTTGTAGAAGGTATCGGTCTCGGTCTTGCGCCAGCCGTAGGAGACCGCCTGCCGGGTGAGGCTCTTTGCGGTGCGGACCATCTGCGCCGTCAGGTCCGGCAGGCCGCTGCGCGATCGGGAGGCCGTGGGGCCGATGATCGTCGGCACGGTGACGACGGCCTTGTCGAGGGGGCCGGTGGCACTGGTGTAGGTGTCGGTCTCGAAGACCTGTCCGGCGAGTGCGTTGTCGTCGGCGACTGAGGTGGTTCCGTCCTGGCTGGTCAGCGCCAGCACCGAGCGGGTCTTGCCGCCGGGCAGCGTGTCGCCGTTCATTCCCAGGAAGTAGAAGCTCTTGCTCAGCGTTTTTTGGTCGTAGACCTTGGAGCCGTTGGTGTAGTGGAACACGGTGGGGTCACCGATGGTGATGTCCACCTCCGGGTAACCCCGGAACTGTCCCCAGGTGCGGTTCTTGGCCTTGACGACCTCCTCGTCGTCGTAGTGCCAGCCGGGGTTGCCCTTGTAGTCGTAATCGGTTTCCAGCTTGGGCTCGGTGCCGTCCTGGTAGGAGTTGTGCGTGTCTTCGGTGACGACCGATTTGACCTTGTACTTGTAGAACCAGTCCATCCACGGTGCGGGCTGGCCGTCCGGTGTCCAGTACACCGGGAAGCAGGACAAGGTGTTGGTCGAGGCGAAGGTCTGTGCGGCTGTGTCCGTGGGGTCGTTGGGGTCGCTGGCCGGGGCGCTGGAGCAGTTGGGCCGGTCGTAGGTGACGGTGGTCTGCCCGCCGGTTTCGCTGGTGACCGTCTGGATCCGGTCGTGATACATCAGCGGCATCTGCGGGATGGTGCCCACCCGGTTGGGCAGCTGCAGCGGCGGGTCGAAGTTCACTGCCGGCGTCGAGGCGCTGCCCGACGCACCGCCCTGGGTGTCCAGGCCGGTGCGCTGGATGGAGTCCAGCCACAGGGTGGGGGCGTGGTCGCCGCCGTCGGGGAAGGACTGGGTGAAGGTGTACTCGTCGACCTGTTGGGTCGCACCGCCTACCTGAATCTTGGTTGTGATCGCTGTCAGACGCCTCCGTGACCAGAAGCTCGGACCGTGATTGGTGCAGCTCGATCCCTTGGCGCAGTCCATGTCGACCGGTACGTCCGGCCAGTAGGCGGCGTTGGCCGGAGTGAACTGACTGTCCGCACAGGTGTTGCCCGACGGGGTGCCGGGGATGCAGCGCTCGGCGGTGTCGAAGACGATCTGTTCCGGGGCGGTTCCCGAGTAGATGCTCGTCGAGGTCATGCCGTAGTCGATGCGCGAGAGGGTGCCACCGCGGGTGTAGGCCACGGCGGTGTCCTTCATGTCAGCGCCGTAGTAGCCGGTTTCCGGCGTGTAGTACCAGGCGGAGGCGTTGCCGTGGGTGTCCACCGCGTAGTCGAGGTTGAAGCGGTAGCCCAGGGTGCAGGCGGTGGCGGCGAAGTCGGTGCTGTCGGGGCAGGCGGCCACGCCACTGTGTGCGTGGTAGACCGGCTCGGTCCAGACAGAGTTCGTCTCGTCCTTGCCGCTGGTCCAGCCCGGAAGGCGGTCCAGGCCGAAGAAGTACTGCACGCCGCCCTCGGTGACCTTGAAGTACTCCCCGTTCGCCGTGCCGTTCGTGGCGTCGGTCAGGTCCTCGATCTTGGTGGTGGCGTTGTCTGCGGCAGGGCGGAAGGTCTTGGTCGAGTCGTCGTAGACGATGTCGGTGGACGTGCCGTTCAGTGACAGGGTCAGAATCTGCCCTGCCCAGCACTGGTCTCCGTCGTACTTCGGGGCCCCGGACGACGAGTCGTCCTGGCAGGACTTGTAGGTCCGCTCGACATAGTTCTCCGTCGAACTCCAGCCGTCTCCCAACCACGACGACTGGTTGTTCGTTCCCTCGGTGCGTGCATCCTGGGTGGAGGAGTCATAGGAGAGATCGACGTTGGGAGTCGCGCCGCCGATCGCCGCCGGCACTGAGATCGGGTAGCTGTAGGTGAACGAGCCGGTGTTCCCAGAGGTCGACCAGGATCCGCCGGGTGACAGGCTGGTCGCCGAGTAGTCTCCGGACGAGCCGGAGGCACCCGAAGTCGCGGCCATGACAACCATCGTGTTGGATGCGGCTACCCCTCGGCGCGTGGAGGGCAGGGCGCCGAGCTCCGAGCCCGATGTGCCCGGCACGGACACCTGCGCGGACAGGGGTGAGCCCGGAGCCGTACGCAGCGGAGTCTGTACCTGACAGCGCGCCGACTTCGGCGCGGTCAGGGCACAGAGGGGCAGGCGCACCAAGTGGAGACGCGCGGCGAAGTCGCCGCCGAAGGCGTTACGGAAAGACGAATCGTCGACTCTCAGCGCGACGTTCCCGTCGCCGGCGCCGATGCGCTGCAGCGAGAACAGGACGCCATGGACACCGGCAGCCTGTGTGACGTTCTGGTCCAGCACCGTCACGCGCACCTGCTGCGATCGGACGACGGCTGCCGCCTGGGGCTGCACGCCGGCAGCAGCACCGAGCAGGATCGGCGTGTCTCCTGCTCTGGTCTCAGGCGTTCTGACGCTTCGGCTCGCCGAGCCGGCCGCGATGGGCAAGGTCACCACGGAGGTAGCCGGTGCGGGGAGTTTCGCGTCCTTGGCGGGATCGAAGCGTTTGAACCGCCTGGGCGGATTCCCCTTCCTGGGTGTGGTGCGGGTGAACGGGATCGTCTTGGCGGCCGGAGCGGCCGGAGCGGACGCCTGCGCCTTGTCTGGAGAGGAAGCCGTGGCCAGGCCAGTGGGCAGCAGGCCCGCCACCAATACGCCTGCAGTCACAACTGCCGTGCGGCGAACGCTGCGAACAGCCCAGGCCGCCCGGCTGTGTCTCCGCCCCCATGTCCGCGCCATGCCGAGCATCCCCCTCTTTGAACCCGAGGGTGGCAACTCGGTTGCATCTCGGGTGATTTGAGTGCGCGTCAAAAGCGGTGGAACAGTCGATCAAGCCCCCCGCAGTCCATCACGCTAGGCGCTGAAGTCGACACAACTTGCAAAGATTCTCCACAGGGAGGACAAAGAAATCACTTCACGGGGAACGCAAGCTGACTCGCATCCGTCAAAAACGGACTGTGTGCGGACGCCGAACGATCAGTTGATGATGGACCCCGCGTCCACCGCCCTTGAGAATGCACCCCGGGACGGGGCCCACGGGGGGACCCGCCTGAGCTGCGAAGGACCCCAACCTTGATGTCCGCCACTCGCATATCCAGACACGGGCCAAGACGCCACACTGCAAGGTCCATTGCCGGCGTAGTGGTCAGCGCCCTGGCCGCCGGTTCCCTGGCCGTCACGGCACCAGCCCACGCTGTATCCGGCTCCAAGGCCACATCTTCCAGCACCGCCTCACCAAGCAATGACCCTGAACGCAGCCCCAGACGCCTCAATCTCACCGAGGCGGCGTCCGCACAAGCCAAGGCGACCGGAAAGCCGGTGATCGTCGACCAACTCACCGGCACCGGGACCCAAGTGGTGGCCAACCCGGACGGGACCTTCACACGCACCGACTCATCGATGCCTCAACGTGTCCAGCAGTCAGGCAAATGGGTCCCCGTCAACACCACCCTGGTGCAAAAGGCAGACGGAATGTGGGCACCCAAGGCGGCCGTTACCGACGTGGCCTTCTCTGACGGAGGCTCCGGGTCACTGGTCACCATGCGCAGCGGAGCGGACAAGCTGGGCTTTTCATGGCCTGGCACGCTGCCCAAGCCCGTGGTCTCCACCGACACCGCCACCTACCCGGATGTATTGCCCGGGGTCGACCTCCAACTGACCGCGGACGCCTCCGGATACTCCTCGATCCTCGTGATCAAGACAGCCGAAGCCGCTGCCGACGCAAAGCTGCAGAACCTCGCGCTGAACACCACCTCCACCCAGCTCAAGCTGGCCACCACCCCAGACGGCGGCGCACAAGCAACCGATGCGCACACCGGCAAGACGGTGTTTCACAGCGACACCGCGCTGATGTGGGACAGCAGCGGAACCAAGACCGACGACCGTGCCTTCACCCGGACGACGAACCTCTCTGTCGCCAAAGCCGAACATACGGCAGCGAGCAGGACCGGCAAGCACCGTGCCCAGGTCCATGTGGCCCTCAAGCAGGGCAAGCAACTCCTCGGGCTGGACAAGACCCTGCTCACGGCCAAAAGCACCACCTACCCGGTGTATGTGGACCCCGAGTGGAGCGGCAGGCCGTCCCAGCTGGAGTGGGCGAGGATCTCGGACAACGGGTGGAACGTCTACAACTCGACCTCCACGACGGGCGCGACCAACGCCCGCGAAGGCTGGGACAACACCTATCCGGGCAACGGCGAGCGGGCTCGCACCTACTACCAGATCAACACCAGCGGTATCAAAGGTGCGGTCGTCAGCCAAGCCTCGCTCTTCGTGAAGCAGCTCTCTGCTGCTTCGTGCTCGGACACCCCGGCCGCCGTCTACGGCACCGACCGCCCCGCCGGCTGGAACTCCTCCTCCCTGTACTGGAACCACGAGCCCGGCGGACGTACGGGCTCTTTGGGCAGTACCAATCCCAAGAGCCATGAAGCCGGCACCTGCCCGGTCACCGACGGCGCCAACTCGTGGGTCAGTCCGCCGTCGCTGGAGTTCGACGTGACCTCCAGAGCTCAGAGCGCCGCCGCCGGAAGCTGGAGCAGCATGACGCTGATGGTCCAGTCAGCCGACATGAACGACGCGCAGCAGTGGAAGCAGCTCGCCTATGGTGGCGGCGCCACGATGTCGGTCACCTACAGCTATCGGCCCAAGCTCAAGAACGGCACCGGCACTCCCGCCATCAAGCCCTCCACCGTGAGCGTGGGCAAGACGATGACCACCACCCACACCCCGACGTTGTCAGCCCGCGCGGTCGACCCCGATCTGGCCGGCGGGAGCGAGCTGGTGCGCATCGAGTACAACGTCTACAACTCCTCAGGCACCCTTGTAAGTCAGGGCTTCGGCCCCAACCTCGACTCCAAGAAACGCGCCCGCTACAACACCAACGGCAGCGACTGGACCACTCCCAGCCTGCCCGACGGCACCTACACCTGGAAAGCCACCGCACAGAACGCGGCCGGCTACTGGGCGGGCACCGGATCCGGAACCTGGACCAAAACCCAGAGCTTCACCGTGGACACCAGCGCACCGCCAGCGCCCACAGTGACCTCAAGCCAGTTCCCGCTCAAACAGATCGGCGCCGCCTTCGGCGACACCGGCACCTTCGTCCTGAGCAACAACCACACCAACAACATCACCGGCTACCTGTTCTCCCTTGACGCAACCCTGGGCAACACCGTGTACAGCAGCACCGGTGTCAACCATGTGACGACGAGCACGAAGGTCACGCCGGGCAAGATCTACTACGTCACCTCCGACAACGGCCCCGGCACCGGCACCTCGGTGATCAACGGCAGCGCCTCCCCCGCGCTCATCCCCGGCACTGCCGGACCCCACACGCTCTACGCCAAAGCCGTGGACCAAGCCGGATCGACGTCCATCTCCCAGACGTCCTACGCCTTCTACGCAGGCACCAGCACCCCCACCTACGCCTACGGCGACAAGATGGTCAGCGGCTGGACCGCGAACAACACCGACGGCACCACCACCGCCGTACCCAAGGCAACGACCACGAGCAGTGGCGGGCAGCTGATCAGCCAGGCAGCCGGCAGCGGTTACGCCTTCGCCGACGGCTACCAGGCCATGCTCGCCAACAAGAGCAGCACCTCGAAAGTCGTCAGCGGTGACAGCACCACCCTCAGCTTCGACGTCCCCAAGGACGGCCCCTGGAGCTTCGGTGCCAACCTGACCAAGGCCAAGGACTACGGCATCTACCGCCTGGTGCTGGACGCGGGCAAGCCCACCGAGTCCACCCTGATCAGCGGTTTCGACGCCTACAACTCGTACGTGACCACCCAGTTCGTCAATCTGGGCATCCCCAAGGACACGAACGGTCAGCTCCTCACGCTCAAGCAGGGCGTGCACACCCTGACCCTCACCCTAACCGGCAAGAACCCCAAGTCGACGGGCTACCAGGCCGGTATCGACGTGGTCCGACTGGGCCCGGCGCTGGCCTGCGCGATCGACGCCACCGGCAGCTGTCTGAACAACACCGCCACCAGCACCTTCACCACCACAACCAGCGCGGCTGACGCCGACGGATCCGGCAACAGCATCAACTCGACCGACCTGACGAGCGCATCTGGCTGGCAGAGCAACAAGACGGTCACGGTCGACGGCGCCACCGTCACGCTGCCGAAGTTCGGCACGGGCACCTACGACAACATGCTGGCCTCCGGCCAGACCGTCACCTTGCCGAGCAATGGCACCGTGAACAGTGGCGATGCTCTGGTCTTCCTCGCCTTCGCCACCGGGGGCACCGCCACCGGAGCCACGGGCATCATCACGTACGCGAAGAACAACTGTGTGAGCCAGGACAACCCATACGACCAGCCCTACAAACTGGACACTGTGCCCGACTGGATCACCGGTCCAGCTTCCGCAGCCTCGCTCACCCTGGTCCACGAGAACCACAGCAACAACACTCAGACCAGCCCGGCGTCCGGTCCCAAGGTCTACGCGATCACCGTCCCGCTGGACTGCCCCGGCTCGGTGATCAGCAGCATTTCACTCCCGCTGTTCACCAATGGCGTCCAAGCCGGCCAGCCCTCCCTGCACATCCTCGGGCTCGGCCTTCGGCCGATGACCCTCTCCGGTAGCGGGACCAGCTCCCAGCACTGGGTCGGCACCTGGTCCTCCGCTCAGGACACCGCCAAAGTGCAGCAGACGGGCGGCACCACCGCCACTGTCAACGGACAGACATTGCGGATCCCCGCGCGCGTCAGCATCGGCACCGACGACAGCAACGGCGTACGCGTCCACCTGTCCAACGCCATGGGCAACACCCCGGTGACCTTCGACGCAGCCTCCGTCGCGTTGCAGGACGCCACTGCCGGCGGCGCCACCGCAACCGCGCAGCCGACCGCACTCGCCTTCAACGGCTCTACCTCCGTCACCATCCCCGCGGGAGGCGACGTCGCCAGCGACCCCGTGGCACTGCACATGGACCAACAGGCAACCGTCCTGGTGAGCCTCCAGCTGCACGGCGCGGTGTCCGCCATGCCCGGTCACGATGTCGCCCAGACCCCCGTATGGATCAGCGGCGACACCGCCAATCACACTGGTGATGCCACGGCCGGCAACTTCACGAAGACGACCTACACCGGCCTGCCCTACCTGTCCGGCATCGACGTCACCACGTCCACCACCGCTCCCACAGGATCGCTGGTCCTATACGGCGACCAGAGCGTCAACGCGGACACCGCGACCGCCGACGGCCAGCACCACCTCAGTGATGCCATCACCAACGCGATCGTCGCGGACACCAACGGCGACAACTCTGTGGACTACGGCGTCCTCAACGCCGGCTCCAACAGCAACAGCCCGAACAACCTGCTTCCGCAGAGCACCGACAGCTCTCCGAGAAGCGCGCTGAACCCTCTGGACCGCAGCGTACTGGCGCAGGGCAACGTGCGAACTGTCCTTGTTTCCACCGGCGCTGCCGACCTGCTCAGCTGCAAGAGCGACAGCAGCGCCGACGCCTGCGCCACCAACGTGGAAAACGGCCTTGCCTCGCTTGGCAACCAGCTGAGTTCCTACAACACCGACGACAGCCAGATCAACGTCAGCCAGAACTCCGCCATCACCGTCTACTTCGCCACCATCCCGCCGTTCACCACCGCCCACCCCGGCACGGCGACCCAGGAGGCCGCCCGCCTGGAGGTCAATGACTTCCTCCGCAGCAGCTACCCCAGCCAGTACATCGACTTCGCGACGGCAGTCTCCGCGGACGGCACTCCTCAGTCCTCGACCGTGAAATCGGCTGACCTCTCGGGCGGCACCCCGTCCGACGCCTACTACTCCGACCTCGCCAACGAGTACCTCAACGACACCAACACCAAGGTGGACATCGCACCGAACCTGGTCGTCCCGCTCGCCACCGGCAGCGACACCCCCGAGGACGACTGGCAGCTGGCCACCGACGGCACCGACAGCAACACCGACAACCCGCTCGGCACCATCGGCGGCGCGTCCTTCAATTCCAACGGCCCGGACGCAGTCAACGCCAGCGCGGGCGCGGCGGCCTTCGACGGCAGCAGTGGGTTCCTGGGGAGCGACCACACCGCCATCAACACCCTTGCCGACTACACCGTCTCCGCATGGGTGAAGCTCGACTCGGCTTCCGGACCCGCCACAGCCCTCTGTGAGGGGACCAGTCAGCACCAGGCGTTCTACCTCGGCTACGACAGCGGCAACAAGGGCTGGATGTTCCAGACCACGACCACCAACGACCCCAGTTCCGACTTCCCCACCGCCGAGGGAGACACAGGCACAGGAGCATTGGGCACCTGGACCCACCTCCTGCTCACCTACACCACCCCTGTCGACGGAGACTCAAGCACTGGAGTGATGTCGCTCTACCAGAACGGCACCCTCATGGGGACGGACACCAACCTCACCCCGCAGTACGACTCCTCCATGCCCCTGACCATCGGCGGCTGCATCAACAGCACCGACACCACCACTCCGTACAACGCCTTTCCCGGCTCCGTCTCCGACGTCCACGTCTACCCATATGCGATGACAGCGAGCCAGGCCAGCGCAGGCAGCGTGATCGTGCCGAGTGGCTGGGACAAGGGCATGCCGGAGGACGAGTGGAAACTCGGCACCAACGGCACCGACACCGCAGCTCTCAACCCACTCACCGCATCCGGTAGCGCCGCCTTCGGCACCGACGCACCCAGCGGACTGCCCGGCAGCGTCGCCTTCGACGGCAGCACCGGCTTCCTCAAGAGCAAACAGAGCGCAGTAAATACCCTCGGCGACTACACCGTCTCCGCCTGGGTGAAGATCAACCAGGCACTCGGCACCACAGCCCTCTGCCAGGGCACGACACAACATCAGGCGTTTTACCTTTCCTACGACAAACCCAGCGGCGCCTGGATGTTCCAGACCACGACCACCAACGACGAAAACTCCAACTTCCCCACCGCGGAAGGAAACCCAGGCAGCGGCCCCGTCGGCACCTGGACCCACCTGGTTGCCGCCTACCGGGCCCCCGTAGCCGGGAACTCCAGCACCGGCTCCATGGCCCTCTACCAGAACGGCACCCTCATGGGGACAGCCACCAACCTCAGCCCCCAGTACGACTCCTCCATGCCCCTGACCATCGGCGGCTGCATCAACAGCGCCTCCGCCACGACCCCGTACCTGGCATTCCCCGGTTCCGTTGCCGACGTCCACGTCTACCCGCGAACACTCTCGGCGACCGAGGTCAGCGCACTGCACTAACCCGTACCCCCGTCGCAACGGCGCCCGCCGCTCCTGTCTCGACGACGGCCGAACCAGCGTTCAGCCGCCACCGACATCCTGCAAGGAGCGACGGGCGCCGCCCGCTATCGCCAGCCTGCCGCTGGACCCCGATCTCGAAGTGCCCGGCCCCATGGGAGATTCCGCATGACAGGAGCTGGTGAGGCGGTATCGACCACATACGTTCGGAGGTAAATCGAAGGCCCGGGAAGCAGTTCGCCCTGCACTCCCTGGTGTGGCACCAGTACACCGCGCCGCAGGCTTGTGGAGGCGCTGGCGGTCACCGTGCTCAGAAGCTTGGCTTCTTCTAGAGCCTGAAGTCGATTGCCTGGAGGCATCGTTGCGCTCCAGGCAACCCGAAATAACGGCTACACTCTGTGATTAACTGGAGCCCTCGCGCTACTGTCTGACACCCCAGGAGGTCTCTCCCGGACCAGTCGTGGACCAAACGGTGCCGAACGACATCACCCCACGAGCCGCCCGCTCATGAGCGCCGCGAGTCCATGTGAACGCCCTCCTGGCACCGCGTCAGTTCGAATGCCGGGCGTGCGTCCCATTACTCGCGCACCGACCGTCGTATTGGCTCTCAGCGGGTGACGTGTTTCATCTGTGTGATCAGGGGCGGGGGCTTCGCGTATCGCTGCGGCTGCGTCGCAGTTCCACGCCACCCGGACGTCGTGCGGGGCTGCTCCTCGCAGTCACGGACGTCACCTCCGACTTCCCGGGACCGGCTCGAGAGCACGGCCGAGCCGCCCCCGCGCGACCTCGTCGTCGAGTTCGATGGGGCACCACATCGGGTTCCGGCATGGCGGGCGGGGGCGGCGAGCGCTTCGGGGACACCGCCATCTGTCTGCCTGGCGAAGGAAGCTGCCTCGGGGCCCTCTCGGCCCACTTGCTCGTGAGCGCCGAGGGCACCCGCGTCTCGACCACTTCGAGTGGACCAACGCCGAGGCCCGCCGGGAGGTGACGAACGCCGGAAGACGCGACAGGGTGCACGAGGTCTTCTCCAGCACCGGGCGAACGGTTCGGCCACGGAAGGTGGTACCGCTTTCACCCCTGCCTGTCCCCGGCCGCCGGCGTGATCCGATCGTGCCGAGGCACCCGCTGCGGGTATCCCGCTCCGTCGGGAGAAGGAGATCACACGGGCAATGGATCACCCCCTCCCGCTGTCCGGGTACCGTCAGGGTATGAGTCATCCGCACCCTGAACTGAAAGCCGCCCCGCCCCTTCCCGAAGGAGGGCTGCGGGTCATCGCCCTGGGCGGCCTGGGTGAGATCGGCCGCAACATGACCGTCTTCGAGCATGCGGGCAAGCTGCTGATCGTCGACTGCGGCGTGCTGTTCCCGGAGGAGACCCAGCCCGGCGTGGACGTGATCCTGCCGGACTTCACCTCGATCCGGGACCGGCTGGACGACATCGTGGCCGTGGTCCTCACCCACGGCCACGAGGACCACATCGGCGGTGTGCCGTACCTGCTGCGCGAGCGGTCCGACATTCCCGTCGTCGGCTCCAAGCTGACGCTGGCGTTCCTGGAGGCCAAGCTCAAGGAACACGGCATCCGGCCGCGCACGGTGCGGGTACGGGAGGGCGACCGGCGTGGTTTCGGGCCCTTCGACTGCGAGTTCGTGGCGGTCAACCACTCCATCCCCGACAGCCTCGCGGTCGCGATCCGCACCCGGGCCGGGATGGTGCTGCACACCGGCGACTTCAAGATGGACCAGTTCCCTCTCGACGACCGCATCACCGATCTGCGCGCCTTCGCCCGCCTCGGCGAGGAGGGCGTGGACCTGTTCCTCACCGACTCCACCAATGCCGAAGTACCCGGCTTCACCACCTCCGAGCGTGAGCTGAACCCGGCGATCGAGCAGGTGATGCGCACCGCGCCGCGCCGGGTCATCGTCTCCAGCTTCGCCAGCCATGTGCACCGCATCCAGCAGGTCCTGGACGCCGCCCACCAGCACGGCCGCAAGGTCGCCTTCGTCGGCCGGTCGATGGTCCGCAACATGGGCATCGCCCGTGACCTGGGCTATCTGAAGGTCCCCTCCGGTCTGGTCGTGAGCACGAAGGAGCTGGAGAAGCTCCCGGACCACAAGATCACTCTGGTGTGCACCGGCTCCCAGGGCGAACCGATGGCCGCGCTGTCACGGATGGCCAACCGCGACCACATGATCCGCATCGGCAAGGACGACACCGTCCTGCTCGCCAGCTCCCTCATCCCCGGCAACGAGAACGCCATCTACCGGGTGATCAACGGACTCACCCGGTGGGGCGCCCACGTGGTCCACAAGGGCAACGCCAAGGTGCACGTCTCCGGGCATGCCAGCGCCGGCGAACTCGTCTACTGCTACAACATCGTCAAACCCCGCAACGTCATGCCCGTGCACGGCGAATGGCGCCACCTGCGGGCCAACGCCGACCTCGCCGTCCGTACCGGTGTCGACCCCGACCGGGTCGTCATCGCCGAGGACGGCGTCGTCGTCGACCTGGTCGACAAACGCGCATCCATCACCGGCAAGGTCCCCGCCGGCAACGTCTACGTGGACGGCATGGAAGTCGGCGGCGCCACCGAAGCGTCCCTCAAGGACCGCCTCACCCTCGCCGCCGAAGGCGTGGTCACGGTCGTGGCGATCGTCGACGCGGACACAGGCGCCCTCGCCGAGGCCCCCGACTTCCTGGCCCGCGGCTTCGTCCACGACGACACCACCTTCGAACCGGTCATCCCCGTCATCGAGAAGACCCTGGCCACCGCGGCCGAGGAAGGCGTCGGGGACGCACGCCAACTCGAACAACTCCTCGCCCGCGCCGTCGCGAACTGGGCATTCCGCACCCACCGCCGCAAGCCCCTCATCATCCCCGTCATCATCGACGCCTGAACCACAGCCCAGCAGCACGGTCGGTTCCGGCCGCGGCCCCGCCCGCGACGGACTTCCCGGGCGGTGCCGCCTCAGCGGCGGCCAGAGGCTGCCCCAGGTTCCAGATCCCCGCCACCCATGGCAACCTCCTATCGGTTGCCGCTCCTTCTTCCCCGGGTTCGCCCCTCGTCACCCACTACGTGCGTCACGCTCGCTGGCGGTTCTCTTTTGCGTGGAGTCCGGTTGACGCGTTGAGCCCGCCTGAGCTGCGAAACGGCGGTGCGGTCCCTCGACGGCCTCGTCCGTCGGCAGTGCATCGGTTGCCTCGGGTTCCAGCGTTCTGATCAGGCTGATGTCTTCGGCTGAGGCTTGCCACCCTCGGCGCGCAGTTGCTCGTTGATGCGCTGCGCCTCTTCGAGCTGGTCTTCGAGGATGACGATGCGGCAGGCGGCCTCTATGGCGGTGCCCTGGTCGACGAGTTCGCGGGCGCGGGCGGCGATGCGCAGCTGGTACCGGGAGTAGCGGCGATGGCCGCCATCGGAGCGCAGCGGGGTGATCAAGCGGTGTTCACCGAGGGCACGGAGGAAGGCAGGGGTGGTGCCGAGCATCTCGGCGGCTCGGCCCATGGTGTAGGCGGGGTAGTCGTCATCGTCGAGAGGGCCGACGGGACGGGAACCGGCAGGCGGCATAGACCTCTTCTTTCGGGGACGCGTCGGGGGGCCCGGGTGCCAGTACGGCACCCGGGCCCCGAGCTTTCAACACCATCTACCGGCGCGCTGCGCCGACCTTCTTTTTCCGCAGGTGCCGCCTGGGAGGGCGGGGTTGCGGGGATCGCGAATGCGTGACCGGGGACCACCTTCCAATCCGGGGCCTTGCGGTACCCGGGCGAACCACTTCCTCGCCCGGGCGATCCTGATGGCGTTCTGCTCCTACCTTTCGATTACGCGGATACCGCGGGTGCTGCTCACAGCCCCGCTGGGGCCGTGTCCTTCTGGTCTACCTGCACAGCAGTTCGTGCCTGCTGTGCCCACTTCGACTTCTGGGTACGAAGACAACGCTAACCCTGTGACGGCGGAATGTCTACTGTCGCCATGACAGTATTTCTCCATGGAGTGTGCGTCTGCTTCTACCGCAGGTACATCAGGAAGAGTGCTCACTCGAATGGCGGTCCCCGCTTCCCGTACAGAAGTCCTCGGTGGGACCGGCCCAGTGCTCGCCCACGCTGAACGCCGTCCCAAGCCGCGTACGTCCACCGCCACAACCCCGCGCCGAGGCCCAGATCAGGACCGATCTCCGACTGGAGATCCTGCGAGACGTGGCCGCGCACGAGCCAAGTTCAGAGTGTCCTTCGGCTGGCGCCGGGGATGGGCTCAGACATCCAGGAGGATCCGGGCCGTGATGCGTTTGCCGACCGCTTCCCGATCGACGGTGAGATCCTGTGCGATGGCCTCACGATCTCCGGACAGCGCCGACCCACCCGTTGCGGGTCTGCTCGCCAGGCTGTCGGCAGCAGGGGATCAGTGTCCGCCGACGCAACGAAGTGGAGCGGACGATCAATCGGCTGAAGATGTTCCGTGCGGTCGCGACCCGCTATGACAAGAGGGCCTACATCTTCCACGGGACGGTCACTGTCGCCTCGGTCCGGCTTTGGCTGCGCCGGTGAGGATCGTGTGGACCTACTCCACCAGGCGTTCGGCGTCTTCCGGGACCCACGGGAAGGGCACGTCAGGCCACCGAGCGGCAGCCCACGCGCCGAGATCGACGGCGAGAACGGCGTCGATGAAAACCTCAGGCGGTTGGTAGCCGTGAACGGTGATGTAGTGGGTGACCAGGAGCGGGGCGGCGTAGGCGATGCCGACCTCACCCGGGATCCGTACCTCCCCGTTCCCTTCCGGAGCCTCGGCCTCAGGACACAGGTCGCATTCGTGGACACCGAGGCAGACGTTCATCCACTGGACCTGCTGGATGGCCTGCAACTTCTCCACGAAGCCTGCGGGAACAGGCCCTGTCGAGTATGGCTTGCGGGCCTCCAGCCATCCGACATTCAGGCGGATGTACTCAGGGCGATACCAGAGCTCGTAGAGCGACTCCCTGTCACCGAACGCGTCCTCGTTCCGGTAGGTGTACTCGCTGAGATCTTCGTAGAACACCCGCACATCATCGCCGCACGCTGCGTTGACGACTACGCACTTCCATGACCAATCGGACACTGCCTAGGGCGGGGCCGTGACGTGGTCGAGTCGGTCGCGACACGTGAAACGCTGGATTCGCTGCCGCACGAGGAACACGACTGACTCTCCGGTGGAGAGGCGCCTATAGAACAGGCGTACAGTGCGCTCGTCCTATTCGATCTTCAGGGATAATTTCAGAAGGGACCGAGGTGAACAAACGCCTCAAACGGCTGCTGGTGGCGGCGGGGACCATGGCGCTGGCGGCAGTGTCACTCACCGCACCTGCGCAGGCCGCCACCACGTCGGCGAGCGCATGCCCGTCCGGCTACCTGTGCGGATGGAGCGGTACGAACGAGACCGGCTCCATGATGAAGACCCGCACCAACATGACCACGATGGGCACGTGGGACAACAAGATCCGCTCCTACTGGAACCGCACGTCCAGCGTTTCCTGCCTCTACACCGACCCGAACTACAACGGCACCTTCTTCGCCGACCCACCGGGCAACGGCGCCGACTACGACTCGAGCCTCGACAAGGCGATCAGCTCCATCAAGTTCGTTCCCAACGAGCGCGAGTGTGCCGGTACGCCCTACGCCGAGTGGTACGCGGAGGCCGGCCCCAACGCCGCCCGATTCGGCGACCTGAACGGTGATGGTCGCGCGGACCTGCTGTCCCGGGACCGCAGCGGTCGGCTCTGGTTCGTCTCCGGCACCGGGAACGGCACGCTGATCGGCGGCGGCTGGAACTCCATGACCGCCCTCACCCGGCACGGCGACCTCACCGGCGACGGCCACGAAGACCTGATCGCCCGCGACTCCTCCGGCGAGCTGTGGCTCTACCCGGGCAACGGCCAGGGCAAGTTCGGCGCCCGCAAGGACCTCGGCGGCGGCTGGAAGTCGATGGCCACCATCACCGCCACCGGTGACCTCAACGGCGACGGGCGAGGCGACCTGCTGGCTCGCGACTCCGCCGGCACCCTGTGGCTCTACGCAGGCACCGGCCACGGCACCTTCGGCGCCCGCAAATCCCTGGGCGGCGGCTGGAAGCCCATGAACGCCCTCACCGCTCTGGGCGACCTCAACGGCGATGGCCACGGCGACCTCCTCGCCCGCGACACCTCCGGCAACCTGTGGCTGTACCCCGGCAACGGCCACGGCTCCTTCGCCGCCCGCAAGCTCATCGGCAGCGGATGGGGCCAGATGTCGACCTTCCTCAGCGTCGGCGACGTCAACGGCGACGGTCACAACGACCTGGTCGCCGCCACGCAGGACGGCTACGACAACCCCAACGCCACGTCGACAGCGGACGAGCTACGGCTCTACGCGGACAACGGCAAGGGCTCCTTCGCCAAGTACCAACTGCTGAACCACAGCTGGTACGACCTCAACGGCGGCTTCTGAACGCGGCCCGTTTAGGGGAGGACAGCCCTGGAGGGGCCCACGCTCCAACGGTCGGCAAGGGAGAACCTCGCGCATCATCGGTCCACCGCCTCTCACGCGATTCCGCGACCCGTCGGACACGACCTAGGTGGTGGGCCTGCCGACTAGCCCGGGCCGGCGAAGTCCATGACCGTGCCACCGTGACGGAGGGGAACCGCTCGTCCTATTGTTACCGCGCTACGCCGCTCCTCCAACGGTGCTCACCTGTCAGGGAAAACACCGTGAGCCCGACGGCAAGGCCGGCCTCCATGCCCGGAGAAGGTCCGGACGGATGCCGTCGGGCTGTACCGCGCAGTTGGCGGCGATCGCAGCTCACGAAGCGTCCCGGTAGAGCGGGTTGGGGACTCGATCGTGCCGAGCTACCGCCCCTGGCCATGTTCTGCGTCACCCACCGGGGGGGACTCACCTGCGCAGAATAGCTGCAGGTGAGTGCGCTTTGGGGGCGACTCCAACAGCTGATGGTCAGTCAGATTTATCCTGACCGACCCTCAGCTGTTCCGCTTCTGCGCAGGTCGGGGCTGGTCTGGGTTTCTGCGCAGGTGGGTCCCCCGGGGGGCACCCAGGACATGGGAACGATGCTTCCGCCGGTCTTGGTGCGCTGCTTCATGCACTCGGGCCTGGGGGATTGGGCTGTGACTCTGCGTTGCCGTCTGGTTCCCTGTTGCGCTCCGCACAGCCGGGGTGCGTGTACAGCCACGCGAGGAGATCACGGATGGCTTCGCCCTGCTTGATCGCCAGCTGCTCACCTTCGGTCCATCCACGAAGACGTACTCGATGACGACCTCGGGCGGTTCTCTGCGTCTCACCCTCGTAGCCTGCACCGTGGCGCCGGCCGTTCGCGTGAGCTGGAAGAGTTGCAGCGTTCCGGGACAGTGCCTGACGCCGGCGGGGTGGTCTACGACCGTCAGGGTTTCGATGCGCTTCACCGTCACACGGGCGCTGCACCCGGTCACGTCCATGTGCCTCGCCCGCAGGGCGCCGTACTCGCTGGAGCGGGCAGTGTGCTCGCTCCCACCATGGCCAGGGCGGGGACCCAGCTGGGGCGCGTTGAGCGGCTCACCGGACGGCTCGAGCCCAACGTCGCCGTCTGATCCGGCACACACGGCCACACAGGCTTCAGCGGCCCCGTCTTTCCGCACGCGGCGGCTCTGCCGCCGGCGTGATCGCGGGCCCTCAACGCGAACCGCCCCCGACGCGATTGCAGCTCGCGGAGGTGTCGCAGGACTTCCTCACTACGGCCTACGCGGCCACGAATGGCCTGAGATATGTCTCTTTCGCCCTGCTTAACGAGGACGAAACGGCGGCCGCCGCATTCCGTAAAGAGGGTTCGCGACGATCGGGCACTTACACCGTCCAGCGCAACATCCCGCAACATCCGGAGCCAGATCGCGTGACTACTACAGAATCCGCCCACACGCCTCTCGACGGTCCCGGCACGGGCGCCACTCCCGAGCCCAAGCGCCTGCGCACCGGGGCGCTGGGCATGTGGGGCGTCGTCTTCACCGTGCTGGCCACCGCCGCTCCCATCACCGCCATGACGGGCAACGTGCCCATAGCGATAGGCTCCGGAGCCGGCACGGGGACCCCGGCCACCTTCATCTTCTGCACCGCCGTTCTGGTGATCTTCACCATCGGCTACTCCGCGATGGCCCGGCACATCACCGCCACCGGCGCCTTCTACGGTTTCATCACCCGCGGCCTGGGCCGGGTCGCCGGGCTGGCCAGCGGCCTCATCGCGGCCCTTGCCTACGTGGTCTTCGAGGGTTCGCTGATCGGGATCTTCGCGTCCTTCTTCAAGACGGACGTGGAGACCTTCGGCGGGCCGAAACTGAGCTGGATCGTCTACGCGCTCTTCGGCATCCTCGCCATCGCGGTACTCGGCTACTTCGACATCGAGCTCTCCGGGAAGGTGCTGGGCGTCTTCCTGGTCGCCGAGGTACTGATCCTGCTGCTGATGGGCGGCTCGGTGCTCTTCCACGGCGGCGGCCCCGACGGGCTGATGACCGGCTCCCTCGACCCGGCAGGCGGTTTCACCGCGGTGGCCGGCGGCAGCGTGGCGATCGGTCTGTTCTTCGGTTTCTGGTCGTGGGTGGGCTTCGAGACCACCGCGGTCTACGGCGAGGAGTCCCGCAACCCGACCCGGATCATCCCGCGCGCCACCCTGCTCGTCGTCATCGCGCTCGGCGCGCTCTACACCTTCGTCTCCTGGATGACCATCGCGGGCAACGGCGCGCACAACGCCGTCACCATCGCCCAGGGCCGTACCGGCAACCCCTTCGATCTCTTCTTCGGCATCACCCAGAAGTTCGTGGGCGTCTGGGCCAAGGACCTCTACCAGGTCCTGACCGTCACCGGCTCCTTCGCCTGCGCGCTGGCCTTCCACAACTCGGCCTCCCGCTACCTCTACGCGATCGGCCGCGAGGGCCTGCACAAGGCCGTCACCCCGCTCGGCGCCACCCACGACAAGCACAAGTCCCCGTGGGTCGCCTCGATCGTGCAGTCCGTGATCACCCTGCTCATCACCTTGTACTTCTTCCTCTTCCAGGCCCCCAGCAAAGCCGCGCCGGACGTGCCGTACTACTACGAGTTCGGCCTGCTGGCGATCATGGGCACGATGGGGATCCTCATCGTCCAGGCGATCTGCTCCGTCTCGGTGATCTGGTACTTCCACGGCGGCAAGCGCCACCCGGAGACCCGTAGCTGGTGGCGGACCCTGCTCTGTCCGGCGGTGGGCGCGGCGGGCATGGCCTACGTCGTCTACCTGCTGTTCAGCAACCTCTCCTTCGCGGCGGGCGCCGCCTCCAACAGCCCCGTCTACACGCTCACCCCCTACCTGGTGATCGGTGTGGGCGTGCTGGGCGCGGTGACAGCGCTGGTGCTCCGGTCCACCGACCGGGCGCGCTACGAGCAGATCGGCAGCACCGTGCTGGCCGAGTCCCACGAGCGCTGAAAGCCCCTCATGCGTACCGCAGAGAGAGTTCGGAGAGGTTGACAGTATGGTCTACCGCGGCACCCTGCGGGGCGAGCGGTTCACGTTCGCCACGCTGCCCGAGCTGCTGGCCAAGGCGAACGAGGTGAAGTCGGGTGACCAGCTCGCCGGACTCGCCGCACGCAGCGAGCGGGAGCGAGTAGCGGCCAAGCTCGCCCTGGCCGACGTACGGCTGGCCGAGATCGCCGCGACTCCCGTCGTGGAGGACGCCGTGACGGAGGCGGTCTCCGTGCCCGCCGACCCGGCGCGCTTCGCGGAGATCGCCTCGCTCACCGTGGGTGAACTGCGCGAGTCGGTCCTGGAGCCGGACTTCCATCGGCGGTGGTCGGGCGGGCTGCGCGCGGCGATCACCCCGGAGATCGCCGCCGCCTGCGCCAAGCTGATGAGCAATCTGGACCTGGTGGTGGCGGCCGCCCCGCTGCGCCGTACCACCCGCTGCCGTAACACCATGGGCGGTGCGGGCGTCTTCGGCTCTCGTATCCAGCCCAACCATCCCACCGACAGCGTGCGCGGCATCATGCTGTCCGCGCTGGACGGCCTGGCCTTCGGCTGTGGCGACGCGATGATCGGCGTCAACCCGGCCACCGAGTCCGTGCCGGTGATCGGCGAGGTGCTGCGCGGCGTGCACGAGTTGATCGCCCGGCTGGGCATCCCCACCCAGTCCTGCGTGCTGGCGCACATCACGACCCAGCTGGCCGCGCTGGAGGCGGGCGCACCCGTGGATCTGCTCTTCCAGTCGGTCGCCGGGACGGAGGCGGCCAACGCGAGTTTCGGCATCGACCTCGGCCTGCTCGCCCGCGGCCGGGAGGCTGTGCTCGCCCACCACGCCGAACGGGCGGGCGAGTTCGCCGGCGAGCAGGTGATGTACTTCGAGACCGGCCAGGGCAGTGCGCTCTCCGCCGAGGCCCACCACGGCGTCGACCAGCTCACCCTGGAGGCGCGGGCGCAGGCGGTGGCCCGGCTCTACGACCCGTTCCTGGTCAACTCGGTGGTCGGCTTCATCGGGCCGGAGTACCTGGCCGACTCGGTGCAGATCACCCGCGCAGGCCTGGAGGACCATTTCGTCGGCAAGCTGATGGGCGTGCCGACCGGCGTGGACGTCTGTTACACCAACCACGCGGACGCCGATCAGAACTCCAACGACAACCTGCTGGTGCTGCTCGCCTCTGCCGGGTGCACCTTCGTGATGGCCATCCCGGCCGGGGACGACGTGATGCTCAACTACCAGACCACCAGCTACCACGACGTGGTGAGTGTCCGCCGGACGCTGGGCCTGCGCACCGCTCCGGAGTTCGAGTTCTGGCTGGCCGAGATGGGCATCTCCTCCGACGGCCGCCCCGGCGGCAAAGCGCACGCCCTGCCGACCAGCCCGGCCGAGCTCGCCTCCGCGTTGGAAGGCAGTGGAGCCCTGCGCGAACTCCTTCCCGGGGGTGTGGCGTGACGGAGCACCTGGAGCTCTGGGCCCCTTCGGCCGGACCGACGTCCGCGGAGCGAACCGCTGCCTGGCTGCGCGCGACGACCCCCGCCCGCATCTTCGCCGGCCGGGCGGGCAGTTCCTACCGCACCGCCACCCTGCTCGCCCTGCGCGGCGACCATGCGGCCGCGCGGGACGCGGTCTCGGCACCGCTGGACCTCGACGGCCCTGGGATGGCCGCGCTGGCCGACCGCTTCCCCTGGACGGTGGTCGCCACCATGGCCGACTCCCGGCACCGCTACCTGCGCCGCCCCGACCTGGGCCGGCGCCTCACCCCGCAGGCGCGGCAGGCGATCCGGGCCGAGCACGGTCCCGGCCCGGACGTGCAGCTCGTGATCGGCGACGGGCTGTCCTCCACCGCCGTACTCGCCCAGGTGCCGTCTCTCCTGCCGCTGCTGCACGAGGGCTGCGCGGCGCGCGGCTGGTCGGTGGGCCGTCCGATCGTGGTGCGGCAGTGCCGGGTCGGCGTGCTCAACGAGATCGGCGAGCTGCTGGACCCGGCGGTGGTCGTGCTGCTGATCGGTGAACGCCCGGGCCTGGCGACGGCGGAAAGCCTTTCCGCGTACCTGGCGTACCGGCCGCGTCCCGGGCACACGGACGCGGACCGCAACCTCCTCTCCAACATCCACCGCGCGGGGATTCCGGTGCGGGAAGCCGCGAGCCGGATCGTCGGGCTGGTGGATACGCTGATGGCCGAAGGGCGGAGCGGAGTGGCCGTCAAGGAGGCCGCTGCACTGGAGAGCTGACCAAGCGCCCAGCTGGACGTGCCACGATGTGCCGCCGATCGTCTGTGGCGCCGTCGTGGCCAGGGCCTGTCTGATGGGTCGCGGGTGATCCGTCGTCTTGGAGGGCGGGGCTCGTCAGATGGTCACGGCTTCGCCCGGCTGCAAGGGGCATATCAGACACAGCCCCGCGCCCCTTCAGGGGGCTGCCGAACCGCAGCGGACTTCGCCCGACGTGCTCGGTGTCGGGTGACGCGTCATGAAGGGGTCGGCCGGAGGGCCGGGAGTGATTCCCGGCCCTCTGTCGCGTTCAGGCAACCTGTGTGAATTCCACGGTCACCTCCGGCGGCCCGCCCGCCACCCCCCGGTACACGCCCTTGTGCGGGGGCACGTCGTCGTAGTCGCGGCCGCGGCCGACCACCACGTGGGACTCGTCGGCGCGGGTGCGGTTGGTCGGGTCGTAGCCGCACCAGCCGCCCGCCCAGTACTCGATCCAGGCGTGGCTCTGGCCGGCGACCGGGCGGTGGAGCTCGGCCTCCTTCTCCGGGTGCAGGTAGCCGGAGACATAGCGGGACGGCAGCCCCAGGCCCCGCAGCAGGGCGATGGTGACGTGGGCGATGTCCTGGCAGACGCCGGTGCCCTGCTCCCAGGCCTCGGCGGCGGAGGTGGTCACGCCGGTGGTGCCGGGCAGGTACGACACCCGGTCGGCGACCAGCGAGGAGACGGCGACGGCTATCTCGTGCGGGTCGAGGCCCGCCGTGACGTCCCGCGCGTGGGCGATCAGCTCCGCCGGGACCGTCGTACGCACCGTCGGGTTCGCGAACTCCAGCAGACGGGAGCGCGTGGTGCGTTCGGCCACCTCCGCCCAGCCGGGCGGCTCGGGAAGCGGACCGGGCGGGGCCGTCTCGACCAGGCTGGACGCGGTGATGGTGAGGTCGGAGTGCGGGTCCATCAGGTCGAAGCCGGTCACCTGGGTGCCCCAGTAGTCCCAGTACGACCAGGTCGCGGCCGCCGGGCCGACGGTCACCCGGCCGTCCAGAGTGGTCTGGCCGGGCAGCGTCAGCGGGGTCATGCGGACCTCGTTGTGCGAGGAGACGGCGGCCTGCGCGTAGGAGACGCGGGTGACGTGCCGGATGCGGAGGCGGCGGATTCCCTTGCTGGTCACGCTCACGCCCCTTCCTGGGCCCACTCGACGGCCCCTTGGTACGGGAAGAACCGTTCCGCCACCGCGTCGGCGGACGTCATGCAAGCCTGCTGCAAGTCCCGCAGCAGTACCGGTAGTTGTTCCTCAAGGGCGTTCGAGTCCAGGTACTCAAGGCGGGTACGCAGGCGGCCGATCGGGCGGCGTGCCGGGTCCTGGCGCGGGCGGCCCAGCGCGGTCAGGCATTCCTCGGCCGTGGTCAGCGCATGCAGCGCCGAGCGCGGGAAGTCCCGGTCCAGAAGCAGGAATTCGGCCACGCGCGGGGTGTCGCCGAAACCGCCGTACACGCGCGCGTACGCCTCGTCGGCGCCGCTCGCGCTCAGCAGCGTCGGCCAGTCCGGTGCGTGCGCCGCGTCCAGCACGCGCACGCTCAGCAGCCGTACGGTCATGTCGACCCGCTCCAGACTCCGGCCCAGGATGACGAACCGCCAGCTGTCGTCCCGGCTCATCGTGGAGTCGGCGAGCCCGAAGAAGAGGGCCGCGCGGCGCCGGACGAGCTCCAGATAGGCGTACGGGCCCGTACGGCGGGCCGCGAGCCGCTGGTCGGCGAGGGCGTGCCAGGTGGAGTTGAGGCACTCCCACATCTCCGAGGAGACGGCCTCACGGGCGCTGCGGGCATTGAGCCGGGCGGCGCCCAGCGCACCCTCGATGGAACCGGTCGAGCGGGCGTCGAACGCGAGCTGGTCCAGCACCTGCTGCATGTCCACCGGTTCCGCCCCCGCGTCCACGCCGAGGATCGCGTACAGCGACCGGCAGGCCACGTCCTCGTCGCGCCAGGGGTCCTCCAGCATGCGGTGCAGATAGGCGTCGAGGATCCGGCCGGTGGCGTCCGCCCGCTCGACGTACCGCCCGGTCCAGGTCAGCGCCTCCGCTATCCGGGAGAGGATCACGTCGTTCACTGCTGCTGCGCCCCTTCCTGTACGACCGTGGTGGTGCCGTCGGGACCCAGCTGGCGGGGAGCGACCTCGGGCGGATCACCGGAGCCGACGGAGGCCGGCCGCTCGGCGGGGCCCTCGGCGAGTACCCAGGTGTCCTTGGAGCCGCCGCCCTGGCTGGAGTTGACGATCAGGTTGCCCTCCTGGAGGGCGACGCGGGTGAGGCCGCCGGGCAGCACCCAGACATCGTTGCCGTCGTGCACGGCGAACGGGCGCAGGTCGATGTGGCGCGGCGCCATCCCCTCGCCGGCGAGGGTGGGGGAGGTGGACAGGGCGACGGGCCGCTGCGCGATGAAGCCGCGCGGGTCGGCGATGACGGCTTTGCGGGTGCGTTCGAGGGTGTCGGGATCGGCCTTCGGCCCGATGACGATGCCCTGACCGCCCGCTCCGTCCACGGGCTTGACGACTAGCTGCTCGATCTGGTCGAGGACCGCCTCCAACTGCCCCGGTTCGTCGGGCCGGTAGGACTCCACATTGGGCAGGACCGGTTCCTCGGACAGGTAGTACCGGATCAGATCCGGGACGTAGGTGTAGAGCAGCTTGTCGTCCGCGATCCCGTTTCCGACGGCGTTCGCGAGCGTGACGTTGCCGGCCATCGCCGCGTTCATGATCCCCGGGCATCCGATCACCGAGTCGGGCCGGAAGTGCAGCGGATCGAGGAAGTCGTCGTCCAGACGCCGGTACACGACGTGGACGGGCACCTCGCCGCGCGTGGTCCGCATCCACACGCGGTTGTTCCGGCACAGCAGGTCGTGTCCCTCCACCAGCTGCACGCCCATCAGCCGGGCGAGCAGGGCGTGTTCGAAGTAGGCCGCGTTGTTGGGCCCGGGGGTCAGTACCACGACCCTGGGGTCGGTGGTGCCGTCGGGCGCGGCGGCGCGCAAGGCAGCCAGCAGGCGGTGCCCGTAACCGTCGACGGGCAGCACATGCTGCTCGGCAAAAAGGGAGGGGAAGATGCGGGTCATCGCACGCCGGTTCTCGATCACGTACGACACCCCGCTGGGCACCCGTACGTTGTCCTCCAGCACCCGGAAGTCCCCGGCCTCGTCGCGCACGAGGTCGATGCCGGCGACGTGGATGCGCACGCCCCCAGGAGGCTCGATTCCGTGCGCGACGCGGTGGAAATGGGGGGAGTTGAGGAGCAGCCGCCAGGGCACGACGCCGTCCTCGAAGGCACGGCAGGGACCATAGGCGTCGGCGAGATAGGCCTCCAGGGCCCTGACTCTCTGGCCGACGCCGCGTTGTATGAGATCCCATTCGAGGGCGTCGAGGATGCGCGGCACGAGGTCCAGCGGCCACGGCCGCTCCTCGCCCGCGAAGGCGTACGTCACACCACGGTCGGTGAACGCCCGGGCCATCTGGTCGGCTCTGAAACGCAGTTCACTCGGTGCGATCGGCTGCAGCGCCGCCAGTACCGGCTCATAGGCGGTCCTGACCTCACCCGGCCGCACAAACATCTCGTCCCACGCGTCGGCCAACGCGTACGCGTCAAATATATCCGCCATGAAGGGACATTAAGTGCGGCTCGTAACGCGACGATCTCTACGTGATTTCCGGCAGCGCACTCGCGGCCGCCAGCCTGCGGGGTGCCAAAAGTCTCGGGCGCACCCGGAGTGCGGATGGCCGGATGTCCGGGGTGTGCGGGGTGACCGCGCCGGGGGCCGGCCCTGACCGCTCAGGTTCGCCGGGTTCGGCTTTGCTCTAGGATCCGATGGCTATGGGGGAAAGTGTTCGTAGCCGCTGGCGCGCGACTCGCACGGTGGCCGTGGCGTTGGTCGGGGTGGCCGCACTGGCCGTGCTGTCCGTAGTGCTCCTGGTCCTTCCAGGGATGGTGGTGGACCACGATCTCGCTGGCGGCCACCTTGCTGCCGCGGACCGGATGAACGCGGTGAACAACGTGCGTACCACGCTGCTGCAGGCGGTCGGTGGCGCGGTCGTCTTGTTCGGCGCCTACGCCACCTGGCGGCAGTTGCGTGTCAGCCAGGACGGGCTGAACGCCACCCGGGAGGGCAATGTCACCGATCGCTTCAGCCGGGCAGTGGAACAGCTCGGCAGTGACAAACTGGACGTGCGGATCGGCGGCATCTACGCACTGTGGCGGATCGCGGACCACTCCGCCCGCGACCACGAAGCCGTCGTCTCGATCATGGCGGCATACCTTCGGACACATCTGCCGTGGCCGCCACAGGAGCCGGGCGCTCCGGCGGCGGACGCGTCCATCAACTCGGTACGCCCGCTGGAGACCCGTGCCGCCGATGCTCAGGTGGCGCTCACCTGCCTCGGAGTCCTTGGCCAGGAACGCAGCCCGGGTTGGCTCAACGTAAGCTTCACCGACCTTCGTCGAGCCGACTGCGACGGGCTGTGGCTGAACGGTGTCAACCTCGACGCCACATGCCTGGAAGCGGCGAGCGTGTACCAGGTCAACCTGAGCGGGGCGTCACTGATCGAAGCCAACCTGCGGTATGCCGAACTCGGGACGTCGATTCTCCATCAGGTCCGCTGTCTCGAAGCCGATCTGCGCGGCGCACGCCTGGTCAAGGCCGACCTGCGGGAGGCGGACTTCTCCGGTGCGGACCTCAGGGAGGCGAACCTGCGCAAGGCTCGGGCCCATGGGGCGGTGTTCGTCCGTGCGGATCTGCGGTTGGCTGACCTGCGGGGCTGCGACCTCAGCGGTGCCGACCTGCAGCACGCGAGACTCGAAGGCGCACTGGCGAGCGACCTGACCATCTGGCCAAACGGCTTCGACATCGACGCGGCCAGCCTCGTCATCGCCGAGGATCCCGGCGCCGAACCTGACGTTCTGCTGCCGGCTGCCGCGATCACGAGGCCAATCCCGCCCCTGCTGTCGGCCTGATGCTTGGTTCGACTTCATCGCACTGGATTGATAAGGCCGCCGAGTCGAGGGGGCGGGCGCCCCCTCACAACGGCAGCCTGACCAACCCCGGCGCTGGCGTGCCCGGGCGCCGAGAACGGATCAGCACTTGACTTCGCCGTGACCGCTCAGCTGCTTGGGCCTACTGCCACGCCGTCTACTTGCTGCGACTCCACCGCCCTCCCCGGTACCAGGACAGCAAGGGTGCTGCGCGCTTCACGCCGCAGCGTGCGACGCGGAGCAAAGGTCGCAGTAAGAGCGAGGATCGAGACCGTACCCCCGTAGAACACAGTAGCGATCGTGGAGAGGAGCCCGATCGTCATCGGGCACGCACCTTTCTTCCCCCGTTCGGCCCGCCCGGCTCATAACCCGGGGCGGGCGTTGATGCGTTTCCTCTCCACCATACGCGCGCCGTCAACTCCCCTGCGCAGCATGGCCAACCCGGCGAACGCGGTCACAGAACCTAAGCGGACGCCCTCCTAGCGGCACTGTAGGTGTTCGTCGACGACCATGCGGACCCGCGTGGCCGGGTCGGCCGACCTCGCTGACGGACAGGTCAGTCCCACTGCTCGTCCGCGAGGGAGGTGACCGGCTGCGGCTTGCCGATGACGGCCAGGGCGATGAAGAAGTTGATCTGGCCGATCGCGATGGTCAGGGTGGCCAGCGCCTTCTCGTCGTAGTGTTTCGCCACCTCGGCGTACAGCTCGTCGCAGACGCGCTCCTTGCCGTGCGGGGCGGGCTGGAGGGTGGCCTCCACCAGGGCGAGGGCGGCGCGTTCGGCGTCGGTGAAGTAGGGGGCGTCCTGCCAGGAGGAGACGGCGGTGATGCGCTCCTCGGACTCCCCGGCCTTGCGTAGGAAGCCGGTGTTCAGGATCGTCAGGTAGGTGTTGCCGACGATCTGCCCGGCGCGCAGGTGGACGAGGTTCATCGTGGTGCGTGGCAGCGAGTGGTTGCCCGTGGCCCGGAAAAGGGCGGCGCTGATGTCGTTGAGCTCGGGCACGAACTCGGCCGGGTTGGGCATCCGGGAGATAGAGCTGTTCGTCATGGCTTTTGTTCTCTTTCGTATCGGCCTGGTTGGCGTCTTCACCGCACTGACGGATCGGCGCACGCAGATGTGACAGGAATCCGGGAAGGATCTCTGACGTGCTCCGGACCTGGTGACAACCCTGTCCTTCCCGGGTCGCGCCTTGGCTGGGTGAACCGGGTGTTCTCAGTGGTTGCAGGCGGTCAGAGATCGTTGGTGATGCCGCGCACGATGTTCATGTGCGCGGCCTTCCTGTTCGACGCCGTCACCACGAGGTGGGGATGTACGGGTAGCAGGGGCGGTAGGGCGAGCCGAGGGAGCTCGGGTCGCCATAGCCCGCGAGCCAGTCCCCGGTGTTCGGGCCGACAATTCCGTCCACCTGGATGTTCGTCTTGCTCTGGAACCACTCGACAGCGCCCCAGGTCTTGTTCCCCCAAATCCCGTCCTCGGCCAGCTGCGCCGGAGGGTTCTGGTTCGCGAGGGGCGTGTTCTGGAAGGCGTAGTTCAGGTTGTGCTGGACGCACAACACGGCGTTGTACTTGGTGGAGTATCCGTAGCCGACGTATGGCGCGGTGGTGCTGGCATTGGCGATGCCGGTGGTGGCGGCGAACAGCATGGGAACTGCGATTGCGACACTGAAGTGCTTGGCCATCCGCTTGATGTTCAAGGTTCCCCCGATCGGGTTGAGAAGAGTCGAGCGGGAGGCAGCCTATGAACGGAGAGCCTGCTGCTGTGTGCATGCCATGCAGTCCTCCTGCACAATGCGTGCAGCGGGGAGAAGGGCTCCCCCGCACCGGGAGTCGGTCGTGATGGCAGTGCCTCGCCCCGTCCGTCGGACTTCTGATCACTGCAGGTGCAGGCACCGGCGGTGAGAAGCGGGATATCGGGGGGATTTGACGATGTGGCAGGGTGGTTCCGCAGGAGCGGTGCCGGCAGCAGACAGGTTCGACTGGTTCGCCGACGTGGTGTCCAGTGCCTTGATGCCGTCGGCGCTCACTCCGCAGGACGCCGCTGGGTTCTATGCCGAGGGCGCCGTGCTGGACCTCGGAACCGCCCAGGTGTCGAGGTTCTCCTACTCCCCGCTCCGTTCGCGACGCACACCAACGCTGATCCGCAGGGGAGACCCGGAACAGTACCAACTCGGGCTGGTGACCAAAGGCTCCGCGTGGTTCGCGCAACAGGGTGGCGAGGCGGTGCTGCAGGCCGGGGACATGGTGCTGTGGGACACATCCCGCCCCTACGAGTCCGGCTCCGGAACAGACGGCAGCAGCGTCGAGGCGTTCGTTCTGCAGATACCCAAGGCGCAGATGCTCTTGCCCACGCAGCAGGTTGACCGGCTCCTTGCGCAGCGCATACCCGGTGGCACGGGCATGGGGGCGATCCTGGCCCAGTTCCTGGTCGCGCTCGCCGGCAACGGCCCCGACTGCCGGCCCCAGGAACTGGGCGGACTTGGGAACATGGCAGTGGAACTGGCTACCTCGTGCCTGGCGCACCGGCTCGGTGCCGTGAGGGCAGTGCCTTCGGAGCTCCGGAGTCACGCGTTGCTCCGTCAGATCACCGCCTTCATCGAGCACAACCTGTGCGACCCTGAACTGACCCCGGGCGCTATCGCCGACCGTCATCACCTCTCATTGCGCAGCCTGTACGCGCTGTTCCAAGGTCAGGAGGAGAGCGTCGCCGCATTGATTCGGCGGCGGAGACTTGAACAATGCCGCAGTGAGTTGGCCCGCCCCGAATTGCGCAACGAGCCGGTGCAAACCATTGCCGCCCGCTGGGGGTTCACCAGCGCCACCGCCTTCAGCCGTACGTTCCGCGCCGCGTACGGCAGAACTCCCAGCGATTACCGCCGCCAAGCCCTCGATACCGCTCGCGCAAGCGGGGCTTACGGAACTCGGCGGTAGATGTCGCGATGGTTGCCGACGGCTGCCTCCTGGTCGCCCTCGACACCGGCGGCCGGGGCTGGGCTGGGCCGTCGTCGTGCCGGTCTGCGACCGGTGCGCGTCAGCCGGCGTGGCCGTGTCGGCCGGTCTTTGCCATCGCCCCTTGCGTGTCCGATCTCCGCGGTGGTTGCTCCGCGCGTGCGGGGCGCCTTGGGTATGTCCTCACCGAGCATCGCGTTTGCACAGGTCATTTCGTATGCGAGCCACTCGCGAGCCACCACCGAGCCAGTGAGAGCGGCCGTCCCACGAAGGCTCGGAACGACGCCGAAGACCTCTGGGCTCGATTCGCGTTACTCCGGCCGGGCCGTCGCAGCAGGCCGTCGAGGGCGGTCTACGGCCGAGCCATCGCACACACCGAGCGATTCGAGCGGCGGTGACAAGGTGGCCACACGGGGTTCCGGCCCAGTCGATGAGCGCAGTTGCTGGGTCTGGAAACGGTCTGCGGACTCCTCCGCAGACCGTTACAGAAAATCGGGGCTCAGCCAGCTACCGGATGCGGCAGGGGGCTGGGCGGGCTGGTGTCTGTCTATCGGCGAACGCTGCGCTGAGGAATATCCCTGCCCACCTGGGGCTTTGCAGTGACGTTCAACCGGATGAGCAGCTGGGGGTAGGGATGAAGAACGAACGTGCGCTGGTCGTCGGCGGTGGCGGAGTGGCCGGAATAGCCTGGGCTACGGGCGTGCTGGCCGGTCTTGCCGACGCCGGGGTAGATGTCACCGACGCGGACGCCTTGTTCGGGACCTCGGCCGGGTCGGCGGTGGCCGCACAGCTCACCAGCGGTGTAGAGCTGCCGGCGCTGTTCCGGGCCCAGGTGGACCCCGCGCTGCAGCAGGAGGAGCTGACGCCGCGGGACGGCGCGCTCGTCGAGGCCTTCGAGTTCGCCGCGAAAGTCGACGCCGAGGTCACCGACCCGGTGGAACGCCTGCGGCGGATGGGTGAGATGGCTCTGGCCGCCGAGACCGTGACCGAGGCCGCCCGGAGGGCCGTCATCGAGGCCCGGTTGCCGTCCCACAGGTGGCCGGAGCGCAATCTGTTGGTGATCGCCGTGCACGCTGTCAGCGGTGAGACCCGGGTCTTCGACCGTACCTCCGGCGTCGGCCTGGTGGACGCTGTGACGGCGAGCTGCGCCATTCCCGGTGTGTGGCCTGCCGCGACAGTCGGCGACGACCGCTACATCGACGGCGGCGTCCGTTCGCTCACCAACCTCGATCTCGCGGCAGACTACGCCCGCACTCTCGTCATCGCTCCGATGCCCGACCCTGTACTCGATGCCGACGCAGCCTCGATCACCCGGCGAGGCGGCCTCGTCGAGGTCATCACCCCCGACGAGGCCTCTCTTGCCGCCTTCGGCACCGACCCGCTGTCCCCTGCCAGCAGGACCCCTGCGGGCCACGCTGGTTTCACCCAGGGCCGGGCGGCCGCGCAGGAGATCGCCACGCTGTGGAGCATGGCGTAGCACACGACGCGACAGGGTGGCCGTCGCCGACAACATCAGCTCTCAGAGCCGAAGCCAACCAACAGCTCGGGCAGACGGCGGGGCTTCCCGGCCTCAAACGCGACGAGGAGAGCGTCGGCAGTCTGCTCCGGGCCTCGGTGCGGGTGCGGAACGTGTGACGGTGCACGTACTCCACTTTGAGCACGCTGTTGAACGCCTGGCTGACTGCGTTATCGAAACAAGATCCGACTCGGCCCATGGACTGCACGCCGGCTGCATCTCCGCGCCTCCATGATCTGGATCAACGACCTCACCCGAACCAGCCTGTGATCACAGCCAGTTACAGGACTGGTCGCGAGGTCAGGCGGTCAGCGCCGCAAGCTCCGCGTTGGCGCGCTCGGTGACCAGGGCGAGGACGCGGCCGGCGGCGGTCAGGTCCTCGGCGGGTATCCCGCCCCAGATGCGGGCGGAGATGGGGGCGGTCTCCGCGCCGGTGGCGGCGAGCAGCTCGCGCCCAGCGTCCGTCGGGCGAAGGTGCGCGCCGTCCGCGACGAGCAGCTGCTTGGCCAGCAGTTCGTCGAGGGTGGCGCGGATGTCGGCCGGATCGGCCTTGAGGGAGCCCTGGACCTGGGTGATGAGATCGTCCGACGTCTGCGGGGTCTCGGTGGTGATGGCGGCGCGCAGGGCGACCTGCTGTTGGAACGTGGCGCCGTACCGGGCCAGGACGTGCTCCAGGACGCTGCGGGCGGCGTAGTGGGCCAGGGCGAGGGCGCGGGCATCGGCGACGGGCGCGGTAGCGGTGGATGCGGTGGTGGTCATGGCGTTCTCCTCCGGGTGCTCTGGTCGTTCGGTACGGATGGAGCGAGAGGTACGTCGAGCAGGGCCGTCAGCTCGGCGGTGAACGCGCGCGTCCTCGGGGCGTTGAGGCCGCCGAGCGGCTCCAGCAGTTGCTGGAGCAGTCCCTGGACCACCGCGATGGCCTGCCGCGTGACAGCCTGTCCTTGCTCGGTGAGGGCGAGCTGTACGGCGCGCGGGTCGCGGGGGTCGCGGGTGCGCTCGATCAGACCGGCCGACTCCAGGACGCGCGCCAGCTTCGAGACATAGAGCGCCTCCAGGCCGGTGTGGTCGGCGAGCCGGCGCTGGCTGGGCCGCTCGCCAGCGCGCTGCATGCCGTGCAGCGACGCGACCAATACGTACTGTGCGTGGGTGAGACCCAGCGGAGCCACCGCGCGGTCGACCGCGACGCGCCACTTGTTGGCGAGCCGCCATACCAGGAAGCCGGGCGTGGGGCCCGGTGAACCCTTGCTCATGGCGAATAGATTACATGGCTACTATGTCCATGGCTACTATTTTCGGCGGATGTGACGGCGCAATCGACTCGGCGCCGCGACGGGCCGAGGGAACGCCTCCAGCGGGACCGCCTCCGCCCCGTCACACGATCAAGACCAAATACAGGCCCTACTAGGCCCTGGATCGAAAGTGGATCTTGTGCTGTGAATGATCACAGTTCATGGGGCGGGGTGATCTCACGGACGAGCAGTGGGCGGTGTTGGAGCCGTTGCTGCCGAAGGGGATGAAGGCGGGGCGGCCGCCCGTCTGGTCCCGGCGGCGGTTGATCGACGGCATACGGTTCCGAGTCCGGACAGGTGTTCCGTGGCGGGACGTCCCCGTCGAGTACGGACCGTGGGGCCGGGTCTACGACCTCTTCCGCCGGTGGCAGCGGAACGGCACCTGGCACCGGATCCTCACCCGGCTCCAGTCCCTGGCCGACGCGAAGGGTGCGATCACGTGGGACCTGAGCGTCGACTCCACAGTCTGCCGCGCCCACCAGCACGCGGCCGGAGCCCGAAGGCAGGGCGACCTGCAGAAGGAACCGCCGGGCGGTGTCTTCGCCGAGCCCGGAGACCACGGACTGGGACGCTCACGCGGCGGATTCACCACCAAGCTGCACCTGGCCGTCGAGCAGGGCCAAAAGCCCATGTCGATCGTGATCACAGCCGGGCAGCGCGGAGACTCGCCGCAGTTCGAACCCGTACTGGAGAAAGTCCGCGTGCCCCGCATTGGGCCGGGCCGGTCACGCGTCCGTCCCGATCGGGTGCGTGCCTATTAGGCGTACGCTTCCCGTAAGAACCGCGCTTACCTGCGCCGCCGCGGGATCCGCTGCACCATCCCGGACAAGGCCGACCAGGCCCGCAACCGCCAGAAGCTCGGCTCCCGACCACCACATTTCGACCCGGCCGACTACCGCAAGCGCCACGCGGTCGAGTGCGGGATCAACCGCCTCAAGAGAGACCGCGCCGTCGCCACGCGATACGACTCGCGGTCCGCTACGAGGCGACTGTCCTGATCGCTGCTATCAACGAGTGGCTGTGATCGGTACCCGTCGCTAGAGCTCGTAGTCCTGGGCCAGCTCCTCCCAGCGAATGCTGCGCAGCACAAGGTCGGCGTCCTTGCCCGATGGGACGTCCAAGCCGGTCTGGAACCAGATCACGGTGAGAGCGGAACGGTGCAGCACCGGGTCGAGTTCAAAGGCGACCGCTGTCGAGCGGAAGGCGCCGATGCAGGCCACGGAAGGCAGCACCTCAACGGGGCCGAAGGCGCCGGCAGTCTGGTCCGGGTACTCGCGGGAGGGGGCAACCAGATAGACCGGCGTGGAGGGAAACGCACGTTCAGCCTGCCGCTGAAGGCTCCTGACCTTCATGTCGTTGATGGGCTTGCACGGGTAGCCCTCCAGCATCCCTCCATAGGTCGAAGACATTCGCAGCTCGGTGAGCTCGATTGAACGTCCGGATGAGAGGGCTATGTGGCTCAGCGACATGCCGACACCCTATGTGCAAGACTCACTTCCGATACACGGCCTAGTTCCCCAGGGAGCCGGCCGTGCCGATCCCGGCCGGCGGGCAGGATCGGCACGACGGCGTACATCGTCAGTTTGTTCGTTCCTCGTTGCGGACAGCCGAGCTCGCGGTGCCCGGGTCTGCCGATGTCTCCGCCGCCAGCGCCTTCACACCCTTGATCGAATGCGGGCGATCTCCTTTGTCCGAAGGAGCGGTGGCCACTGCGGACGTCTCACCTCCCGCGGGTGCAGACATGACATGTGTCTACGGTCCTGCGCGTCCGGCTCGCTCGGTTTCCGCAGCGCGACCTGCTCGACGCCGATGCGCCGTCGCACAGCCTGCCTGGCACCGCCTTGGTGAAGATCAGTACGTCCTCGTGCTGGATCACCGCGAGCGGGAGGCCCTGTCGGCGGGCGTCGCGGACGTTCTTCATCTGAAAGAACGACGGACGGGTGATCACGCGGCTGTCACGGATACCCGCGAGGAGCGCGACGGAGCGTTCGGTGGGGGTGAGTCCGGCGGCCTGGCCTGCAGCGAGGACGGCAGAGGGCAGGTCGATGAGTTCGCCCCGCTCGCGCCACGGGCGGGTGGTGACGACGACCGTTCCCCCAGGGCGCAGGACGCTCCGGCACTGAGCAAGGATCTCGGTGAAGGCTTCCAGGAGCCGGTCGGTGGAGACGTGGGCAAGGTTGGAAGGGTCGTGGCCGTAGCGGTAGTTCGTCTTCACCACCCCGCGTTCGCCGGTCTCGCGGGTGGAGCGCACCTGCCCGTGAACGGAGCTTCCGTACGGCGGTGAGGTGACTACGAGGTCTACCTCGCCGTGGAGTGCGGTGGGGATGAGCTGGGTGAGGTTTCGGGCGTCGCCGCAGTGCACGGCGCCGGCGCTGGTGCCGTCTTGTCGGGTGGCGGAGGCTGCGTTGAGTCGGGCGAGGTCGGCCCACTTCCCTTCGTACTCGACGCCGAGGGCGCTGCGGCCGAGGTGGATGGCCTCGACGAGGGTGGTGCCGATGCCGCACATCGGGTCGAGGACCAGGTCGCCGGGGCGGGTGTAGGTGGAGATGGCGTGGGCGGCGATCCTGGGGAGCATCTTGGCCGGGTGGGCGGCGGAGCCGGGTACGTAGCGGCCCTTGCGCTGCGCCGGGGCGGAGGTGGGAGCGGTGTTCCACACCGAGAGGGGGTAGGGCACGGCGGTCTCCTCTTTCCCGGGTCTAGGCGTGGCGGATCGCGGACAGGGCGATCAGGTCGCAGTGTGCGACGCCACGGGAGATGTCCGCGGGAAGGACGGGTACGAGGTGGTCGCCGACGGGATGGGCGTAGGCGACGACGATGTGCTGGAGGTAGCGGAAGCCGGCGGTGCGGGCGCAAGCGATCAGTGTCCCCAGCGGGTCGGTGAGCTGTCCGGCCTCCCGGCGTTGGCGGGTGGCCAGCAGCAGAAGTCCGTAGTCGGGGAGGAGCCGGTGGGCACGGTGGAAGAAGCCGGGCCAACCGTCCGCCAGGGCGCCGGGCATCCCGCTGTGGTCGGACGGCAGGTCGTCGGTGGGGGCGGGCAGGGTGTCGGGGTGGAGTTCGGCCAGCAGGAGGGAGGGCTTCTTCGCTCCGTCCTCGTCGTCGGCCGGGTTGGTGAAGGGGGCGGTCGGGATGCGGGCGTCCATGGCCGGTGCCGTGTCCCGGATGGCGATCTTGAGGAGTGGGGCGGGCCGGTCGGCAGGGCGTCCGACGAAGTCGGTGCGGATCTTGTCGAGGGCCCAGGCGGGCAGTACCGCACCCGGGATGGGAGCAACGTTGGGCTCGTCCGGGCCGGGGAGCCACACCGTCGTCGGCAGTAGGTGGGCGGTACGACGGCGGCGAGCAGCGAGGTTCGGCATGGGCTGAGCGGGGCCCGGGAGTGAGGGTCCGGCCGTGCTCGTGCTGACGTAGGTAATAGGGACTCGCTGGCAGATCTTCGCCATCGCCTTACGGGTGTTCGATTGCCTTGGCGTTCGCTCCGCGTGCACGGCGGGCAGCACTGGCCTTTCTCACCAGTTATCACGTTGACGCAGGCCACCTCCCTTACGAGCCAGTCGCGTGCCATATGCGAGCCACCACCGAACCATCAGAGGCGGCCCCTATGACGGCGATCAGATCGATGCCGAAAAAGTTCCGTGTTCGAATCGCGATGCTCCGTCCGCGGCGTCATGGCAGCCCATGGCGGGAGCAGCAGAGCCGGGCCATCGCACATGCCGGTCCATTCGACCGGCGGTGGCGCGGCACTGGCATGTGAGTGGGCCCGCGGTGACTCGGGGGCCTGGGAGGGGTGGCGGCGGAAGTTGTCCACGCCATCACGGGAGATGCGCCATGCACCACCGTCAGCACCCCCACCGCCCCACCGCCGCCCACCCGCAGAGCACTCTTCGCTCGCCGCTCGGAGAGCTGGAGCAGACGTTCCTCGCTCTCGCCCACGGCGCCGAGCCCCTCACCCTCCCCGCTCACCTGGTGTGCGACGAACCCGACCGTGCGGCCTGGCCGGTCGACCGGATCCGCACTCACCTGGCCCACTCCTCCACCCGCGCCGAACTGCGCGAGCAGACCTGGCGCGAGGTGGTCCGGCGTGCCCGCGACCTCGGCGAGCCATGGGGTGTGGTCGCCGTGGCCATGACCGTGCCGGTGCTGCGCCGGATGCTCGCCCGGCTGGCCCGCCCCGTCCATCTGGAGCACGCCGAGGTCGAGCAGGAGGCCTTGGCAGCTGTCGCCACGGCCCTGCGCACGGTGGACCCCGGCGTGGAACGGTTGGACCGGGAACTGTTCAGCGCGGCCGACCGGGCCGTGCACCGACTGGCGTACGCAGCGCGCCGCCAAGCCGCCCGCGAAACCGCCGCATATGCAGGATCTCTCGACCACCCGTACTCCCCACCCCAGGTGGACAAGGGAGAGCCGGTGGACGAGCTGACGGTGCTGGCCCGCGCCGTGCAGGCCGGCGTGATCCGCGTGGCCGAGGCGCGGCTGATCGCCCGAACCCGCCTCGACGGAGAGCCCATGGACCGTCTCGCGGCCGAGCGCGGGATGAGTGCACGTCAGCTCTACCGGCACCGCAGCGCCGCCGAACAGCACTTGGCCACACATCTGCGGCGCCTGCAGCAAGAGCTGTAGGGCGTCCGACCGGGCGACATGTGGTGGCGAAATGTCAATTCCCGCCACCGGCGTCTCTATTCACGACGATGGCCCGGCTCGGATCGGGATCCGAGCCGTCCGCTCCGGTCCGGCGCAGCGGCTGGCGGCCGATGTCACGGGCCGGAGCGATGCAGTGTGCGGGGTGAGCACGACCGTCTCGTGCTGACACCCGAGAAAACCCTTCCCGTCGCACTCCTTGAGGAGGTCGGCCCGGAGGCCAGGGTTCTGCTCACCCCGCACCCGCTTCTCGTACACGCCTGTGGGACTGCCGTCTCGGTCGCCCCTTTCTGTCCAGTTCTGTGTGCCGATGGAGGTGTGCTGCCATGTCCGCGAAGCTCCGTCGGCCGTACCAGCCGAAGCTCCGGCCTTTGGGCCGCTGGCTCTCGCGGTTGGGGTTCGTCGTTGCCTGTACCGTTTCGGCACTGCTGGCGGATCCGCCTTGTGTGTGGGCGGTCGCGGACATCCCGACCGTCATCACGAACCTGCGGAACTGGATCGTCGGCATCCTCGCGGGACTCGCCACCCTGTTCCTGACCTTCGGCGGGCTGCGCTACCTCATGGCCGGCGGCGATCCCGGGGAAGTCGAGGCCGCCAAGCGGGGGTTGAAGGCTGCGGCCATCGGCTACGGGCTGGCGATCCTGGCGCCAGTGGTCGTGACAGTGTTGCAAGGCATCGTCGGCGCAGGCGGGGGCGGGCGGTGATGCGCTCACGTCTGGGCCGCGCCCTGCCGCTGCTGTTCCTGGCCGCCCTCGTGTTCGTTCCGCTCGCCCAGCCGGGTTCCGCGTACGCCGTGGACCTGGTTGCCTTCGGCCCGGCTTCCCCTGATCCACCTCAGCCCGAACCGCAGCCCGCGCCCGGCCCCGCGGCGCCCTCCCCCGCCCCCGAGCCCGGACCGAGGCCGGATCCCGCCCCAGGACCCACCCCTTCTGCGGGCCGTCCCGCGCCGAAACCAGAACAGCCGTCCCCCACCGAGCCGGCGCCGGGCCCCAGCCCGTCAGCCTGCGAGGCCACCGGCGTCGGCTGCGACAAGGACAGCGGCTGGGGCTTTCTCGACATCCCCGGGATGATCGTGAACGCGGTCACCTCGTTCCTCGGCACACTGATCGAGCAGGTCATGAAGCCGATCCGCGAGTTCCTCGCCGACACCCTGCTCGCCACCCCCGACGTCACCCAGCACACGGACATCAAGCGATTGTGGACCTGGACGCTGGGAACCACCGCCGGGATCTATGTGCTGTTCGTGACCGCGGGCGGCATCACGGTGATGGGCTACGAGACCGTCCAGACCCGCTACGCCCTGCGGCAGATCGCCCCGCGCCTGCTGCTCGGGATGGCCGCGGCGGCTGCCTCGCTGACCGTGATGGGCAAGGCGATCAGCCTGTCCAACGCCCTCGCCCACGCGATCATGGCCAGCGACCTGTCGGACGCCGGGCAGGGCATGGTCGAACGCGTCCTGCCCTTCACCCTGTTCGGCTCCCCCGGCCTGCAGCTGTACCTGCTCATCCTGGCGATCGTGACGACGGCACTGGTCCTCGCCGTGCTGATCGGCTTCCTGGTACGTGTCGCGGTGATGGCGCTGCTGGCCGCAGGCGCGCCCCTGATGCTGGCGTGTCACGCGCATCCGCTGACCGATCCGGTCGCCCGCCTGTGGTGGCGCGGGCTGGCCGGTTGCCTGGTCATCCAGATCGCCCAGTCGATGACGTTCGTCCTCGCGCTGAAGCTGTTCTTCGCCCCCGGTGCCACCGCCCTGGGCATTCCCAAGGCCGACCAGCTGGGCACCATGCTCGCCGGCGTGGCCCTGTTCTGGGTGCTGTTCAAGATTCCCGGCTGGACGCTGCAGGTCGTCCTGCACGGCACCCCCGCGCACCAACCGCACACGCCCGGAGTACGGATGCTCAGGCACCTGGCGATGTACCGGCTCATCAACCACTACCTGCCAGGCATGTACCCACCACGTCGCCGCCCAGGCGGAGGAGGCCGCGGGCCGGGCCCTGGCCGCGGCGGCCCTGGCGGGCGCGGTGGTGGAGGAGGTGGTGGTGGCGGAGAAGGAGGAGGAGGTGGAGGTGGTGGAGGTGGTGCAGGCCGGGGCCGGGGCGGCCCCGGCGCAGGAGTAGGCCGTCCGCCGGGACGAGGCAGGCGCGGGCCGGGTGGAGGCGGCCCGCCTGCCCCTGGCCCCGGGGGTGGGGGCGGGCAAGGCCGTGGCGGACCAGCGGGCGCGCCACGCCCCGGTGGCCGCCCCCGGCCAGCGGGTCAGCCCGCGCCCGGTGCCCCGCCCGGACGGGGCGGGCGCCGCGTCGGCGCACTACCGCTTCCCGCCGCGGCCAGGACTCCTGTCCCCGCTGTCCCACCTCGCCAGACGCCGCAGCACCGCAGGCCCGGTGTGGTTCCCGCTGTCCGCACGCCGAGAGGTCCCCGCGCTGTGATCTACCCCGCCCAAGCCCGTCGGACCCGACAACTGCCCCTGCCCGTCACTGCCGCGCGCACTCCGACCCGGCCGGCAGGGGCTACCCAGCTCTGGCTGCCGATCCGCGCCGAGCGCCTACCGGCCCCGCCCTCACCAGCCCGCGCCGTGCCGGCCACGCCACCGCCGGCGACCCGGCCGACCCCCGCGAACCGAGCCCGCCAACTGGCCCTGCCCATTCCCGCCCGCCGTGACCGCGTCCGGCCGCCTCGCCCCATGCAACTGCGCCTGCCCCTCGAACCACCCCGGAGGTAACCCCGTGCATCAGCCCGACGAGACGGCGGACGCCCCCTACACCACCCGCATTCCAGCCGACATCTCCCGCCCCGACCGCCTCCTGGGACCCTTCACCGCCAGGCAGACAGGCATCCTCACTGCCGCGGCATTCGTGCTGTACGGCGGCTGGTGGGCCACACGCCGCTTCATGCCCCCGCTCGCGTACGTGGTCCTCGTCATTCCGGTCGCCGGCGCGGTGGCCGCCCTCGCGCTAGGCCGCCGGGAGGGCATCGGCTTGGACCGCTTCCTGCTCTCCGCGCTCGCCCATGCCCGCGCGTCGAAACGCCAGGTGCACGCCCCCGAAGGAATGCCCGCGTTGCCGGCCGTCGTTCCCGGCCGCTGGGCCACAGCCGCAGGCTCGCCTCCGGATGCGATGCGTATGCCGTACGACGGCATCACACCGGAAGGGGTGCTCGACCTGAACCGGGACGGAAGGGCGGCCCTGGCGACGTGCTCCACGGTCAACTTCGAGCTGCGCTCAGCGGCCGAGCAGCAGGCCCTGACCGCGGCGTTCGCGCGCTGGCTCAACTCCCTGACCGGCCCGACCCAGTTGCTGGTCCGCTGCCACCGCATCGACCTCGCCCCGCTCGCCGACACCCTGCAGCACGATGCCGCCGCGCTCCCGCACCCCGCGTTGGAGCGTGCCGCCCGAGCGCACGCCGGCTTCCTCACCGACCTCGCTGCCAGCGGCAACCTGCTCGGTCGGCAGATCGTGCTGGTCGCCCGCGAAGAAGCCGCAGCACCCGGCATACGAGGCCACTCCGGCGAAGGACGAGCACGTCAGCGCGTGGCCGAGGCCGCTCGCGCACTCGCCGCCGCCGAGATCACGGTCATCCCGCTGGACGCCGAGCAGAGCGCCGAGTTGGTCAGTGCGGCCTGCAACCCCGACACACCCACCCCACCCGACGACGATCCGGAAGGAAGCCTCGCATGATCCGGCTCCCCTTCAGCGCCCCTCGCACCACTGCCGACGCCCCGATCGTGGACGGCGCCCGCCTGCTGGATGTGGCCGGTCCCGAGGCCATCGAGGTGCACGCCCGCGCGCTGGCCATCGGAGCGCACCTGGCCACCACGCTCGTGGTCACCGGCTACCCGGCCGAAGTCAGCGCCGGCTGGCTCGTCCCGCTGCTGAGCTTCCCCGGGCATCTGGACATCGCTGTGCACATCGAGCCCGTTCCCAATGCTCTTGCGGCTGCCGGGCTGAAAAAGCAGCGCGCGCGTCTGGAATCCGGCCGCCGCACCGGTTTCGACAAGGGACACCTGGACGACCCGGAGACGGAGGCCGCCGCGGCGGATGCCGCTGAACTCGCCTACCGGATCGCCCGGGGCGAGGGGAAACTCTTCCACGTCGCCCTCTACCTGACCGTGCATGCCGCGGACGAGGAGAGCCTGGCCGAGCAGGCCGCCGCCGTCCGGGCCGTCGCCGAATCCCTCCTCATGACTGTTGCCCCGGCCACCTACCGGGCTCTGCCGGGCTGGCTGGCGACCCTGCCTCTCGGCGTCGACACTCTGAAAATCCGCCGCACCTTCGACACCGCCGCGCTTGCCGCGTGCTTTCCCTTCGCCAGCCCCGATCTGCCGATCAGCACCGACGAGGCCGGCGTCGCGTCGGGGGTGCTGTACGGGCTGAACGCGGTGTCCGGTGCCCCGGTGCTGTGGGACCGCTTCGCCCAGGACAACTACAACTCGATCACCCTGGCTCGCTCCGGCGCCGGCAAGTCCTATCTGACGAAACTGGAGCTGCTGAGGCTGATGTTCACTGGCGTGACGGCCTCGGTCATCGACCCGGAGAACGAGTACGTCCGGCTCGCCGAAACCGTCGGCGGGCACGTCGTCGCGCTCGGCGCCGACGGCGTACGCCTCAACCCTTTCGACCTGCCGGCAGCGGCGGACAACAGCGAGGACATCCTGACCAGGCGCGTGCTCTTGCTGCACACGTTCCTTGCGGTCCTGCTGGGCAGTGACCTGACCACGGCCGAGAAAGCTGTGCTGGACCGGGCCATCCTCGCTGCATACGCTCGCGCCGGAATCACCTCCGATCCCCGTACGTGGCAGCGCACCCCGCCCACGCTTGCCGATCTCGCGGCCGTCCTGGCCGAAGAAGGAAGCGAGGCGTCAGCCGATCTCACCAATCGGCTCGCTCCTTTCACCACCGGTTCGCATTCAGCGCTGTTCAACGGTCACACCACCGCCTCCACCACCGGTCACCTCGTCGTGTTCGCCCTGCGTCAGCTTCCGGAAGAGGTCAGGCCACCGGCCATGCTCCTTGCACTGGACGCGGTCTGGCGGCAGGTCACCCATCGCACGCAGCCGGGCCGGCATCTGGTCGTGGTGGACGAGGCATGGCTGCTGATGCGCGACGGCGCCGGAGCGGGCTTCCTGTTCCGGATGGCCAAGACCGCCCGCAAACGCTGGACAGGTCTTGCGATGGTCACCTCGGATGCCGACGATGTCCTCGCCTCCCCGCTCGGGCGGGCCATCGTTTCCAACGCGGCCACCCAGATCCTGCTCCGCCAGGCCCCGCAGGCCATCGAGGTGATCAGCGACAACTTCCATCTCTGTCACGGCGAGCGGGAGTTCCTGCTCTCCGCGACCCGAGGCGAGGCCCTGCTGCTGACCGGTGACCGCCGCCACAAGGTCGCCCTGATCAGCGTCGCCGCACCGGGCGAACACGAAGTGATCACCACGGATCCCGGCGAGCTCGCCGCCCAATACCTGACGGCCGGGCATCCCGAGGCCGATGGCCTCTCCACCGATGAGCCCTTCGACCGCGACGCTGGTTGGGCATCATGACGGCATACATCCCGAATGCTCACTCCCGGTCAGGCGGGCCACTGGTGGACTTCCTCACCGGCACGGACGGCTTGTGGAGCACGATCGGCGGCAACGGCGCCGGCTGGCTCTGGGCGCATGCTCTCGTGCTCGTTCCCTGTGTCACCGTCGCCCTGGCGGGCGGCTCCGTGCTCCGGTATCGCCTGCGCCTGCGGCGCGAACAGCGCCTCGCCCAGGGCGCCCGCTGTGTGGAGGTCTTCGCACCGCCTGTGGTCGCTGCCCGGGGCGGTGAAGTTCTGTGGGCGCAGCTCTCCGGTCTCCTGCGCCCCTGGTGGCACCGGATCACGACGGGCCAGCCACACCTCGCCTTCGAATACGCCTGGTCCCACACCGGGCTGTCGATCCGGCTGTGGCTGCCCGGCTCCGTGCCGCTGGGCCTGGTACGCCGTGCTGTCGAGGCCGCCTGGCCCGGCGCCCAGACCCGCGTCACCGAGCCGACCCCGCTCCTCCCGACCGGCCACAGCGTGACCGCTGGGAGGTTGCGCTCGACCCGTCCTGACGTGCTGCCGCTGCGCACCGACCACGCCACCGACCCGCTGCGGGCCCTGCTCCAGGCCGCCACCGGTATGGGCGAGGACGAATCCGCGTGCGTACAGGTCCTGGCCCGCCCTGCGACCGGCAGCGCCCTACGCCGGGCCCGTCGCCAGGCCCGCAGGCTGAAAGCGGGACACGTGCCCACCCGGCCGGTCGCCCTGGCGGCGCTCCTTCTCCACCGTGCGCAGCCCAGCACCACCGGCAAACAGGATCCCGAACACGGCCCAGCTGTACGGCAGTCGGCCACGAAGCTCGCCGGACCGCAGTGGCAGTGCGTGATCACCTACGCCGCCACCTGCTCGACCGAGGTGGAGCGTGCGCAAGATGTGGCGCGCGGCCGGGCCCACGCGCTTGCGTCTGCCTTCGGCCTGTACGCCGACCGCAACTATCTCGCGCGCACCCGCCTGCCTCAGCCCGAACCGCACCTGAGTGCCCGGTGTTTCCCCTTCTCGCGGCCGGCGCTGCTGTCCGTCCCGGAACTCGCCGCCCTGGCCCATCTCCCGGCCGACGTGGACGCCCCCGGACTGCGGCGGGCCGGCGCCCGGTCCGTTCTGCCCCCACCCACCGTTCCCGAGCCGGTGCCCGGCAGCGGGGTCAAACCTCTTGGCCGCTCGGACACCGGTGCCCGCCGCGGCGTGGGGCTTGCGGTCGCTGATGCCCGACATCATCTCCATGTCATGGGCGCGACCGGCTCCGGTAAGTCCACCCTCGTCGCGAACCTCGTCCTGGACGATGTGTGCCATCGCCGCGGCGTCATCGTCATCGACCCCAAGGGTGACCTGGTCACCGACCTGTTGGACCGCCTCCCGGACACATGTGCCGACCGCCTGGTCCTCATCGACCCTGACGACCCGCACACCCCGCCCTGTCTGAACGTCCTCGAGGGCACGGACATCGACGTCGTCGTCGACAACCTCACCGGCATCTTCCGCCGTATCTTCACCGCTTTCTGGGGCCCGCGTACCGACGACGTGATGCGCGCGGCCTGTCTCACGCTTCTCAAGCACCGCGAGCGCACCCGCCAGCTGGTCACCCTCGCCGATGTCCCCCGGCTGCTCGGCGAGTCCGCCTACCGGCTGCGGATCATCCCCGCGCTCAAGGATCCGGTGCTGCGGGGCTTCTGGGACTGGTACGAGTCCATGTCCGAGCCCTCACGAGCGGCCGTGGTCGGCCCGGTGATGAACAAACTGCGGGCCTTCCTGCTGCGTGACTTCGCCCGACGCGCGATCGCCGCCGGCCCCTCCACCTTCGACCTCGCCGGCGTCCTCGACGGCGGCATCCTGCTGGCCCGTCTGCCCAAGGGAGCGCTCGGCGAGGAGACCGCCCGGCTGCTGGGCTCGTTCATCGTCGCCGGCACCTGGCAGGCTGCCGCGGCCCGTGCCCGCACACCCGAGCACGCCCGGATCGACGCCACGCTGAGCATCGACGAGGCGCACAACTTCCTGACCTTGCCATATCCGTTGGAAGACATGCTCGCCGAGGCACGCGGCTACCGCCTGTCCATGCTGCTGGCCCACCAGCACCTCGCCCAGCTCCCCCGCGACCTGCGCGAAGGCATCTCTGCCAACGCCCGCAACAAGATCTTCTTCAACGCCTCCCCGGAAGACGCCGGCGCGCTGGAACGGCACACGCTCCCGACACTGGCCGCGCACGATCTCGCTCACCTCGGCCCGTACCAGGCCGGTGCTCATCTGCTGACCGGCGGCGCGGAGTCGGCCGCGTTCACTCTCACCACCCGTCCCCTGCCGCCCCCGGTGCCCGGCCGGGCGAAAGACCTGCGGGCGGCGGCGGGCGGACGCACCGGGCCACGTCCGGCCACACGCCCCTGAAGCACGCCTCCCCCATCCTCCTCACACCTGGTGGTGACCCGTCATGCCCTCATTGCCCCGCCCCGCCATGGGCCCCGGCTCCCGCTGCACCGCTCGCGCAGTGACGACCCGCCCACGCCCCGCCCGGCACACCGACGTCGCTGCGCTCTCCCGCACCCTCACCGCCCGCGACCTGTGGTTGGCGCGCATGCTCCATGAGCACCGCGTCTTGACCACCCACCAGATCGCCGGCCTCGCCTACACGTCGCTCCGCTCGGCCCAACGCCGCCTGCGCACCCTGCACCAGCACACCGTCCTCGACTCCTTCCGCCCCCTGACCCAGACCGGCTCCGCCCCCGAGCACTACACCCTCGGCCCCGCCGGCGCCGCCGTCCTCGCCGCCCACGCCGGACGCGACCTCGCCGACCTCGGCTGGCGCCCCAGCCACACCGGCCGCATCGCCTACTCCCCCTCCCTCGGCCACGACCTCGGCGTCAACGAACTCCTCACCCACCTCGCCGCCCACGGCCGCAACACTCCTGGCGTCGGGCTCACTCTCTGGTTGTCCGAGCGTTCCTGCGCCCGCCGCTGGGGCGACCTGGTCCGTCCCGACGCCTACGCACACTGGTGCGACGGCGAGCACCTGCTGCCGTTCTTCCTCGAATACGACACCGGCAGCCAGACCCTCGGTCGCGTCGAGGCCAAACTCACCGGCTACGCCGCCTTCGCCACGACAGCCGACACCCGCCCGGCCCTGCTCATCCACACCCGTACCGCCTCCCGCGACCAGGCACTCCGCTGCCGTCTCGCCGCCCCTGCACGGGAACTGGGGCTGACCATTGCGACCTCCTCCGCAGACTTCACCACCACCACGCCATGGGGCCCTTGGTGGAGTCCTCTCGGCCCCGGGGACACCCGCCGCACCACCCTCACCAACCTCGCCACCCGCTGGCCCCGGCTCGGTCCGGCCGTCGAACTGGAGCCGACCGACGCCGACACGGCCCTCACCCTGCCCGTGTCCCCCCTTCCGCCCACGCCCAAGGCCAGAGCGTGAGCTCGCTGTTCGCCAAGACCGCCGGCGGCATCGGCTGCGCGATCCTCGCCCTGCCGTTGCTGCCGGCGCTCGCCATCGCCGCACTGCTGGGCGGGCTGTCCGCCGGCGGCAGTGTGGCAGCCGCGCCGAGCAGGCTGGCACTGGCGGACATCCCCGCGAACCTGCTCGCCCTCTACCAACGCGCCGCCCTGGAGTGTCCGGGCCTTTCCTGGACGATCCTCGCCGCGATCGGCAAGGTCGAGACCGACCACGCCCGCAACCCGGAGATGGTCTCCTCGGCCGGCGCGGTCGGACCCATGCAGTTCCTCCCGCCCACCTTCGCCACGTACGCACACCCCGTCCCGCCTGGGGGCAAGAACCCGCTCACCCCCTGGGATCCGGTCGACGCCGTCTACGCCTCTGCCCGGCTGCTGTGCGCCAGCGGCGCCCGCAACGGCCACGACCTCCGCCACGCCATCTGGCAGTACAACCACTCCGACGCCTACGTGAACCAGGTCCTCAAGATCGCCGAACAGTACGCGGCTGCCATTCCTGCCCCAACCGAGTCGGCAGCCAGAGCAGTTGCATTCGCCCGAGCCCAGCTCGGCACCCCGTACGTGTGGGGCGGCGACGGCCCGGCCGACGGCGGCTTCGACTGCTCCGGCCTGACCCAAGCCGCCTACCATGCCGCCAGCATCAGCATCCCCCGCGTCGCCCAGGACCAGTACGACGCAGGCCCCCATGTGCCCAGAGGAGCAGCGCCGGCCCCTGGTGACCTCCTGTTCTTCGGCACCGGCCCGCGCGACATCACCCACGTCGCCCTCTACATCGGAGGCGGCCAGGCCATCGATGCGCCGCACCCCGGAGCCGTCGTGCGTCAGGGCCCGGCGCACACCGACTCCCCCTCCTTCCAAGGCGCGACCAGGCCCGCAGCACGAGGCGCGAGCACGTGAAGCAGGTCCCCGTCCGTGAAGCCGTCGCCCTGCTGCGGATGATGACCTGGGTCCTGTGCGCGGTCGGGCTCCTCGCCCTGGTCTTCACCACGGTCAACGTCACCCGCTTCGCCACCAGCCGCGACATCCCTCTGCCGATCGCGGTCCTCCTCGACCCGATGATCGGCACCGCACTCGCCGGCGTCCTCTACGTCGACGCACACCTCGCCTCGTGGGGAATTCGCCCGCCGATCTGGTCGACCGCACTGCGCTGGAGCGCCGGATGCACCGCCGCTCTCATGAACTCCTGGGAGAGCCTGTGGCCCGACGGGCAGATCGGCTGGCCCCACCAGTCCGATCCGGCAGCCGTCCTCCTGCACCTGACTCCCGCTCTGCTCCTGATCGCCCTGACGGAAACGATCGCCGCCTACCGACGGACCGTCACCGACCTCATGGACCGGATCACCATCGCAGATCCTCCCGAACAGCGCTCTCTGCCCACCCCGGGCACATCCCGATCGCCCGGCACCAGCGCCGACCCGAAAACCGGCCGCCCCGATTCATCGACGGTGGCCCACCAAAGGGACCGAACCGGTCCGGCGCCCTTCTCCATCAGCATCCCCGCCGCGGACACCGGCCACGACCGGCCCCACACGGGCGACGACGGGCGCCATCACCCCCTGCTGGCATCTGATCCCCCACCAGCCGACGACACGGCGACAGACGCCGATGTGTGGCCTCGCGCCATCGCGTTGAACGAGGCATCGCGCGCCGCCACCGGGAAGCCGGTCAGCGTCTGGCGGCTGCGCACCGATCTGCGCATCGGGCCACGGCGTGCCCGGCACATCCGCGAGCAGCTTCTGACATGCGATCGCACGCCATCGCCGCCCTCCGTCAATTGAGCCGCCCTGCCCGTCACCCGATCGCACAGAGCCGGGACTGATCGGGTCTGGGTCGGGAGTTCAGGCCTCCCCGTTCGCCGATCGGCACACGGACCGGTGCACTGCACGTTCCACCGACCCACCGCTCTGAGCTGGTCCGTACCCCAAGCGCCAGACCCGCTTGACTTCGCGCCGGAGCGGAGCGTCCATGGTCGTGGCCGATGCACCCGGCGAGCCAACAAGGAATCCGACCCGCCCGTGCCATGGCCACGTTCGCCCGGGAAACACGCGATGCGCACGCGCCCGGCGAACATCCGCGAACCGCACCCTTGCGGTTGCACCCCCGGCCGGGGACCTCGCCCAACCGACTTCCGACGGAATCGAGGTTCCCTCATGTCCGACACCACCAACGACACACGCACGCAGCACGCCGAACCCGACCAGCCCGCCCAGCTGGTCGGACCCCCCGCCTCCGTCCTCGCCCACCTGATCACCCTCACCGCCGACGAGGAAACGACCGCCGCCGAACTCGCGCTCGCAGCCGACCTGGGCCGATCCACCACCAGCAAGGCCCTGACCACCCTGGAGAAGCACGGCCTGGCCATCCGCACCCCCGGCGGCCACGACGGCCCCCGCCGCACCCCCGACCGCTGGCGCGCCACGCGCGCTGACGAGACCAGCAGCGACAACTCATGCCCATCGGAGCCCACCCCCACCACCCCTGAGCCCTCCACCACCAACACAGCCGAGCCAGAATCCCCGTGCACGGGCTGCGAGAGCACTCCGGTCGACGCAACCGCAACCGCAAGCGAAGACACGAGCGCCGACTCAGGTGCGCGCGTCACGGACGTGTCGGTAGACGACACACCACACAACCCCCTGCACCAAGAAGGTGAGCAGCCCGGGGCGGACTCCGCTGAGGAGGCCAGCGGGCGTCACAACCCCAGCGACGACGACTCGGCGGCCGAGGATGCCCCTCCTGCAGATGCAAGGTCCGGAAAGCCGACGCCGGGACGTCTGCTGATGACTGTCCAGTCCGGCGAGAAGAAGCGGCTCGCCCCGGGATCGCTCCGTCAGATGGTCATCAACCACCTGGAGGCACACCCCGACGAAGCATTCACTGCCACCAAGATCAGCCGAGTGATCGAGCGGTCCTCAGGAGCGATCGCCAACGCCCTGGTCAGTCTGGCGCAGCAGGGCATCGCCGAGCAGATGAGCGACCGGCCGCGCACCTACCGCATGGCAACGCCCGACGGCAACGCGTAGCCGACCGGAAGCACCGAACCGGGCTGGTTCCCATGAGAGTTGGGAACCAGCCCGGCAACTGGTCGAGTCTCCCACACCACGCTAGTGGCCACGGGAACAGCGAGGGTACGGCGGCAAATTGGCTAAGGGCTGGAATCAGAATGAGGTCTCATGGCTCGGGGATGGCGGCATGCCAGTTGGCGTTGGCGCGGCCCGGAGGGCTATGGAAGCTGGACTCCGGACCAGGCCCCGGTTCCCACCGACGGCGAGACCTGGGCGATCGGCGCGGTCATCCTCAACCAGGACGGCAGGGCCTTCGCTCAGAAACGCAGCCCCCACAGGCGGCTCTTCCTCGACTGCTGGGACGTCGTCGGCGGCCACGTCGAGCCCGGCGAATCACTCCTGGATACGCTCGCCCGTGAGGTCGAAGAGGAGACCGGCTGGCGCCTGCGCCGAGTACGACGCCTGCTCGGAATCACCACCTGGACCGGCGACGACGGGAACGGAACGCGGCACGAGGCCGACTACCTCGTCGAGGTCGACGGCGACCTGGAGCACCCCACCCTGGATTGGTCCAAGCACACCGCTTGCGACTGGTTCGGCCCCAACGACCTCTCCCGCCTCAAGGAGAACCGAGCCCCCGGCGAGTACCTCATCCACGACCTCATCGCCACGGCCCTACAAGATCGCCCGGACTGACTCTAGGCGTCCTGACGGCCGTAGCGTGCTCTGTTCCATGCCACTTGCTCGGCAGTCAGTGGTGACGAGATTTTATGCACGTCGCCGACAAGGTCGTTGCCGCGCCGCCGAGGCCGCCCCCACTCGCGTTCCCGGAAGGCCATGACGGACACCTGGGAAGCGGGCTGCCAGTGCAGGGTGAAGGCCGGGGCATTGGCGTCCGGGACGTCCTCCAGGCACACGCCGCGGTTCGACAGCAGCCGCTGCAGTTTGTCGAAGCGGAGGTGACGGTCAAAGCGACCGTACCGCTCGCGAATCGCCTTGTTGACAATGCTGCTGCCCCAATACGAAAGCCGATGCACCTGCAGGGTGAAGTGGTGCCCCTGCCATGGGTGGTCGGGCGATTCCCGGTCCCAGAAGAACTCGACCAATCCGTAGTCGCGCCACATGCTGTAGTCGTCAATGGAGTTCTCGGCGAAGTCGGAACTCAAGATCGCGCTAACTTGGTCGGGGCTGTCCGTCGGCTTGGCACCGAGGACCGTTCCAGACATGACCACGTCCACGTAGAACGCGAGGGAATGCGGAGTCAGCTGCTCTCTCCTTGACTGGGTCGAGGTGGCCGGGAATGGCCGCCTCAGCATGGGCGACAGGGGCACCGCGAAGATCCGATGGGCAGGCCCTACGACCGGTTGCGTGGGTGGTTGCGCGCGGTGCGCTCATTGCCGTGCTTGTAGGCCCCTGTCCAGCGGGCCATCACCAGTTGGGCATCCCCCGACTCGACCCCCGCAAGGAACTTCTGGGCACGCGCGCCGCGCAACGTGCCCGCCGGACGGCCCTGGCGGGTGATCGTCACGGTGCCATCAGGGCGCTGGGCATAGGCGAATCCGAAGGGTCTTGGCATGACCGGGATAGTAGGCACTCGAGCCGGCAATCCGCATGCGCATTTCGGTCAGCGAGTACCGGCGTTGTCTACATGATCGCCCGGACAGGCTCTAGCCCCAGAGATCTCAGTCCGATGACAGTCCTAAGGATGATCGCGGGGGTGGTCTCGGCGGCGGTCGCGATGTAGGTAGCGTACTGGACCCAGCGTTCAGCGCGCGCAACCTTCGCACGCGCAGCGTACGAACTCGCATCCCGCACGGGGTTGCCCCGGGCCGAGCACGCGGGCGTCGACAACCGCGGCACTGGCACAAGAGGGGCTGGAACGCGAAGGACTGCCGCACACCACGGGTGCGGCAGTCCTTTAACGTACTGAAGTTCTAGCTGGTGACCAAGGGCTCCACTTCTGCCACGAGGAACTCTCCGTAGTGCAGAGCCGAGCCCAGCGCCTGCAGTCGCGTGTATTGGTCCTGGGAGAGCGCCGTGCCAGATCGGATACCGATCTCGCAGATCGCTCTGAGGAGCAGTCTGAGTGCCAGGTCGGGCGTGCACCTGCTGGCACACAGGGCCAGGGCCTTTCGGATGGCGTCCGGCAGGATGCGGGTGTGGTCGATCTCGGCCAGAACCTCATCCGCCATGTCGGCCCCGTCGTCGGCATCGCTGCCGGTGAGCGGCGAGATGTCCGGTGCGATGGCCAGCCAGTCGTCACAGAGTTGGACCAGGGTCTCCATCCACGCTGTACCCGAGGTAAAGCCCCTGGGCGGGTCGGAGAAGGCGCCTTCCGGATCCGTCGCGGCCTGCCACAGGGTCTCGATGGTCGCTGAGTCGAGGCTGTCCAGCAGGACCTGGGCATCCCGGCGGATGAGCAGCACTGCCTCAGGCTCCAGGTCCGGGGCCAAGTGATACCGGACCGCCTCGGCCCCCGTGGCTCCGTTGTGCGTCCAGTCCTGGTGGAACATGGTGGTGAGCCATGTCAGGCCGAAGTCGGACTCGTCGAATCGCTTCACTCATCACCTCCTACATCGGGAATGCAGTGAACACGTAGTAACCGCTCTTATGACCCTTGGCCTTCTTCAGCACGATCCGGAAGGCATTTTTGGCGGGTGTGATGCTTCCGTCGCTGTGTGCCACGTAGCCGAGGGAGTCCTTCCCAGGATAGGTCCCCGTCAACGCCCTCTCCCGCTGGGTGCCGCGCATCCAGCGCTGGATTTCGGCTGCCTTGGTAGACAGTGCATAGTCCACCACGGCCTGTGCCGTGTCGACGTCAGCGAACACCCCGTTGACTCCCTTCGCCTTAGCTAGTCTCTTGGCGTCCTCCTCGGTTACGAGTCCGGGGCCGGCCGTGTGCTCGTCAAGGGCGTGAGCCTGTCCAGGGAACTCACCGGCATCGGCGACGAGGTTATTGCAGTTGTGGACCAGGACCGGGCTGCTGCCGGCGATCGCGTAGAAGGTGTGCAGGCCGGACACGGTCAGGTCGTACACCGTCCGCGGCGCGGCCTGGTGCTCGTCGAGCAGTGCGGCCACGGTGCGGGCGGTTCCGTCCGGGCCGCGCAGGGTGTCTCCGTGCCGCAGGTCGGATGCCAGGGTCCAGCCGTGTCCGGTGACGAAGAACCGGTGTCCGGGTGTGCTGGTGAGGTGTCCGCCGTTGGTGAGGGCGACATCGACCAGGTCGACCGCGGTGTGGTGGAACGTCCGTGTGACCGGCTCGCCCTGAGCCCGTCCCGTCGCCGGGTCGGTGGCGAGCAGCAGGTCACCGGTGCGTACGTCACGAATCGCCTTGCGGCTGCCGTCGGCGAGGACCACCTGGGTGGTGCCGGGGAAGCTGTTGACCGAGCAGGCCGTCCGCGCCTCCTTGTACACGTTCACCGACCGCTCGATGTCCGCCAGGGTCTCCGCGTCAACATCCAGTGTCTTCAGGGCCTTCAATGCATCGGCGACCCCTTCCCCGGAACGCAAGGCGGCGTCCATGCCTCGGATCGCCTCGGCGATCTTCCCGAGCGGACCACCGAGCGGAAGCCAGGTGGCGGCCCAGGCGCAGTCACCGAGGCTGCCGTCGCCGTCACCGGCGAGTTTGTGGTAGCAACCGGTGAAGTCCCCAGTGATCGACTTGGCGATGCCCTTCCAGAGGTCCAGAGCCACGTCCACGGCGGACATCTTGACCTTCTTGCTCAGGCCCTTGATCGTCACCGTCTTGAGGAAGACGGTGTCCTCGGCCGGACAGCCGGACTCGGTGGCAGGCACATCCGGGTTCAGGCACAGGTAGTAGCTGACCACCGCGTCGAAGTGCGCGATGTACACCATGGTGTTGCAGTTGAAGTTGTGGCATTCGTTGGGCAGTTGTTCGGGGTCCCCGTCCTGCCTGATGTCGTCGATGACGGAGAAGACTCCGCCGACACCGGTCGTCGCGCCCGTCTGCACCTGCTGGTTGGCCTTCTCCCGTTCGGTGCGGTCGGCGGCAGTCTGGGCTTCCTTGGCGTACTTGTCTGCGTCCTTGGCTGCCTGTTCGGCCTCGGTCGCCGCTGTGTCGGCGCGGTCGGCCGCTGCACGGGCGTCCTTGGCATCCTGTTCGGCCTGGGCGGCTGCCGAGCGTGCTGCCGCCGCGTCGAGTTCGGCTGTGTCGGCGGAGTCGCGGGCGTCCTTGGCGTAGCCCTCGGCGTTGCCTGCGGCCTTGTCGGCGGCCGCGGCGTCGTCGGCCGCCTGTTGGTCGTAGTCGATGGTGCGGGCCAGCGACGAGGCGGCTGCTGAGGCGGCCTTGGCAGCGTCGGCCGCGTAGCCGAGAGCCTCCTTGGAGTAGGTGCGGGCGTCCGCAGCGTACTGGGCTGCGTTCGCGGCGTGCTGGTAGGCCTCCTTGGCGTCGCCCTTGGCCTGGTCGGCGAGGTTCTTGGCCGCGTCCGCCTCGGCTTGGGCGTTCTTGGCATGGGCGTCGGCGACGGCCTGCTGCTGGTCGGCGATGGACTTGGAGGCCTGTCCGGTCAGGACCACCAGGACGGCGGCGGAGTCGGTTTCGACGTAGGGCGAGCCGAGCTGGATGGCGTCGTTGGCGGGGTCGGCGACCTTCTCGGCCGCCTTGCCTGCGTCCACGGCGGCCTGCGCGGTGACATGGGCGTATCCGGCGGCCTTGGCCGAGGCGTCGAGTGCCTTGCCGGCTTCGGTGCTGGCGGCGTCGGCCTGGGTCTTGGCGTCCTTGGCGTGCTGTTCGGCCTCGTCGGCGAGCTTGACCGCGGCCCTGGCCTCGGTGGCGGCGTCCTGGGAGGCCTTGATGGCGTCGGCGGCGGCGCTGGTGGCGGTCTTGACCGCCGCGTCCGCCTTCGCCTTGTCGGCCTGCGCGGCGTCCGCGTCCGAGCGCGCCCGCTTGGCCGCGGCCTCAGCGCGGGTGGCCGCCGCGTCGGCGTCGGCTGCCGCCTGGGTGGCTGCGTCGGCAGCGGCGCGGGCGTTCTGCGCCGCGGTGTCGGCGTCGTCGGCAGCCTTGTCCGCCTCATCGGCGGCAGCCCGGGCGGCGGTTGCGGCGTCCCCGGAGTCCAGCTTGTCGGCGTAGGCGTCCTTGGCGTCGGCCTTGGCACGGGCCGCGTCCGCCTTCTGCTCGGCGTCCCAGGCGTCGTCGCGCATGGCCTTGGCCTTGTCGCGGGCCGTGTTCGCGTCGTCCCGCTTGCCCTCGGCGGTCTTCTCGGCGGTGTCGGCCTTGTCCTTGGCGTCCTTGGCCCGGGTCGCCTGGGCCTCGGCGTTCTTCCTGTCGTCGGCGGCCTCGGCCTGCTTGGCGGCGGCCGTCTCCTTCTCCGCCTTGGCCGTCTTCTCCTGAGCCTGTGCGTCCAGCCGCTTGGCGTGCGCGTCGGCGGCAGCCGCCTCCGCGTCGCCCTCGGCCTTCACGGCATCGGCGAGCTTGGCCTCGGCGGTCTCCTTGTCCTTCTTGGCGTTGTCCCGGTGGACCTTGGCCGCGTCGGCCGCGGCCTTGGCCTGCTCCTCGGCGGCCTTCGCGGCCTCCTTGCGGAACTCGGCCTTCGACTGCGCCGCCTGCGCCAGGGCGCGCTGGGCGATGGTCGCGCTGTCACCGGCGGAGGCGCGGGTGGCGGCCTCGGCCGTCTCACCCGCCTTCTCCATCGCCGCGAGCGCGGCGGCGGCTCCCCGGGTGACCTGCGCCTTCTGCTCACCCACCAGCAGACCGCGGCCCCGCGGCGCCCCATTGGCGTCCGCGATGCCATAGGCGGCCTGAAGTGCGCTGTCGGAGTCGGTTGCGGCCTTCTGCGCGGCCGCCAACCCCGCCTTGAGCACGGCAAGCTGACTCTTCGCACCCGTCTGGGCCAGGGTGATGCCGGCGGTGGCCCTCGTGAACTGGGCCTTGTCTGGGTACGACAGGCTGTCGGTGCCGTCGTGGCCCTGGGGAACGACGCGGATCTTCTGCGCGTCGGTGCCGTTGCACGTGTACAGCTGGGTGTCGTTGCCGTTGTCAAACGTGTGCAGATCCAGGCACTTGCCGGTCACGGCGTTACGCAGCTCGCCGGCGGCGCGGACATCGAGCTGCCACTGCTGCGCCGGGGAGCCGTTGCACGTCCAGATCTGGATCTTCGTGCCGTTGGCGTCGTTGCCGCTCTTCACATCGAGGCACTTGCGTGCATTGGTGTTGTACAGGGCGTACCCGCCGTCGTAGGCGCCCCAGAACTTCCACTCCTGGGCGGCACTGTTGTTGCAGGTGTAGATCTGCACCGGGGTGCCGTTGGCCGTTCCGCTGCCCTGGACGTCCAGGCACTTGCCCTTGGCCGCCTCCACCCGCATCACCAGGGAGGAATCGCCGATCCAGCCGACGCCACCCGGGGACCAGTAGTCTTGCCAGCGGGTGAGATGGTCGGCGACCCAGGAGTTCCCCAGCATGCCGCTCAGCGCCTTCGCGCCCTTGGCCAGGGCGTCGACCGCGCTCTTGTTCGCGTCCAGGATCTGGTTGCGCTGGGTGGCCTGGGAGGCTACCTCCTGCTGCCATTCACCTGCCGCGGTCGTGCTCACATCGCCCAGCACGTTGTTCGGGTCGAGCGGGTCACGCCAACCGCACGCCGCGAAGCGGGACTTCACGTCCTCCACCGCGATGCGGTACTCCGGCGTTCCCGGCTGCGGAGCAGTGCGCGGGAAGCCACCGGAGGAAAGGAAGACTCGCGCGTCGTCGGCGCCGGCGTTCCTCGCGGGGCCGCCGTGCATCCATTGGAACGCGTCGTGCTCGGCCAGCGCCCGGTTCCACTCCTGCTGTGACTTCCCCGCCGGGTCCGGGTCCTTACCGTAGACCGGGTTGCCCACGGCGTCGACGGCCTTGAGCGTCGCGGTGTCGGCCGCCGGAGTGGCGTCCTCGTAGAAGTCACTGTCGTTCTTCCAGAACCGGCCGGCGACCCACGTGCTCAGACCGGTCTGGCTGTAGAAGCTCTGCTCGCCGTCGGGCGGCAGGTGAAAGGCGGTGTCGGTGAATCCCCCAGGAGTCGCCAGACCGTCGAGAGGCTTCTTCCAGCCCTCCCGGAGAGCATCGAGCCCGGCCATCTCCTTGCCCGCCGCGTCCCGGTCCTTCTGGTACGCGACGGCCAGCGGCGTCTGCTCCCAGTTCTTCCGGTCCGCCAGGACATGGAGCTTGTCGGCGCTCTGGTTGAGGCCGTCCTGGGCGGTCGTGGCCATCGTCGGGCCGCCGAGCCGCAGCACGTCGGTCATCAGGCACTGGTCCTGCCGCAGTTGCTCGGCAGTGGTGTCCTGGTACCAGGGGTAGGAGTCGGCGGCCGGTTCGGGGGCCGGCCCGGACGAGCCGGGCTGGACCGCGAGTCCGGCCAGAACCGCTAGCGCCGTGACACCGGTGACGGCGGAAGGCAGTCTCCGTGGTCTTCGTGATCCGGGCAGGCGGAACCAAGGTCTGGGGTGCACAGGAGCATCCCTTTCTGCGTTCATGGGAGTGCGGGCCGGGAGAAGGCCGGAGAACAGGGAGCAGCAGAACGCATCCCTGACGGCATGCCGGGATGGCTGGATCCCGTACGCGTTGCGGTCTACGGACGCTTCTGGCGTTCCGACGGCAGGTACGACGGCATGACGGTGCTACCCCTCCCCGTGAGCGACGCTGTTCCCCCGGCCGCTGGTCAACACGCACGGACGCGGATTGGTCATGATCCGGTCACGCGCGGCTTTACCCTACGCATACACAGACCGCCCGTACAGATGTTCATGTCCGGGCGGACGAAGAGGCTGGCCTGAATCTGCCAGGCTGGCCAGCCACCGGAGAAGGCGGGAAGAGTCCGTCCCTGCAAGGAGATTTCGCGATCACCTCGTGGAGTTCCTGTGTGCATGAATGGCAAATGCAGGGCCATCAACTGACAAGAGATGGCTGGTTTTCGCCCTCCGATCACGCCTGGGTGCAGTTCATCGCCGCCCCCTCAACCTGCCTGGCCGCAGCCGCCGCAGAACCCACCGTCGTTGCGGGGATTCCGACAATGACCCGCCACGCAGCGCTTGGACGCCGGGCTGCGGCTCTTGGTGAAGAGTTGATAGGGCTCTTTGAAAGGGTGCGGACAGACCTGCTCGCCCAACTTCCCCACCCACCACCTGCACGCTGACTTGCGGACAGGCTCGTAAGGGTTCGCGCGTGCCGCCGTCCGGATGATGAGGTGGCACGGTGACCAATCATGATGAGGCAGCGGCTGTCCGACCGTTGACACTGGCCTGGGTGCACCGGCACCTGGAGGCCGGCGAGCGGATCGTCGGAGCCGAGGCGCTGCACGGCGGCGCCACCGCCGACATGCGGAGGCTGACCATCGGCACGCGGGACGGAGGCACCCGGCACCTGGTGCTGCGCTCCTTTGTCGGCCCGACCCGGCAGGGGCCGGCCGAGGACCTCCTGCACAGAGAGGCCGACGCCCTGACCACGCTCATCGGCACCGGCGTGCCGGCTCCCGGACTCGTCGCCGTCGACCCGACCGCCGCGCACTGCGAGTACCCCTCGCTCCTCATGACCCACCTGCCGGGCCGGACGGTCCTCGACGACGAGGGGCTGGAGACGCGCCTGCCCCTGCTGGCCCGTCAACTCGTGGCGGTCCACGCGGTGCGGCCGGCCGTCCGGCCCCGGGAGTACGTGGCGCTGACGACCGCCGACACGGTCGTGACCCCCGAGGGCGCCGACGCCGCGGTCTGGGCCGCCGCCATCGACGTGATCCGCAAGCCCGTGCCGCGCTACGAAGGGCGGTTCCTACACCGGGACTTCCAGCCCGGCAACGTGCTGTTCGACCTGCCGCCCGAGGACCCGGCCGGTGCCGCCGGTGCCCGGATCACCGGCGTCGTCGACTGGGCGGCGGCCTCCTGGGGCCCGGCGGACCTCGACGTGGCGCACTGCTCCACCAATCTCGCGCTGCTGCACGGCCCGGCGTGGGGCCTGCGCTTCACCGAGGCGTACCAGGAGGCCGGCGGGAGGCTGGCCGCGGCCGCGGACGAGCGGCTGTACTGGCAGGTGCGGGAGCCACTGGCGTCCTCGGAGGAAGTGCAGTCGGTGGCGCAGCCGTGGCGGGAGGCAGGACGGACCGAGCTGACGACACGAGCCATGGAAGAGCGGCTGGATGCCTATGTCACCTCCCTGATGGACGCGCTGGGCTGAGCCAAGGCGGTCCGGGCGCGGGCCTCGGCCTCGTCGTTTACTGCTCAACCAAGTGGGGAGTCGAGCAGACCCTGGGGAATCTCGGCATCCCCATCAGTGTGAAGTGGTCAGCGCAGGGGTGTTGAGGTCTGGGGCGCTGCGGCGCACGGCAGGCCGGTACGAGCCGCGTGGGCCGGCTGATCGAGAGCCCGGAAGCAGTGCATCAGGTGTGTGTCCTGCGGGCGGACAGAGGGGCGCGTGCAAGCCAGCACCTATACGGCGGCCTCCGCTCCGCTACGGCCCTGGTAAGGGTGGGCGCGTCGAGGTCGGGGCGGCCTTTGGCCAGCAGGTGCTCCGCCATACGGCCTGCAGGTCGGCGAGCGGCGGCCTGGCCGTTGTCGGCAGTCGCGCGGAGGGGGATGAGCACGGTGGAGGAGCTGATGTACGAGCAGGTAGGGACCGGGCGGGCCGGTGCCGCGATGCCGACCCGCCGTCGGGGATTCGTAGAAGGGCAGGGCCGGGGGCCGGTCGCGCGCCCCCACATGGCCAACTGCCTTCGGTCACGCCTCGGGGTGCCGCACAACGGCCTGGTAGGTCTCCAGGACGAGGGCGAGTTGGTTCATCTGCTGGGCGAATCGTGCGGCGTGCAGGTCGGTGGTGTGGCCGGTGGTGGTGAGCAGGCCGGTGACCGGGACGAAGGCCGGACCCGAGGGCGGGTTGAGGGCGTTGTCGAGGCAGTCACGGGCACGGGTGGCGTGGCGGCGCAGTTTCCCGTGGAGCCGGTCCGCCTCTCGGGCGGTATCCCGTACCAGGACGGCCAGCGCGCCCAGCACGGTTCCACGCTGCAGGCACAGATCGTCGAGGCGACAGTAGCCGGTGTCGCCGAGGACCCCGTATACGGCTTGGGTGCCCGGTGCCGGGCTGATCTGCGGATCAGGTGTCGGGCAGGCCGGCTTGTCCGGCGGGCTGCTGCGGGCGGCGGTGCCCCGGACCCGGCTCCCGGGGGTGAGGTGCTCGGTCATGGCAGCGGCGTTCCTTTCTCGGTAGGTGGGTTCTGCTGCGTCAGAGGACTTCGCCGTAGCGGCAGGTACGGCTGTGCCCTTCATCGACGCTGAAGGTGTCCGGCACCGTGTCCGGCCGTGGGATGTCACCAGGCGTGAGCGGCGGGCGGGCGAGATAGGTGCCGAGGTCAGCGAGGTGACGGACCAGGGCGAGCGGGACGTGGCCGGAGCATTCGGGGCAGGGACCGAGGAGTTCGAATGCTTCGTCGTCGTAGATCGGAAAGCGCGAGAGGAAGACGTACTGCTCGTTCGTGTCGGGACAGGTGGCGGTGGCCAGGACCGGCTCTGCGGGGCTGGTGCGGCGGCGCTGCCAGTCCGGGGCGGTGGTGATCTGGTCCAGGCCGAGTCCTAGGGCGGCAGCCAGGCGTACGGCAGTGCGGGCGTGTTCCTCGCCCCGGTAGGGGCCGTGCGGGCTGATTGCGGTGTTGTGGCGGATGAACACGGCGGCGGCGTGGGCGCGTTCGGCGAGTGAGGTCATGGCGGTTGTGGTCTCCTTCGCGGTCGTGGCGGGTGGGTGGTCGGGGTGGAGGCGGCCCGCGGCGTAGGGACGGGCGGCCGGGCTGCTGTTCGGGCGCGGGTGCCGGTGCCTGGCTGAGCGGCGTAGTGGTTGATGCGCGGCTGGGTGCCGCCCCCGGGCGGGGCCGGGGGCGCCACCTGGCGGGTCAGGCGGTGGTTGCGGCGAGGGCGGCGGCAGCTGCCTGGCCGATCGCGGTGACGGCCTGGGCCGGGTCGGTGAGTTCCAGGAGGGTGGCGCCGGGCAGGGGGCGAGGGTCGGTGTCGAAGGCGAGCCACAACACCGCGCACCCGGCTGTGCGCAGGGCGGTGATGCGGTCGGCGGCGCGGGCGGCCTCGTCGGGGCGGTAGTGGCCGTCGGAGGCGATCACCAGCAGTCGACCGGTGCCCGGTGTGGTGAGGTCGAGGGCGGCGCTGAGGGCATCGGTGGCCTCGGCGAGGCTGTGCCCGCCGCCGTCCGCGTCGAATTCGGTCACCTTCGAGGGGACGCGGCCCGGTTGGGTGATCGCGGTCAGTGCGCGGCGGTAGGCGATGGTGGCGGTGCGTGAGTCGGCGTCGGTCAGGGCGGCGGCCTTGGCGACGATCCAGGCGGCCGAGGCGATCGGGGCTGCGGCGGCGCACATGGAGCCGGAGACGTCGACCGCGATGCCGACGCGCAGGGGCGGGGTGGGGCCCTGGCGGCGCTGGGTGCGGATCCAAGGCTGGGCGGTGGGCAGGGCACCGGCCGCTTTCTGTGCGTCCCGGGCCAGTGCTCCGCGCATGTTCAGGCGCCCGGGCGGAACCGCCGAGGCGGTGACTGTGGTGGTGCGTTCGCGGTAGGCCGCCGTGCGCAGGGCGCGGGCGAGGCGCCCGGCCGCCGACTTCTCCGCTGGCGTGGGCGGGCGGGTGCCGGTCACCGGGGAGGCGGCACGGCCGAGTCGGCCCCGGGCACGCTGGCTATCAGGGGTATAGGGGCGTTTGCCGGGGCCGAAGACCTTCTCGGCGATACCGGCCGCTTGCCGCGCTTGGGCAGCCTGTGTGGCTTTCGCCCGGGTCCGGGAGACGCGGGCGGCCGTGATCCGGGCCTGGGCTGCTCGTTCGGTGGCCTCGTTCGCCGCGACCGTGGCGGCGACCTTCCCGACCGCAGCGGCGAGCTCACCGCCGCCGCTGGCGTTCCCGGGGCCGCTGCTGGGGACCGGGATCGGTTGCGGCTGATCAGGTGTTGCGCCCAGTGCTTCGCACCAGGCGCGGGCGTGGGCCAGCATGGCGGATGCGTCGTCGTCGGCGGTGGCGTGCGCGGCCGTCCAGATCATCCGGAGCTGGGCGAGTGTCTCCTCGCCGAGGATGTGGTGCACGGCGTGGTGGAGGGGTTCGGTCTCGTCGGGGTCGAGGATTCCGGCGTCGCGGCGGGCCAGGATCAGGCCTGCCGCCCCGGCCGCCTCCCACCGGTCGGCCGGGCCCTTGGTGGTGAAGTCCGCCATCACCATGTGCTGGATCGCGGTCCGCAGGTGTGCCCGGTCTGCGGGGCGGCGCGTGATCTGGGCGTGTTCGACCCGTGACTCCTCCAGCAGCTGGGCTGCCGTATCGAGGGCGCTGCCACGTAGGGGTGGCGGGGTGGACCAGCGGCTGTGGGCGGCGTGTGCGGCTTCGTGGGTGAACACGCCCCAGGCGACGGGGTAGTTTGCTTCGTCGCCCGCCTGGTTGGGGTTGATGGCGGCGGGGCGGAGGGGGGCGAACAGGGCCCGGTCGATCTCGAGTTGGGCGGTGGCGGGGAAGAAGGCGGCCGGGGCGCCGGAGCGGGTCTGGTCCTCGCAGGTGACGATCACGTCGTCGCGCCCGGCAAGTTCCGGGAGCCGTTCGGCCAGGGCGGCGGCGATCCGCAGCCAGTGATCGTCCTGCGGGCGGGGCGTGGCCTCGTAGGCGGGGCCGCCGTCGTCCTCCCAGCGGGCCAGGGCCTGTTCGGTGTCGGTGACGGCCGGGCGGGTGGGCAGGAGGTGAGAGGGTGCGGGCATGCCGGTTGGGTCCCTTCCGAGCAGGTGCCGGTGGGCGGGGTGGGTGCCCGGGGCCGGGTATGTGTCCTGGCCCCGGGGCATGTGTCAGAGCTGGCGGCCCAGGGCGAGGGCGGTGACCGGGCGGCCGGTGGCCTTGGTGACGATCTCGGCGACCGTGTCGCGGTCTTCCAGGGGTGCGATGCCGACCAGGTTGGCGAAGGCCGTCTCGGCGCCGAGAACGTCGGCGATCTTCTGGAAGGCGATCAACTCCCGTAGCTGTGGCGCCCATCCGATGTCGCCCGCCTGCTGGAGGGCGGCCAGGTTGCGGGCGATGCGTACGGCCGCGCGGTTGATGTTCAAGGAGGCGGCCAGGTCGTAGTCGGAGCCGACCTGGATCTGCACGCTGAAACGGCTGGAGAGGGCTTCGGTCAGTACGGCTCCGTGGACGCCGGGGTTGTGTCCGGCGATCACGTAGAAACCGTCGGCGGCGGTGATCGTCTCGCCCTTGTGTGCCTTGACCTGGATCTGCCTGCGCCCGTCCATCGCCGGATACAGGGCGGCCAGTACCTTTGGGGAGATCAGCGTGGCGTCGTCCAGGAGGAGGGCTCGGCCCTCCTGCATGGCGGTGACAAGGGGTCCGTAGACGAACTCGTAGCCGCCGTTTGAGTCCTGGGTGTATTCGCCGATCAGGTCGCCGACCGTGGTGTCGCCGTCCCCGGCCACCGTGACCAGGTCCGGGAAGGCCGCCTCGATCAGTGAGGTCTTGCCTGTGCCCGGCGGGCCGTACAACAGCACCGCCACCTGGGCCTCGCGCAGCCTGCGCAGCGCTTCCACATCCGGTAGCTGCGCCAACGCCCTGGGGTGGTACTTCTGGCCGTTCGGCCGGGTGATCGGCTCCGGCCGTCCGCCGAGCGGCGGCGCTGGGGCCTGCCCGGCCGACTGGGCTGGGGCCTGCCCGACCGACTGGTGCGGCAGCGAGGGAGCCGGGCTCAGCGCGGGAGCAGGGCCCGAGGCCTGTCGGGCTGCGGCGTCCGTCGTGGAAGTCGCGCGGTAGGTACGGGGTTTGTCCCCTGCCCGTTCCGCTTCGCCCCGGCACACCAGCGTCTCGCACGCGTTGCCGACGGCCCCGCCCGAATGCCCCAGAGCCTTCGCCAGCTCGGTCACCGTGAACCCGGTGCCCGGGTTGGTGGCCAGGATCTGCGCGATCCTCGCCCGCAGTTCGCCCGGGCGGGCCTTGCCGACCGGGCCGGGCGGGGGTCCCGCCGGGGGCGCGGGTGTACTCGGCGGGCCGGACGCCGCCTGCCCGGATACCGGGGCGGACGGTGCGGGTGTGGGGGCGGGGGCGGGCGCCGCAGGGCTCGTCATCGGGCGAATTCCTTTCGCTGCCTGACCAGAACCGGCTTATTCGAATTCGGAAATGACCGCCCCTTGGATATACTCCACCCGTCATCCGTTTTCGGGCGGACCCCATCGGAGGGATTTCCTTTTCCCGACTTTCCCGGGAACAATTCAAATATAGCTCGACCGGCGCTCCACCTGAAGTCGGATTCCGCCTTGATAATGCTGGAATTTTCGGGAATTCACGACGCTATTTCAGGAGAATTCTCGGCTGGACGACGCAAGGCGTCGTGGCCTGTGGTACCTACGACCGAAGCACAGGCACACGGGCCGTGTGAAACCCGCACATTCGCCTGTGCGCGCGGGATCCGCCTGCAGGCGTGGACCGGGCCAGGGCGCCTTCACCCGCGCCTGGGAACCGGCTCCTCGCACGAGCTGGCCAGCCCTGCCGCGAGCGCCGGCTCGGGCGAGAGATGACGTGAAGCAGCAGATGAACAGCAAGCTTGTGTTCGTGAGGTGAGTGAACGGAAGTGACGGGATGCGAGGAGGGAGGCGGGCCGCCGGGCTGGTGGAGATCGGGATGCGTTGCTGCACCGATATACAGTCGCCCTCGCCGGCCGGTGGCTCGCAGGGCCCCTGAGCTGCCCTTTCGGGCATGCTGGGGGCGTCGCATCCAAGTGCGTACGCAGAAGCGACGGCGGATGTGACGCCGGATACGACGGGGCGGACGCCAAGCGGTCACCAGGCCGAGCAATGCCACGCGCAGGTGCGGTGAACTGCGGCTTTAGCGTGTCTGGCGGGAGTGGCTCCGAGGTGAGACGAGCGCTTGGGTGGCAGGCTCCGGTTCGAGGCCGAGGTCGGCGAGGTGCCGTGCCAGGCGGGCGAAGGTGTGCCGGGCCGCGTCCTGACGTCCGCCGGCCTGGTAGAGGCGGATGGTGTGCTGGGCGAGGCGTTCGTGGTCGGGGTGGATGGCGCCCAGCTGCTCCAGGAGTGCAAGGACGGCGTCCAGCTCGCGTGGTGTGGCGCCGGCGCGTTCGGCTTGGCGGGCCAGGCGGACGGCGGCATCGGTGGCCTTCATGGCGAGGTGCTCGCGGATTGCGTCAGCCCACAGATAGTCGCTGCCGTGGGCGAAGGGTCCTCGGTAGTGGGACAGGGCTTCGCGTACAGCGAAGAGGGAAGTATCCCAGGCTTCTTCTCCATCGGACGCCGAGAACGCGTCTTTCAGACTTCGACTGAAATCCGCTAGGTCTGTTTCCACGAGTTCTGGATGGAGTTTGTGGAGTTCTCCTTGGAGCAGGATGAACTCCTGTGCGGTGATTCCGGTCGCGGTGCGCAGTGCGCGCCTCACTGCGCGGCGGAGGTTTTTCAGTGCGTTCTGGTCGCTGCCGGGGGCGAGGTGGAGTTTGTCGGCGATGTCGGAGGCGAGGAGTCCGGCGGGATGGGCGGCCAGGAGGGCGAGGAATTCGTGGACTTCACCGCGCAGGTTGGTGCCGACGGGGTCTTGGTGGTCGCGGGCGTAGAGGGTGACGGGGCCGAGGACGTGAAGGCGCACGGGCTTGGCCTGAGCCGGCCGGGAGGTCTCGACTGCGTTCGCGTGCGCCGGTGCGGCCTTCGGCGGTGGTTCGGCCGGGGTGTCAGGTTGGTCGGTGCCGGGGTGGGGGCCGCCGAGTGTGGGCAGGATGCGCAATTGCCTGCGCTGGCCGTGGGCGGTGAGGAGGACGTCGGTCACGTCGCGTGCGGCATCGAGTGTGAGGTGGAACAGCCTCAGTGTGCCGGGGTGTTGACCGGGCGGTCCGGCAGGTGTGGTGGAGCCGTCGGCGTCGATGTGCCAGGCGGTGGCATCGGGCAGCGGAGCGCCCAGTGTGAGGACGATCAGCGTTCCGGGTCTGCTGCGGGCGGCCAGGGCCTGCAGTTGTCCGGCGTGGGCGGCGTCCGGCACGGCGATCAGGAGAAGGGTGCCCGGCTCGGTCTCCGGGGCCAAGTCGGCGCTCGCCTGCCCGGTCGTCGCGGGCATGGTGCTGAGTTCGTCGTGGGTGCGGGCATGGGTGATCAGGTGCTGTTCGGCGGTTCGGATCGCCTCAGCGAGGTCGGCACTCTGGCTGAGGGCGGTGAACTGGGCGGGCAGTCCGGGCAGCAGGCTCTCGGCCACGTCGTGGGGGACGACCGCCGTCACGTGCGCAGGGCTGGGGCGCCGGCATTCGGCGGCGGTGAGGACGCCGACCAGCAGGGCGCGGGCGGCACCCTCGGCACCCAGTCCGGTCCATGTGCAGCCTCCGGGCACGGCCAGCTCATCGAGGGGGACCTCGGCGTCCTGCCGAACGCCGATGGTGACCGTGCCTTTCGCGCGGGGCGGCTGAGGTGGGATACGGCGGGGAGCCAGGACGTCGGGATCCTCTGGCTGGGAGAGCAGTGTGGCTGCGTGGGCGGCCTGGGCGGCCTTGTCCACCAGCGGGCTCAAGAAGGGGATTTCCGTCTCCTGGCCCGGGTCACGTCGGCGGTTTTGGTGCCAGTACCAATAGCGGCGTGCAGCCAGCAGGCCGGCCGCGGTGGTGATTCCGATCAGGCTCGCCTCTCCGAGACCGATCGTGGCCGGGCCTGTCTGCGTAACCGTCTTGTGAGGGGTGACCTCGTTGTGCCGGTCGGCGTGCGAGCGGGCGTGTCGACCGCGGTCCTGCTGGCCGACGTTCTTGTGTTGGCTGGGAGTTGGCTGGGCCGACGGGCCCTCGGTGGGTTTCTTTGTGGGTGTGGCATCCGGCGCTTGATGTGCCGGGGTGGGAGCAGGTGTCGGCGGCGGTGTGGCTTCGCGGGGGACGGGGATGGTCAGGTGCCAGCCGGGGCGGATCAGGTCCGGGTCGGTGAGTCGGGCTCCGTCGCTTTGGACGCGGTGCTTGTTCAGTGCGTAGATGCGTGGCCATGTGAGCCCGTCACCCATGTGCGCATGAGCGATGTCCCACAGTGTGTCGCCCTCGATGACTGTGTACTCGATGTGCCGGACCGTTTCCGTTTCCCCGGGTGGCGCAGCGCGTGCCGGGGTGGGTGCTGCCTCAGTTTTCTGGATCGGTGTTGTCTCGGCCACGAGCGCAGCCGCGGGGTGCAGGGTCTGAGAGGGGAGGAGGGGGGCTGTCGCCACCGTGTGCGGCCGTGCCTCTCTCGGAGACGGCTGCTGGCCGGTGAGTGTCTGGGGGCGGCACAGGCCGATCAGGGCGACGACGAGGGTGCCGATGCACAGCGCGGCCAGCGAGCCTTTCACCGAGAGGGCGGCCAGGTGCTCGTGGTGTGTGTGCCGGTCGCGCAGCAGTTGCGGGAGATGGGTGGCGTACCAGACGGTCTCGCGGACCGCGGTGTAGGCGAAGGTGGCCCAGCACACCCAGCCGACCAGCGCCAGCACGTCGATCACCATGGGGTCACTGACGGGCTGCATCAGCCGCTGCTCGAACTCGCTGAGGGAGGAGACGTGTTCGGGCCAGGGTAGGCCGGCGGCTCGCCACAGGATGTAGGGCATCGCGGCCAGCAGGGTAAGCGTGACGGCCAGGGTGCCGACGGCGGTGGCAGCCGCGGTCAGGCGCTGGCGCAGCTGCGGAGGGTGCATCATCGCCGGTTGGCTCTCCTTGACCGGAGCAGGGGTGAACGATCCTTATGGGGTGATGCGTTCGGCATGCGCGGTGCCGGTCGCATGGACGGTGAGGGTGCGGATACCGATCAGTTGCAGGATCTGGGTGCGCTGGCGGTGGGTGACGTGGACAGTGACGGCTTCGCCTTTGACGGAGGCGGTGGCGCTGTCTCCGGTGGAGGCGGCATAGGCGCGGGCCGCCGCTGCGGCCTTGTCCCGTACGAGGCGGACCTCTTCTCCGCGCCGCAGTCGGCCGACGTCCAGTTGCTGGGCGCCGGTGCGGGCAGCTTCCTGTGCCACGTCCAGGGCCTGTGACTTGCCCGTCAGAGCGAGCCCGCCGTCCACGACGATGCCAGTGAACAACCACAGCGCCGCGAAGACGCCGACGACGAACGCCGTGACCTGCCCCCGGTCGTCCCCGGCCGCCAGTCGTACGAGGACCTGCGTGGGGTGCTTTCGCGCTCGTCGCGCTCGTCGCTTCACGGCGTGCTCCTGAAGGTGTCGACGGCGGAGAAGGCGGTCTCGTCCAGCGGTACGTGACCGGGGAGCCCGGTGTGGGTGAGAGTGCCCAGGTCAGCGATGCAAGAGACGCGTGCCGTCACCGTGGCACCCGGCCTGAGACCGCCGGTGGCCAAGTGGACGCTCGGGCGGGTGCAGGACGCCCCTGCCTCGCGCAGTGCCGCTCCGGCCGCCCGCTCCGCCTGGGCGCGGGCCTCTTTCTCGGTGCGGGCGAGGGAGGCAGCACGGGCGGCCTGGTGGGCGGCGTCGACCACGACCAGGCGGGCATCGGCGAGCAGCCCGAAGGCCACGACAACCAGGAACACCAGGACGAGCAGTGGCGTGACGAGCACCATCTCCACCGCTGCCGAACCCTGCTCTCTATGGCCAAGGGCACGGCCGGCCTGCGACTTCACGGCTGGCCTCCGGTAGGGGTGGTGATCCTCTCCGTGGAGCCGGAGGCCGTACCGGAGGCGTGCAGCACCAGTCCGGGAACGGGCAGTACGCGCATCGCCGTCCCCTCCACGCGCACGGTGGTCTGGGTGGCGGTGCGCTCGGCGGTCACGGATGGCGCGGTCAGGACGCGGCTGCCCAGCGCGGCGAGGCTGCGCAGCGCCTGAGCCCGGCCGTCCCCCGCAGTGCCGCCCTGCGCGCGGGCGGCGGCCAGGGCCCGCTGGGCGGCGTACTGGGCGATATGCCGTGCGTGCCAGACCAACGCGAACTGCACCACCAACAAGGCGATCAGCAGCAGCGCCGGGACGACGAGCACCAGCTGGGTACTCGCCGCGCCCTGGTCACTGCGCAGTCTGCAACGGGACGTGATCACGAACTAGCCCAGGTCGATGCTGTTGGCCTTGGCGGTGACTTTGGCGACGATGATGCCCACGACGGTCAGGCCCAGGATCGCCAGCAGGGCGGTGACCACGATGGTCTCGGTGGTGTATCCCGCGTCCGAGCGGGATTGCCGGCGCAGTTCGGCCCAGTGGGCGCGTACCAGGCGGATCAGGGTGTCGAGTGGGAACATGACCGTGCTCTCTCTGGGGCTGGTGTGGCTGGTTGGTCAGGTGATCGACATGACGTGGGCGAGGGCCGGGTAGCCGATCAGCAGTAGGAACGCGGCGAACAGGCCGACCACGGGCAGCGACATCCGTTCGGTGGCGGCCTGGGCGGCTCCGTCGGCCTCCGCGATCCTGCGCCGCCGTATCGCCCGGGCCTTGGCCGCAAGCGAGGTACGGATCTTGGCGCCCTCGCTGCCGGCCAGAGTCAATGTCGAGGCCAGCTCGGTCAGATCGGCCACGGCCAGGTGCCGTCCGAGATCGCCCAGGTGGGGCCAGGGACTGGTACGGGTGAGCTGCGCGACGTGCAGGGCATGCCGGAGTCTCGCTGCCGCCCACCCCTGGGGCGCGTCCACGGCCTGGGCAAGGGCCTGCTGGATCCCTGCGCCGCCGGCGAGCGCAATCACGGTCAGGTCCAGGACCAGGCTGAGGGTGTGGCGCATCTCGCGGCGCCGCTGCTCGGCCTGCCGGTGTACGGCCAAGTCGGGGGCGAAGAACAGCACAACGGCCAGAGCAAGTGCGCCCGCTGACGGCACCCACCAGCCCGCCTCGATACCGGCTGCCAGGCGCAGCAGGAGCACGGCCGTCCAGGGGGCGACAAGGCCGGCCGTCGCACAGACCGCCTTGCCCGCCAGGTGGTGCTCCTCGTCGGTGCCGCAGACGGCCAGGTCCGCCCGCAGTGAGGGGGTGGGGAAACCCAGCGCACGCACCAGGGGTACGGCGCGCCTGCCCAGACGGGTAGCCCACTCCGCCTCACCTGTCTGTGAAACCGCTGGCGGCGCAGGTGTGTTGAGTGCGGTGAGGACGTCGGCCAGGGTGGGCCGGGGCGGACGCAGTCCGTAGACGAGAGCGGTCGCTCCGGCACCGAACAGCGCGCCAAGCAGCATGACGATCACCTACTGCCTCCCAGTGCGATACCTGACGTGGCGCGGGGAGCGGTCGGGCTGATGAGGCGGACGGGTTCCTCAATGCTGCCGACCGCGGTCAGGTAGGCGAAGCTCACGGCGAACAGGACACCGACCACGGCGAGCACGGCCTGCCCGGTCAGCGTGTCAAAGGGGTCCAGGTAGGGGCGGTTGAAGACCACGAGCCCCACCGCCATCCCCAGGGTGACGACCACCGTGACCCGCACTCCGGTGCGCACGCTCGCACGTCCGGCGTCGATGCGCTGCCGCATGGCCACCTGCTCGCGCACCGACTCCGCCAGCTCCCCCAGGAGCGGAGCGAGGTGACTGGCCTGCTGCTCGGCCGCCATCACCAGCGCGGCCACCACCACATCGGCCAGCGGGTCATCGACCTGTTCGGCGAACGCCCGCAACGCAGCCGGCAAAGGATGTCCGGCGCGGACCGCGGCGGTCAACTCCCTCATCTCGGACTCCAGCACGGCGGGAGCGATGTCCGCGGTGGCCAGCAGCGCCTGCTCCAGACCGGCCGCGGCGCAGAGGGTGTCGCGCAGCATCTCCGTCCACGTGGCCAGCGCCTCCATCCGCTCCGTGCGCCGTGCAGCGTCCCGGTCCGGGCCCAGCAGCCCGGGAAGAGTGAGCACGCCGACCGTGGTCAGCACCGCCGCCACCGGCCACGTCGTCAACGCGCCCGCAACCGACCCGGCCAAGACAGCGATGACCACGCGCCGCGCGGTCCAGTCCCCCGGCAGCCGCGCCACCAGCGCACGCCATAGCCCGGTCCGCTGCTCGTGCACGGCTCGCCGTACCACGCCGTAGGCGATGGCCACCAGGCCGAGGCCGAAGACTGTCCCGTACAAAACCGCGATCCCGGTCCAGGCACCGGAGCCCACCAGGCTGCTCATCAGGCCGCTCCCCACCACTGGCAGGCGGCATCCCGGGCATCAAGTCCGGCCGCGACGAGGTCATTGAGGGTTTCGGTGCGCAGTGGGGTGGCAGGCACAGCACGCCCGTCCGGGCCCGGGCGGTAGACCTCGTTGGAGACGATCTGGGCCCCGTCCGCGTCGACGACCTCGCGTACCGAGTCGATGACCCGGCGTCCCGCAGCATCCCAGCCCAGGTGGACGACGAAGTGGACCGCGGAAGCCACCATCAGGTTCGTCGCCTCCAACGTGAGGCGTTCGGGCGCCTGGGCGGCATAAGAGGCGAGTTTGGTGAACACCCCACGCGACGTGGATGCATGGATGGTGGACAGGGACCCGTCGTTTCCCTGGCTCATGGCGTTGCACATCGGGATGACCTCGGCCCCGCGGATCTCGCCGACGATGACCCGGTCCGGGGACATGCGCAGTCCCCACCGCACCAGTTCCGCCTGATCGATGCCGCCTTGTCCCTCGATGTTCGGCTCCCTGGCCTGCATGGCGACCACGTTCGGGTGGGCCACTGGGTCGGTGTCGAGGCCGAGTTCGAAGGTGTCCTCGATGGTCACGAGCCGTTCTGCGGGCGGGATCTCGTGGGCGAAGGCCCGCAGGACGGTGGTCTTGCCGACATTGGTGCCGCCGCCGATCACGATGTTCTTGCGTGCCCGCACCAGTGCTCGCAGGAACCCGGCGAGCTGCCCGTCGCACACGCCCAGCCGCACCAACTCCGCCATCGAGGCAGCCGGGAAACGGTGGCGGCGGATCGTCAGCGACACACGGCCCGTCACCGCCATCACGGCGAACAACCTGGACCCGTCAGGCAGCTGCAGGTTCAGGCGGGGCATGCCCCGGTCGAAGCGGCGCTCCTCCCCGCCCGTGCGGACAGCGAGTGTGCGGACCAGTTCCACCAGTTCCTCGTCCGAGGCGGCTACCGGTGCTTCACGGCGCCATGCGCCTGCCGCGTCCTTGATCCACACCGCATCGCAGCCGTTGACGCAAATGTTCTCGATTCGCTCATCGGCCAGCAGCCGCTCCAGGCGGCCCGTGCCGAACAGCTCGTCCTTGACCGCCTGCGCGATCCGCTCCTCCGCCTCGGCATCGATCACCGGGCCGCCCTGGGCGAGGGCCAGGCGGCGCTGTTCGCCCAGTTCCTGGGCCAGCAGCAGCCCTACGGTGGCCCGTCGCGCCGACTCGTCCTCCGCCGGCAATCCTGCCGACTCGCGCTCGCCCGCGTACTGGGCCAGCCGGGCCGATACACGCTGCCGCACCAGCTGCGCCAGCGCCCGCTCACCACCACCGGGAATCATCCCCGGTGCCACCAGCTGCTCGCTCACCATCCGCTTTCCTCGACTCCCGATACCTGAACCAGCCCGCCCCAGCTGCACCCCGTCACGGCCTCACGGCCGCCCTCCAGCACGTGCCCACGATCCGCATCCGCCGTCCTGATCTCGTCCGTCGGCGGCGAGGCCAACCGACGGGAAAGTGTTCGTACGGCGGTCATCAGCGGTGGCGGCCGGAAGCCAGACGCACGCAGCACGCCCCGTCGGGAACTGTTCATCGCGGCCACGCTCTTGGCGTCCCACCGCAGGAAGACCACCGACTCAATCCCCAGCGTGTGCGCGATCTCCTCGGCCGGATACGGACACGGCCCGACCACGGCAAGCGACACCCGCCCGGCATACGCGTCGACATCCAGGCCGTACGCGGACACATGTGTCAGTGGCTCCGCCCCACCCCGAGCCACCAGCACGATGCGGTCAGCGGCTTCGAGAAGCGGCTCGACGTCCTCGCCGAGGCGCCCCACGTCCAGCAGGACGGTGCCCCGGTCATGTTCGTCTCCCAGCAGCACGCGCCGCCCAGCCTCACCCGCCAGCAGCCGCACCGCCTCCCGGCACGGGCCACGGCCGGGCACCGCAACCACCGCCCGCACCCCGCATGGCAGTTCGCTCGCCGCACCCAGCAAGGAACCCGGGTACGGCTGCCTGGCTGCCGCCGCGACATCCAGCAGCGAAGGAGCCGACGGCAGACCGAAGCGGATCATCAGGTCACCACCGGAGGCATCCGCCTCCACCATCACCGGCCGCACCCCGCCATCCGCCTCCGGCGGCCATACGGCGGCGAGAGCCAGCGCCGTCGTCGTCACCCCCGGCGCCCCCGTGACCGACCCCATGACGATCAGGCGCCTCACGGTGTCTCACGCCCTTCGGCGGGAAGCACTACCACACGCGGATGGTCCAGCTGCGCCGCCCGCCGCGCCGCCCCGGTCTCTACCAGCACCGAGACCACGCGCGGGCCGCCCGCCGACTCCGGTTCCCGCACATCCGTCACTGTCCCGGCCACCGTTGAGGCCGCCTGCTCCTGGTCACCCGGCGCTCCGGCGTCGGCCGGGCCGGGAAGGACGGCGACCCGTTCTCCACGAGCGAGATCCGGTGGCGCACCGCCGGGCTCGACGGCGAGCGCCACTTGTGAGAATCCCTTCGGCGGGAAGACAGCGCTGGTGCCCACCTGACCGGGGGCCAGCAGTGATCCGGCAACCAGCGGCACGCTGGCTCGTCGGCCCAGCACCGTGGCCCGGCCCGCGACGGGCACCACGCCCGTCTCCGCGGCCACCTTCACTACCCGTAGATCACCCGGCTTGAGCACCTGTCCAGCCGGCACATCGCGGGCAAGCACCAGAACCTGCGCCCGCTCCCCCATCGTCTGCGCGGCCAGGGTGAAGCCGACCGCCGAGACGACCACCGCGCCCACTCCGGCCCACACCCAGCCCACCCTGCGCCGCCTGGCGCCCGTCACCACCGGCTGCTGCTCCGGGCCGGACCGACGTGCTCCCGGCACCCGCGGTCCGCTGCCTTTCAGACCTGCCGAAGACATGGAGGTACCCACAACTCACCTCGTTATCAGAAGAGTTCCAACATCCATCGGACCGGCCCGCCCGCCAGGACCATGCCCGCGCTCCGAGCCGTCAGCGCGTCACAACGGTCTGCACCTCATCCACCACCAGCCGCCGCTGGGCGGCCATCACCAGACCCGGCACAACCCCGCTCCTACCGCCTCCCTGCCACTCGACATCCCAGGTCACGTGCACCGACACCCTGTACGCCCGGCCCGGTGCGGACAGCGAAGCTCTCTGATAGGTGTAACCGCAGTCCGGCGACGACGCCTTGGGGCTGTAGGCGTCCGAGTACGGCGTCCCCGGCCCCTGGCAGACCACCTGGCCGCCCTCGCCCATCGACCACACCGCCGTCCGCGGCCGAGCCGTCGCCTTCACGCTCACGCCTTCTACGGCAGCCGACGCTGACACCGACCCCCACGTGGAGTGCTCCACCCACATCCACGTGGGCACGTGAACGACCTGGGCGTAGTCTTCGCCAGGGCTTGTGTGAATCACCGGCTTCGGCAACTTCAGCCGCTTCACCGCCTCCTGGACGACCACTTCTACCGGCACCTGTTGCCGGCCACCACCCAGCTTCGGCGTTTTCGCCTTGTCGCCATCGAAACGCGGCAAGATCCCCATGCCATTGCCCAAGTCGTAGTCCCAGCCGGTCGATGTGACCGTCGGCGGCCCTTCCGGTCCTCCTCCACCTCCGCCACCGCTGGGCTTCGCCGCCCCGCCATGAGTCACCGGCCTGTCATTACCCGAACTGCCCGGATTCCTTCTGACGCTCTGTGCCTCGGCATCGCAAACCCCAGGTGCGCACGTAACTGCGGAACCTGTGCTCAACCCGTCATCGGCGGCAGTATCACGTGCAGCGAGCAGTACCGCGATGCACAGCACCGCCATCACCGTCGGCACAGCGGTGCTGAGCCTCAACACGTTCCAACCCTGTCGATGTACAGACGCTCGACAGTCCACGCCCCGTGTTGCTGTCGGACGGTCGCGTCGACGCGATGGTGACCACCAGGCACATCGTCCTCCCGCTTGCCGTCATTGGCGTAGTGCAGCCAATCGGTGGCATCTGCGCAGTCCCGAATGACGACCGTCGTGGCATCACGCTTCTCCGCGACGGGGTCAAGACGCAGTTGCCCCTTGGTGACAACATCCTTCTTTCGGTCCTGCGTCATCATGTAACGCAGGAGCTCCAACGCCTCTCCCGAGGCATGCGCCTCCAGGCGCGGATACTTGGCATCCGATGTCTGCGCAGCGGCAGCAAGGTCGCCCCACATGGCCCGGTATGCATCCACCGCTTCTGCGTGTTGCGCGTTCGGCGTTCGAGAAACCGTCGTCCCAACCGTCTTCTCCGGCGGCGATTTGGCATCTGATGAGCCGTCCGCGCAGCCACCCAGGAACAGCCCTGCGATAGCCGCACTTGCCGCCGCCAGCAGCGCCGCCGCCCGCCTTTGCGTGTTCACCCAGCCCCCACTTTCCGTCACCCAAAACACTGGGGCGACAACTCTAAGTGATCGGTTGCGACTGGAGTTACCCGCCGTTGCGGTGAGCAATCCCCACGGGTGGGGTGAATTCCGCTCCACGGCGTGACGGCGCGCTGCTCATATGACGGTTCGCCATGAAGGTCCCGGCGGCCACCGGCTATATTCGGCGAGCCCTGCTTTCAGGAACGCTTCGAAGTCCACGAGACGGCCGGGAGCGCGAACCATGCCGTCTTTGTCCTCCTTTGCCCTCGGAATCCCCATGCTCCCTCGGTGAGTTGATGCACGATGTGCAGGCCGCGCCCGTGCTCGGACAGCAGCGTGCAGAGCGCTTCCAAGCCGCCCCCGCGGTTCTCCTCGGCAGGGGTGTACGGCGCAGTTGCGGGGAAGTCAGGTACCTCTGGGATGCGCGGATCATGGTCCTCGACTTCGCAGATGATCCCCACATCGGTGCGGCGCAGGCGCATCTCGTACGGGCCGACGGCATGTGCGGTGGCGTTGGTGACGAATTCCGAGACGGCCAGCACCGGATCGCTGATCACCTCGCCGTCGTAGCCGAGCTGATCGAGGGCACACCGCAGGGTGGCGCGAGCCCTGGCTACAGCGTCGGGGGAACAGCTGGTCCAGCGCAACAGAACACACACGGTGGCGCCCGTGGCGCCGTTTGCGGTCATCGCCGATCTCCCCGGGCCGCGTGACGCCCGCGCATGACGCGGCGGTGACGGCCAGGTCCCGGGCGGGCGCAGTCGCGCGCTTCCCACAGCGCGAACGGGCCTGCTGCTGTGACAAACGGCAGCAGCAGCACAGCGGTGAATAGAATCGGCGCCACGGCAGAACCTCCCGGTGATCGCGACTATGTCGCGACCACCACACCGTGGACCTACGAAGAGCGGAATACCCCTCTCACCAGGTCTTTCGAGTACTTCAACGACGGCCCAAGCGGGGGCGCCAGAGTCCCTGAGCGGTCCTGACTGATTCCCAGAAAGCAGAGCCGGAATCGCGCCCCGGCCGAGGCATGGCCGGGGCGACAGAGGTGGGGCTGGGTCGGTTCAGAACGATTGCACGTCGACGAGCTTGGCGAGGAGGTCTGCGTTGGCGGCGACGTCATGCCCGAGGACCATGGCGTGGTGCGGCAGCGCCGCCAGTCTGTGCGCGACCTCGTGCCGAGAGTCTTCGCTGCCGCCACCGTCGACACGGACCAGGTCGAAGATGTCCGGGTAGCGGTCTTCGGTCGCCCCGCTCATGAAGTCGCTGTCGTCCAGGCCGCGGGCCTGTCCCTTCTTGGCGGGAGCCGCCCCAGCGACGATGTGCGGGAAGAGAAGGGCAGCGGCCTCTCCCCCGGTGGCCAGCGGAATGTTGAACCAGCCGCCGAACTGGTCGGGGAAGACCTGGGCCTTCAGCTCTTTGCCGCTGTCCCACAGTGGCGTCCGGGCACCTGCGAGGAGTGCTTGGCTGACACGCGGGTCCTGTGTGGGGTGCAGGGCTTCGCCGGCCCGCAGCCTTTCCCGCGCCATTTCGAACCAGTCCAGGGCATCGAGCAGCCCGAGGCCGATGGCGGCGGCCGACGGCCATGGCAGAACGTCCACTCCGTCGCGGTCGTTGGGGCGGACGAACACGCGGTCGTTGGCCAGCAGCCCCCACCTGTGCCGTGCGGCCAGCGCCAGCGCGGTGGTGGTCTTACCCGCACCCTTCCTGCCGAATGTCAGGGCCACGCGGCCGCCCTGGACGACTGCCGAGGCATGCAGCACGCACCAGCCGGCCCGCAGCAGTACCCCGCGCACCATCTCCCGGGCCAGGCGCGCCGTGGCCGTTGCCACTGTCTCGGTATCGCAGCCACAGATCGTCAGCTTCCCCGACGCGGGCTCAGACCGGTAGGCCAGCAGTTCTCCCGGGGAGACGGCCCTGATGACGCCCGCGGCGTCGTGGCGGGCCACCAGCGTCTGGGCTTTGGCGTAGGTAGTGCTCGTGTGCGCAGCCTGGGTGACCGCCAGGGACGCCTCGTCGTAGGCGTCTTCGTCGACCTCGGCGACCACGAGCGGACCCTCGCAGATACTCTCGGGCTTCGCGTCGACCGCGTTCCACCACGGTCCGAAGTACCGGGTGGACCAATCGGTGACGGCTTTGTCGGCGGACAGGACGGTCACGGCCGCTTCGGCGGCATGCAGTCGGGTGGCGTGGCTGGTCACGGATTCCTCACTGTTGGAGAGCAGTTGGACAGGGCATCACACACGGCCTGGTAGGCGGTGCGAAGTTTGTTGCGGGCGAGGTGCAGCTGCCGCTGCTCGTCCTCGTCCAGTGGCGGCATGCATGGCTGCGGCAGGCCGCCGGAGAACCGGAGCGGGACACCGAGGTAGCCGCCCCAGTACAAGGTCGACAGTTCGGCCAGCCCGTCGGCAAGGCCGAGGGACATGCGCAGCGCGGACACCACGGCGCCGGCAGGCCCGGACCGGGTGCGGCCGATGCCGGCGTTGATCCGTCCTGGCCGCAGCGCGAGCTCCTCCCGGATCTGCTCGACCGGGACGGTGACCGGCCTGCCGTGAACGGTGGTGGAAGAGGCACACACCACGGCGTTGTCTCCGTGCTCGCCGACGACGTGCCCCTGGACCGCGTCCACGGGCACGTTCATGAGCCGAGCAAGAGTGTGCCGGTAGCGGGCGGTGTCGAGGCTGGAGCCGATCCCGAACACTCGCGGGCATCCGGACTGCTCGGCGAACAACCTCGTCATGAGATCCACCGGGTTGGTGACCATCAGCACTGTGCCGGTGTAGTGGCTCAGTTCCCGGGCCAGCCCGGCGATCACACGTGCATTGGCGTGTAGGCCGCCCATACGGATGTCGCTGCTTCGCGGGTTCGTGAACTGAGCCCGTGCTGCGATCACGACGGCGTCGCAGTCCCACAGCCGGGGCACTTCGACGGCGTACGGGACGACCGGCGAACCGGTCGCCGAGCGCATGTCGTCCAGGTCTGCCGCCAGCGCTGCGGCTTGCTCGACCACACGGGAAGCGATAAGCAGTTGGTCGCACAGTCCAGCGAGGATCAACGTCGCGCCGACGGCTTGACCGACTGCCCCGGCGCCAACCACACCGATGCACAGCTCAGGGGGCGTCATGAGACCACCACCAGGGCATCGTTCAGGGCGCCTTCCCATGTGCCGCGCACTGTCGTGCTGCTCTCCAGGTCGGCGCTTATCGACGCCACCATCGAGAAGACGGGCACAACCCGGTCCATCAGGGCCGTACCGACGCGAGGCAGAGGCAGCGCCGAGGGCGCGGACAGATACGTGGTCATGATGTTCACGGTGTCCAACAGCCACAGCGTCATCAGGTTCTGCAGCCAGAGGAGCCGTTCCCTGCCGGACAGCGTCGGGACCTGCGACTTCACGAAGACGTCCAGGCCGTGCAGCACTTGGTGCACGACGGACGCTTCCGGTCGGTGGGCGGTGAGGGTCAGCACCGTACGGCTGACCAGCTTCGCGATGTCCACCATGCGGCTCGCTCGCAGCAGCCCCGGGTCCAAGAATACGGGCCGCCCATCGATACCGTCAGGGAACGTCATATGTTCCGGCTTGAGGTCGCCATAGGCGAGGGATGTGCCATCCGCCAAGGGCAGACGCATGCGCAGGCGCCGTAGACGGCCCACGGAGCGGTGCACCAGTTGCAGCATCTCCTGGCGCTGCTCCGCCTTGTTTCGACACTCAGCGAGTCGGTCCATGTAGAGCGTCCCCGATAAGCCGTTGAACTTGCGGAGGAACGTGCCGGCAATGCTGTGTTCCTCGATCACACCGACGGCTGCCAGCTGACGGGCGGCACCAGGCCGGTGCAGCGGTCGCAGCTCGGTGAAGGTGCGGTCGAGCAGGACCGCCGTGTCACCGGGATGCTCCAGCAGCAGCTCGCCGAGCGTCGGGCCGGGCACTGGTTCGGTGAAGATCACGCCAGTTCTCAGGGCGGCCAACCGACATGTCCTCGGGCCGCCCATCTCGGCCAGCAGCCTCAGTTGTGCGGCCTCGCGGTGCAGCAGCCCATCCTGGCGGTTCTGGTACTCCTGCTGTGCCTCCAGCACGGTGGACCAGGTTCCGCGCGTACCTCGCAGGAGTGACACCAGGGAGACGCCAAGCAGCGATGTCTTCGCGTACAGCAAGCGTTCGCCGATCCGAGCCTGCTGCACGTACCCGGTGACGCTGGGCACGTGGCACTCCAGAGACACGGACTGGTCCGGCCATATGGCTGCGGCAGCCCTGTGGATGTGCGCGGCGGCGTACACGAAGACGTCCGCGACGCTGGGCTGCGCATCACGACGAGTCGGAACGGCAACGGTGTTCATGGTCACGGACGCCTCCCATGGCTGCGTCTATCGGTGCAGGCCCTCGCTCTGCTTTCCAGAGGGCGGGCTTCTCTCTCCGACGGGGTAACGGGGAGGGAGGGATCATTGGGGTCGTCCCAGGCAGTGCGCGGCCGGGGCGTGGATCGAGAAGCTGGGGCGTAACTGCTGGTCATAGCGGGACGCTGGGGACGCCCATGGCCGCGAACGGCGCCGTACGTCAGGCAACCCACGCCAGCCCGCGTGATGCCGACGAGTGAGCCGGCAGGCTTCCGGTCCAGCCCGGCCATCGGCTCGGGCTCGGATAGCTGGACCCGTGCATCTGCTCGAAGTCCGGTAGCTGGCTTGGGGACGGTGTTCGCCCTCGGGCGTATGCTGCTCCATTCTTCGTGACTCACCTCTGCCCGGCGGCGATCAGTACGCCGAGCCAGGCGGCCATCGCCACCACCATGAGCGCGTAGGTGATCTGCGCTGCAGGAACAGACCGCACGCAGCGGGTAACGGCTGGGTCGGGGTCATCGGCCAGTACGGAGCCGTCGGCAGGTCCCACGTCTGCCCAGACTCGTTTGCCCCACGGCAGAGGGTCAGTCCCCCACTGCCTCGACAAGGCCTCTACGAGTGCCAAGCCTCGGCCAGTGACGTCCGCGGTGTTCGCGGTCGCCCTCACCGGCAGCGTCCGGCTCCTGTCGGTCACGGTTAGTCGTACGCTCCCGCCGGCGAGACGTCGGATGGTCAGTCTGAAGGATCCATGGCGTGCATGCCGGACGGCGTTAGAGGCCAGCTCGGACACGACGAGTTCGGCAGCGTCCACCAGGCCCGTTAGCCTCCAGGCCGCCAAGGTGTGACGCACGAGACGGCGGGCATCGGACACCGACTCAGGCACACGCTGCAGCGAGGCGGTGACGACCGACGACCCGTCCTCCGCCACCTCTCGCCGGCCAGGGCCGAGATGGCTACTCCTGAGCCTCGCGTTACCCACCGAGCTGCCTCTCCCTGCCCACAAGCTGGAAGCGGCCAGCGTGCACGAGTTGAGCCACAGCGTCAGCCGGAGCGAGTTCACCGGCGCTGTCCATCCCCACGCACCAGTAGCGACGCATCTTCGGGCTGGTGGCATCCGCAGCTGGCACACCCAGGTAGTGACCGACGCCCATGAACTCGGCATCGTCGCGAACCCGTTTCCACTCCGGCCGGCGCCCCGTACCAGAACCCACCAGGGCGTAGTACCGGAGGAGCCCCTGGTCCATGAACACCGGGCCGCCAAGGAGAGCCCGGGCCAAGAAGCGGTCCACGGTGGCCAGGTCCTCGGTTCCGGCTGCCGCGCGGACGATCTCCGCGCTAATCCGGACGACGCCGAAGACGCCGCCGCACCGGAGCAGGGCGACGCCCTCCGTCCGCCACTCCTGGCGAGCCCGGGCGTAGTCCTCGGCAGCCGTGAGCAGCCAGTGCTCGACGGCCAACCGACGCTCAGCACCGCTCAGGATCTCAGGTCTTGTCACCGCCTCCGACTGGCGTTCACCATCCAGATCAGACGTGGCCTGGGGTGCCCCCGTCGGGTGGTAAGTGTGCGGAACGGAGCCCATGTCTCGTGGCCTCCAAAGTAGGCTCAAATCAAGGACGTCCACGACAGTAGAAAGTCGGGTAACGCCCTTGAAGTGACCGTGAGTACAGGTGGTTTGCCCGCAGACCACCGGGATTGGACTCCCATGCGGCCAAGCTCGCGTAAAACCCTGACCGCCGGTACGAGTAAGGGCTCACGGACCCGGACAGGCTTGCTCAGTGGGTACGTCCTGCGGGTGATCCGCGAGCAGCAGGGTTACACCCAGGACGAGGCCGCCGAACGGTTGAAGGTGTCCCCGGACACGATCGCCGGGTGGGAAACCGGTCGCCGGCCGCTCACGGCCATCCCGGTCGGCCAGATGCTTCATTTACGTCACCAGCTCATGCAGATGGGCGCCTCTCCGACTCTGCTCCTGGCGCTGGCACGTGCGCTGGAGGCGGACGTCCTCCTCGCCAGCGTCCTGGACGAGGACACCCCCGTGGAGGAGAGCCCGCTCGGTGCCATGGTCATGCAGCGCGAACTCGCCGAGATCCTGGTGTGGCCCCTCAACGGGGTTGCCCCCCGTCCCGTTCGAGCGCTGCCCCGGCCTGCGCGACCCCGCCGGGGCCCGGCCCCGTCCGGACCCCAGTTGACAGCAGCAGAGCGCCACGCCTTCTTCACGCGCATGCGTAGCACTGCCGAGCAGTCACGCAGGCCCGAGCAATTCCTGCTGCGCCGACAGGCTCTGTACCTCTCCGGGTACGACCGGGACCCAGACACCTCGGACTGGCTGGCCCACCAGCAACGCACCGAACGGCCGGACGACTGGCTCACTACGTGGCTGAACAACCGCTCCGTGGCCGCGGTCGCCGCCCGGCACGGCGACCGCGACCGGATGGAGCACTTCATCCACACTGCACTTCAGGACGACGATGCCGGCGAGGCCGCCAACCTCGCATACTGGGCGTACTGGATCGGTGAGGCTCCCGTCCCGCAGCTGTCCGACGAATTCATCGCCGACGGCTCCCTCGGCCCCTGGAACGGGGACAAGCTCCTCGGCCACCTTGTGGATGGAATCGCACCCGAGCACGGCTACGTGGACCTCAACATCCACAGCGTGTGGGCCCTGCTCCAGGTACGCCCCAACCTTCTGCATTCAGGCGAGGCGGCCCGCGCTCTACGCGAGAGACTTCCGATCATGTTGGATAGCAGTGAACTCTCGTCGCGCGCGCGGCGGGAGCTGGAGAGCATCCGGTACGCAATTCGCCTCGCCGAGGCGTGAGAGGAGCCTGACGGTGTCCGACGACATGACCGCGGTGGCGCGCTTCTTGTACGAGGCGGGGACGCTCAAGCAAACCAAGCGCAGCGGCTGGTGGATGGCCGGCGTCAAAGATCCCGAGTCCGTCGCCGACCACTCCTGGCGCACTGCTCTCATCGCCACGATCATCGCCCAGCTCGAAGGCGCCGACCCGGCCCGCGCCGCCTTCCTCGCCGTATGGCACGACTCCCAGGAGACCCGAACCGGCGACGTGAACCATCTGGGCAAGAAGTACAGCCAGGGCGAAGCCGACCCGCGCGACATCACCGCCGACCAGGTCTCCGGAATGCCCGAGGGCCTGGCCGAGGCCATCCGCGCCCTGGTCGGCGAATACGAAGCGAAGGAGTCGCCGGAGGCCATCTGCGCCCGGGACGCCGACAAGCTGGAGTGCATGATCCAGGGCATCGAGTACCGCGACCAGGGCCACGCCAACGCGCAGCGGTGGATCGACAACAGCCGGGGCCGGATCACTACCAAGAGCGGACAGGCACTCGCCGACGCCGTACTAGAGACAGGATCGCTGGACTGGCTCCGGGCCGCACTCGGCGAAACATCGCGCTGATGGCCAGCCCGAACGGCCTCGTGTGCTGGCGCGTAGTCCGTCAGTCTTCACGGCGTCCCATCCCCGGGACGGCACGAGTGCCCCAGACGGGTCCTGCCCGCAGGCCGGCGAGCAGGACGGCGGCCGTATGTCGGGGTCTGTGAACAAGGCATAGTCGGGATCTCGAAGCATTCCCGCACCCATGAGGGCCGGGCTTGTCAAGCGCAGTGGGTCCCTGGCCTCGGGTTGTGGGTGTGGGAGTCGGCCCGAGGGAGTTGGGCGTTCCTGGAGTGAAGTTGTGGTCGGCCACTGGTCTTTGGTGTTGGGGCGGCCGCGGCACGCGAGTCATCGTGCGGCGAGAGAGTCCGTACCCCGGTGCCCAGCTCTCGTTGTTCGACCTGGACGAAGGCATGCGCCACCAGGTCCTTCTCACTGACACCCCCTACAGCGAGGGCTCCTTGCAGCACCTGGAGGTCCGCCATCGCGCACACGCCCGCGTCGAGGACCGCATCCGCTGCGGCAAGACCACCGGCCTCGGCCGCTTCCCCTCCCGCCACTTCCAGGTCAACACCACCTGGCCGGAGCTGGCGTTGACCGGCGCCGACCTGCTCGCCTGGACTCAAACACTGCTACTGGACGGCGAGTTGGCCACAGCCGAGCCGAAGAAACGCCGCTACCGGCTGGAGCCCTGCCGGGGCGCCGGCCGTTGTCGATGTCGTTCTGGCGCAACCATTTCGACAACGTGACCGTGGATGCCGAGGTCAACGGCGGTCTGCTTCTGTTCTTTTCCTGCCCGCACCAGCGCGATGGCACGGGCACGGAACTCAGCGGGGTAGGCGCGAGGCATGTCCGGCAGCCTTTCGTGAAGGCCGTCAGTTGGCCAGCAGAACTGGAACCTGAGAGGTGGGGCAGGTCAAACCTGTCACCCAAACCTGCAGCAGACCCATGCGTGCCCCCGTGGGCAGGTCCGGCTCACCGCCGCTACCCGCCGACGATCAGTACGCCGAGCCAGGCTGCGAGCGCCACCACGAGGAGCACGTAGATGATCTGCGCTGTCGGGGTGGCGAACACACGCACCTCGAGGGCGGGGCTGATGTCGGCGAGAACGTCGGCCGCCGCGCCATCGGCCCAGATGCGTTTTCCCCAGGAAAGGCGGACGGTCCCCCACTCCTGCGACACGGCGTCGACGAGCGCCAAGCCCCGGCCGGTGACGTTCTCAGCGCATGAGGTAACCTTCACCGGCAGCACCCGGCTCTTATCGGTCACGGCAACTCTTACGCCCCGGCCGGCAAGACGGAGAATCGTCAGCCTGAGCCCCCAATGGCGTGTATGCCGGACGGCGTTGGAGGCCAGCTCCGACACGACCAGTTCGGCAGCGTCCGCCAGGTCTGGCAAGTCCCAGTCCACCAGGGCCTCACGGACCAGCCGCCGCGCGATAGGCACTGACGCGCCCACGCGCGGCAAGCAGGTCGACATCACCGGCGCCCCATCCTCGGCCATCATCGCTCGCCAACGCGGGGCACAGTCAGACTTGCGCTGCGGCAACGTGTCCCAGGTGGGTTTATGAGCGGCAGAGCGGCCAACGGCGAGGCGCTCCGCCAGTCCCAGGACCTGGCGGCGATACGTGGGACGAACACGATCGAGCAGGCCCAACACCATGTCGGTGCCCAACTTGCTGCGCACCATGTCCTGCGGACTCAGCTTCTCCAAGTCCAGAAGGTGCACAAGGACCGCGGCGTCATCGCGCCGCAGGACATAACAACGCGCCAGTTCCAGAGTGAAAGTGAACTGCCGCTCCCTGCTTGGCAGGCGAGAGACGTCCACCTCGTCGGCCAGACGAAGTCCTTCAGCGCTCTCCCCCGCCAGCATCTCGATGCTGGCGGGGGAGATGAATGTTCGTAGGTCCGAACACCGTCCACTGGATGTTGGCCTCACTCGCTCGCAGGGCCAACGGAGCCGCCCGCTCCTCCAGCCGCTGGCGGGCATGCCACCACCGCCTGCTCTGAGCGTCAGCCACCACACATACGAGCTCCAGGGCGCCCTGCATGGCCGCCTTCTCATCGCTGTCCGGAACATCCTGCAGTTGCTGGACAGCCGACTCGGCGACCTCCGCCGCCTCACCGGCACCGCCCTCCTGGGAGAGCAGGCAGTGCCCGAAATCCCAGTGTGCCGCGGCCAGCCGGATCGGGTCGTCCGCGTCCTCCGCAGCACGGCGAGCGCGGTCCGCAACCATGAGCGCAAGGTCCAGGCGTCCCGTGCGCCGGCAATACGACCGCAGCAAGCCGTACAAGTCCGCGGAAGTACGTAGCACTTCGCGGCGGGATCCGGATTCCTCACCTGTGTGACATGCGCGAAGGGCGCATTCGACATCAGCGTTCAGCTGCGGGAGCACCTGCTCGACTTCGCTGAATCGCTCCTCGCTGGACTGCCAGATCCTCCAGGCTTCTTCAACGCGGTCCCGGAGTTCCGCCGGAGTCACGGCCGCCCCGGCTGGGCTCCCTTGTACCCCATCAAGGCACGAGCGATGTCGGGCGTGGTGCTCAGGGAGACGCCGGACTCGGCCGGAGGCTCATCCGAGAGCAGCGCAGACACCGGCACCCCCAGCTCTCGCGCGAGCCGGGTCAGCACATCGGGAGACGGCGTCTTCTTCCCGGTTTCGATCAGGGACAGGTATCGCTCGGTGATCCCGCACAGGCCTGCGATGGCGGCCTGCGAGCGGTTACCGTTCTTACGCCTGTAGTGCCTGACCTGCCGCCCGATGGGCAGCTTCGGTGAATCGACCATCGGTCCTCCCATATTCCGTCAGGGTAGGGCTGTCTTCCGCGTCGCGGACACCTTCCGCAACGATTGGGGGACTCAGCGCATCCGCTTGGACGTTCAGTTCGAAAGGGCTCGCCGCATGGCACAGCTCGTCTTGTGGGACATCGACCACACACTCATCGACACGCGCGGCGTCGGACGCAGGCTGTCCGCCGCTGCCTTCGAGGAAGTGACCGGTCAAGCGATGCGCCAACAAGCCAAGATCGACGGGATCACCGAAGCCGTCATCTTCCGGGAGACCGCCAAGCTCCACGGCCTCACCACCGACCGAGCCGACTTCGAGCGGTTCGCGGCGGCACTCACGGCCCAGCACATCCGGCACGCCGGCGAACTGCGCGAGCAAGGTCACGCCCTGCCCGGCGCCGCAGCCGCCCTCGACGCCCTAGCCGCCGCCGGACTCCGACAGACCGTCGTCACCGGAAACGTACGCGCCGTCGCCGAGATCAAGCTCAACGTCTTCGGCTTGGACACCCACATCCACTGGGACGGTGGCGCCTACGGCGGGGACGCCGACCTTCGGCCAGAACTCGTGAAACTGACGCTCACTCGCTCATCCGTTGCGGCCTCGGAGACCATTCTGATCGGTGACACACCCGCCGATGTCGAGGGCGGTCTCGCCATCGGCGTCCGCGTTATCGCCGTCGCCACAGGTTGCAGCTCCGCTGAGGAACTGCGCGCGACGGGTGCCCACGCTGTGATCCCGGACCTGACGGACACAGAGGGCCTGTTGAAGCTGGTCACCGGGAGCAACCCGTAGGTGCGGCCCACCGGTCCCTGTGGAGCCCTGTCATTTGGAAGCCCGTTCGACCACCCCTGATACCGCCCAGGGTGCCAGTCACCCCTCCGCAAACCGGATACGGGCAAGGATCTCTGCGATCTCCCGGGTCTCCTCGTGGTTCGGTCCGTACCCAAGGTTCAGGTCCTCGTGCAGGGGCTGGAGGACTTCGAGCGCTTCGGGGACACGGTTCTCTGCGAGGAGGAGCATGCCGATGTTGCGCCGCAGGTCCAATGCTTCCGGGGAGGCGTCGCCGTCGGCCTGGCGGACTTGGTCGAGTACGGCCTGGAACTGTTTCAGGGCGGCGGCGGACTGGCCGATTTCGGCGCGGCAATAAGCCGCTTGGCGTCGGCATTCGAGGGCGTCCGTGCTGCTTGAGCCCGCGGTGCGCGCGTACGCTGCGGCGAGTGCATCGAACTCGGGGAGCGCTCGGCGGAAGTCGCCGCCGATGATCAGGACAGCGGCGCGGCGCTTGCGGATCCATAGTACGCGCGGGTTCTCGGCACCCGGTCCGGCGGCGGCCGGACTGGTCACATCTTGGAGTACTTCTGCGGCCTGGACGAATCGTCCCTCGTCCAGGAGGGCGTCGCACTGGGCGACGGCGTTTCTTCGCCAGCTATTTCTGGCCCGTTATCCGGTAGTCCGCCTTCTCCCAGCTCGGCCCCGCCCCCCCGTCTCGGCCTTTGCCAAAAATTGATTGTCGACACAATTGTTTCCTGATACACAGGTTTGCGACCGAACGATATAAACACATACGGGGCAAACGGGGTATGAGGTCGGAAACAGGCCGCGTTCTCATAACGACAGAGCGCGCTCAACATCACGAGTTCGCCAACTGCCTGCACACCGTCGCGGGGCTGCTGCACATGGAAATGTACGACAGGGCGAGTGAGTTCATTGCGGAATTGACCCGCGCCCGGACCACGAGAACCAGGCGTGCCGACCAGGTGCGTGAGCCGGTGCTCAGCGCACTGCTGGTGGGCAAGAGTGCGGTCGCCGCCGAACGCGGTGTGACCCTGCGCATCGGAACGAGCACCAACCTCCCGCGCCGCGCGCTGGTTCCGCACGACCTGATGATGGTGCTGGGCAACCTGATCGACAACGCCCTGGACGCCGTGGCGGCCGGCCCCGCCCCGGATCCCAGGGTCGACGTCGATGTGTGGGCGGAGGGCGACACCGCGGTCCTCCGGGTCGCCGACAACGGGCCCGGGGTCCCGCCCGACACTCGTCCCCTCGTCTTTCTGGAGGGCTGGTCCGCCAAGCAGCCGCGCAACGGCCGGGGCGTGGGGCTCACACAGGTCCAGCGCATCGCGGACCAGTACAACGGCACCGTGACGGTGGGTGAACGCGCCGACGGGGGCGCCGTATTCACCGTACTGCTGCCGCGCGCGCTCGCCCCCGCGGCGGTGGGAACCCGGTGATCGACGTGCTCGTCGTCGACGACGACTTCCATGTGGCCGAGGTCAACGCCGCCTATGTGTCCAGGATTCCGGGATTCCGGGTGTCCGCTCGGGCACACACGGCCGGCGAGGCGCTCGCCGTGGTCGAGCGGGGCGGAATCGACCTGATTCTCCTCGACCAGTACCTGCCGGACCAGACGGGGCTGCGCCTGGTGCACCAGCTGCGACAGCGCGAGTACCCCATCGACGTGATCATGGTGTCAGCCGCCCGGGACGCCGCATCGGTGCGGTCCGCCCGGCGCTATGGCGTTCTGCACTATCTCGTCAAGCCGTTCAGCTTCCCCGCGCTGCGCGCCAAGCTGGAGGCCTACGCCGCCCAGTGGGGCAGGCTCGACGGGACGGACGAGCTGGAGCAGGAGGGCCTGGACAGCATTTTCGGAGCCCGTGACACGGCGGCGGCTCCCGCTTCCGGCTCCCGGAGCTTCGCGGGGCCGACCACCGAGCTGATCCGGCGGATCCTGCGCGAGGCGCACGGGCCGCTGTCGGCGCAGGAGGTGGCCGAGCGGGCAGGGGTGAGCCGCTCCACCGCCCAGCGCTACCTCAAGCGCATGGAGGAACGGGGCAGCGTCCGACTGAGCCTGAAGTACGGGGACGCGGGCCGTCCGGAGCATCACTACAAGTTGCGCCCGGCCTTGGCAGAATGCACAGAATGAGATTTCCGCACGGAAGTCGCAGTGCGCCCAGAATCGCACCTGACGCGTCCGCCTGATCTATCGTCTTCCCCGAGCTGCGGTGTACGGACGGGAGGGTGAATGGCCCTCCGGAGAAAACCGACGGCGAATGGCCGAATCCTTTCGCCATTCGCCGGGACCATTCCCCGTACCCGTTCGCCATTTATCACCAGGGCTGATCACCGAGCTATCCGGGGGGACGGACGGGATGAAACTGACCGCGGGGGGCCGCAGGCTGGTTGTCGCCGCACTCGTGCAATCCCTCGGCATCGGCTTGTTCATGGCCAGTTCCATGGCGTTCTACACCCGGCAGGTCGGGCTCACGCCCAACCAGGTCGCCACCGGACTCGCCACGGCCGGCGGGGTCGCCCTGCTGGTCTCCCTCTACGGCGGTGTGCTCGCCGACCGGTACGGGGCGCGACGCGTGCTGGCCGCCGTGTACGTGGGCCGCGGGGTGTGCTGCGGGGCTTACGCCTTCGTCACCTCCTTCTGGCAGTTCATGGCGGTGACCCTGTGCGCGGTGACCTGCGACCGGGCCGGGCCGCCGGTCCTGCAGGCCCTCGTCGCGAACGCCGTACCGGAACAGCAGGAACGCACCCGGCTGCTCGCGGTCGTCAACGTTGTCCGCAACTGCGGGCTCGGCATCGGGGCGATGGCGGCGGGCGGGGCTCTGGTCTCGGACACGCCGACCGCCTACCGCGTCGTCCTGGCGGCGATCGCGTGCGCGTTCCTGTGCGGAGCCGTCCTGGTGCTGCGCGTCCACGAGGATCGCGCGGCGGCACCACGGGCCCGGGCATCCCGCGAGGACGAGGCGCCGCGGCAGCGGGCCCTACCAGACGCCCGCTACCTGGCGCTGACGGGGCTGAACTTCCTGCTGTCGTTCTTCGACGCGCTGCTGCTGGTCGCCATGCCGGTGTGGGTCCTGGAGTACACGGACGCGCCGCGGGTGATGGTGTCGGTCCTGTTCGCCGCGAACACCGTGCTGGTGGTCGTCCTGCAGATCCCGGTGAGCCGGTTCGCCGACGGCCTGCGGCGCACGAGCCGCATGCTGACCTGGACCGGCGCGGTGCTCGCCGTGGGCAGCCTGTGCTTCGCCGCGGCAGGCGCCTCGCCCGGCTGGACCTCAGTGGCCTGGCTGGCCGCGGCGGTGCTCGCCCTCTCGCTGGGCGAGGTCATCGCCAACGCGGCGGTGTGGGACCTGTCCATCGCACTCGCCCCGCCCGAGGCACGGGGCCGCTATCTGTCCGTCTTCAACCTCAGCATCAACGGCCAGCGTGTGCTCGGTCCCATCGTCGTCACGGGCCTGCTGCTCGGCACCGGCACCGCCGGCTGGATCAGCGCCGCCGTGGTCTTCGCGGTGGCCGGTGTGACAGCGGAGCGGGTGGCCCTGACGGCGGGCAGCCGCGTCGGCGCCCTGGCCACAGCCGAGACCTGAGACGCCGGCCCGGACCTCCGGAGCGCCACACCCGCCCGGGAACCGCCTCACCAGACCTTCACCGCCCGCGGACGGCGCCGAGCCGCCGCGCGGGCCGCAGCGCCCGACCTCGAAGCCACCCGGACGGAGCGCGCGTACCGCCTGCCGACGCGGGCGCGCCGCACCCCTCCGCACCCGCAACCGAAGGACACCATGACCGCCACGACGCAGCCGACGGCCCTCGCCGCCGGCTTCCGCCGCCACGTCGCGGTCCACCCGGACCGCATCGCCCTGACCATCGGCCGCCGCCACGTCACCTACGCCGAGGCCGACGCCACGGCCCGCCGCTGGGCAACCCGTCTGCTGCAGGCCTGCAGCGACGGCGACGGGCGCCCCCGACGCGTGGGGGTCTTCGCCCACCGCAGCGAGCCCGCCTACCTCGGCGTCCTCGCGGCGCTGTATGCGGGAGCCGCGTTCGTACCGCTGAACAGGAAGTTTCCTCTCGGCCGGACCCGGACCATGCTGGAGCGCGCCGACCTGGACGCGCTGATCGTCGACCGGGCCTCCGCCGCCCAGCTCCCCGAACTGCTCGCGGGTATGGCCCGGCCGCCCGCGCTCCTGCTGCCCGGCGACGACAGCCCGGCCGACTCCTCCGCCCTCGGTGTCCCCGTCCTCGGGGCGGCCGACCTCGGCAGGGCGCCGGAACTACGCGAGTTGCCCGAGACCGGCCCGGACGACCTGGCGTACCTGCTGTTCACCTCCGGCAGCACGGGCACGCCCAAGGGGGTGCCCGTCACCCATGGCAACGTCCGCGCGTTCCTCGACACGAACCAGGCCCGGTACGGCATCACACCCGACGACCGGTTCTCGCAGACGTTCGACCAGACCTTCGACCTGTCGGTGTTCGACCTGTTCATGGCCTGGGAACACGGCGCCCGCGTGTGCGCCATGGACCCGATCGAGATCCTCGCACCCGCCAAATACCTGGAGCGCAACGGCATCACCGTGTGGTTCTCCGTGCCGTCGGTGGCCGCGGTACTGCGCCGGCGCGGCGGCCTCAAGCCGGACACCATGCCGACCCTGCGCTGGAGCCTGTTCTGCGGCGAGGCCCTGCCCCGGGCCACCGCCGAGGAATGGCAGGCGGCCGCGCCGAACTCGGTCGTGGAGAACCTGTACGGCCCGACGGAGCTGACCATCGCCTGCTCCGCCTACCGCTGGGACTCCGCGACCAGCCCCGCGGACTGCGTCCACGACAACGTGCCCATCGGCCGCCTCTACCCGGGCCTGCACGGACTCGTCGTGGACGAGGGGCTGGCACCCGTGGCCGACGGCGCCACCGGCGAACTGTGCGTGGCCGGTCCGCAGGCCTCCCCTGGGTACTGGCGCGCCCCGGAGCTCACCGCGGAGCGGTTCTTCGAGCACGCGGGCCGCACCTACTACCGCACCGGCGACCTGGTTCGCCGGCAGGGCGCCGACCTGGTCTGCCTCGGCCGCAACGACCAGCAGGTGAAGGTCGGGGGCCACCGCGTCGAACTCGGCGAGATCGAAGCCGTGCTGCGCCGGGCCGGCGCCGCGGAGGCCGTCTGCCTGCTGTGGCCGGACGACTCCGCCGTCACCGCGGTCGTCACCGGCCCCCTCCCGGCGTCGGACCTGGCCGACGCGGCCGCGCGGGCCCTGCCCGCCTACATGGTTCCCAAGGCCGTGCACGTCCGGGACGAACTGCCGGTGAACGCCAACGGCAAGATCGACCGCGGCGCCCTGCGCCAGTGGCTCGGCACCCGTACCGCCACCCTCGCCTGACCTCAGCCACCTCCCACCGAGCACCCGCTGGAGAACACACATGAGCAGCGTCGACCAGCTGATCGCGCGCACTCTCGGGATCGCACCGGACCAGGTCGCCGACGACCTCGAGTACCAGTCGATCCGGGAGTGGGACTCTCTCGGCCACGTCGGGCTGATGGTCGCCCTCGAAGAGGCCTACGGGATACCCGTCGATGACGAACTCATCCTGGAACTGCGGACCGTGGCCGCCATTCGTGCCTTCGCGGAGCGCGGCGGCGGCGCAGCCGGAGCGGACCAGGCGCCTACCGTCACCCCGGCCCCGGCGCCCCCCGTCGGCACCGGGACCGCCACCGTCCACCGCGGCTTGGAGGGCGTCAGCTTCGACCGCACCTCCCTCACCCGGATCGACGGCGCGGAGGGCGTCCTGGAGTACCGCGGGTACAGCATCCACGACCTGGCGGGCAACGCCTCCTTCGAGGAGGTGGCGCATCTCCTCGTGCACGGCGAACTCCCGGACGCCGCCGCCCTGGAGGCATTCGGCAAAGAGCTGCGCACCCGGCGGGACCTGCCCGCACCGGTTGTCGGCCTCGCCCGCTCCCTCGCCGGCGCCCACCCGATGGAGGCGCTGCGAACCCTGGTCTCCGCGCTCGGCTCCTTCGACACGGCACGCGGCGCCGCCGACGAGACCTATGACGAGGCGCTGGAGGCCGGGATCGGCCTGATCGCCCGGGTGCCACTGCTGGTCGCCGCCCACCACGCCTTCCGCAGCGGACGGGAGTTCACCATCCCGGCCGGCGAGACCTCGTACGCGGAGACGTTCCTGACCGCGCTGCTCGGCGAGCGGCCCTCGCCCGCGGCGGTCCGGTTCATCGAGAAGGGGTTCATCGTTCACGCCGACCACGGCTCCAACGCCTCGGCGTTCACCGCGCGGATCGCCATCGGCTGCCGTTCCGGCATGGCGGCCGCGCTCACCGCCGCCGTCGCCGCTTTCGCGGGCTCCGTCCATGGCGGCGCCGCCGAACGCGCGGTGCGGCTCGTGGACGAGGTGGGCGAGCCCGGCAACGCCGAACGGTACGTCGCCGAACTCCAGAGGCAGGGCCGGCCGGTGATGGGCTTCGGCCACCGGGTGTACCGCACCGAGGACCCCCGGGTCCGCCATCTGCGGGACACCGTCGTTGAGTTGAGCGAGGAGCGCGGGGATCACAGCGGCCTGGAGATCCTGGACGCGGTCGCCGCCGCCATGCGGCCGTACGGCAGGCACGGGGTCGCCCCCAACGTCGACCTGTACGCCGGGCTCGCCTACCGGCTGCTGGGCCTGCCCGACGACCTGGCGGTCCCCCTCTTCGTGGTCGGCCGGACCGCCGGTTGGGTCGCCCAGGCGCTGGAGCAGCAGTCCAACAACGTGCTGATCAGGCCGCTGCTGGAGTATGTGGGCCCGCGCGGTCTGCCGTACCCAGGAGCCGCCGGATGAGCGGACATCTGCTGCTCGTCGGGGCCGACGACCGGCGGCACGCCGCGGCGCACCGGCTGGGGCCGCGGCTGACCCTGCTCACCAGGGTGTCCGCCCTGGGCACGCTGGAGGACCTGACGCGGTACGAACGGATCGTCGCCGTGCCCGACACCGCCCCCGTGACCGAGTGGGTCGCGGCCGCCCGTACCGTCGCCGCGCACGATCCTGTCGACGCTCTGGGCGCCTTCGCCGAGGAGGTCCAGGAGCACGCCGCGGTCGTCGCGGCGGAGCTGGGGCTGCCCTGGCACACGGCCGAGGTGGTGCGGCGGACCGCGCACGGTCCGCTGATGCGGGCCCGGCTAAGCGAGGCCGGCGTGGACGGCACGGCGGCGAGCGAGGTGCGCGACACCGCGGACATCACGGCGTTCGCGGCCGTGTACGGCTACCCGCTGGTGCTCAAGCCCGTCGACGCCACAGGCCCCGCTGCCGCCACGGTGCTCCGCTCGGCCGGCGATCTGCCGGACACGCTGGAGCCGGGGCGTCCGATGATGGTCGAGGAGTACCTGGACGGCACAGAGTACGGGGTCGAGGCGTTCTCCGAGGACGGCGTGCACCGGATCGTGTGTCTGACCCAGCCGCTGCTCGACCCGGTCTGCGGGGTGCGGACCGGGCACTGTCTGCCGGCGCCGGCCGACGACCGGCTGCGCGCGCAGGTCGAGGCGTTCCTGCCGCGGGTGCTCGACACGTTGGGTGTCACGGACGGGCCCACGCACACCCGGATCGTGGCGACGGACGCGGGACCGCGCGTGGTGCGCACCCATCTGCGGCCCGGCGACGACCGGATCGTGGAGCTGGCCACGCTCGCGCTGGGCCTGGACCTGGACGACCTGTGGGTGCGCCAGGTGTGCGGGCAGCGCGTCCTGGACGAACTGCGCTCCCGGCCCGGCCGCGCGGCCGCCGTCCGGTTCGTCACCCCGCGCGCCCCCGGCCTGCTGGAGCGCTGCTACGGCGCGGAGGAGGCGGCGGCCCTCGAAGGCGTCGAGGCCGTCCACTGGCTGCGCGAACCGGGCTCCCTGACTCCCGGCGCGCTCACCCCGGAGGCCCCCGGCGCCTGTGTCATCGCCACCGGCGACACCGGTCGCCAGGCGGTGGCCCGCAGCCTGGCGGGGGCCGCGCGGCTGCGGTTCGTGGTGGTGTGCGCCGGATGACCGTGCCGCCGCTGCCGCCGACCGGCCCGCACCAGACGAAGACGAAGCGAACGAAGGGGACGGACTGACCGTGATCGAGAGGGGACGGCTCGCGGGCCGCCACGCCGAGTGGTACGACCTTCCGGCCTTCGCCGCGGCCGCCGGGTTCGCCCTGCACGCCGTGCCGCACAGCGGCCGGGTGCTGCTGGAGTCGCTGCTGCGGGACGGTGAACCGGACCGGGCCGCGACGCTGGGCAAGCGCCTGGCCGCGGGCGAGGCGCCGGAGATGGAGATGATGTTCCGCCCGGCGCGCATCCTGGTGCAGGACTACACCGGCATTCCGCTGCTCGTGGATCTGGCGGCGCTGCGCGACCGGGTGGCGCGGCCCGGCCGGGTCAAGCCGGCGCTGCCCGTCGACGTCGTCGTCGACCACTCCGTGCAGACCGACTTCGCCGGCCGGCCGGACGCGCTCGCCCTGAACGAGGCACTGGAGTGGGAGCGCAACCGGGAGCGGTACACGTTCCTGAAGTGGGCGGAGTCGGCGTTCGACGGACTGCGCGTCATCCCGCCGGGCCGTGGCATCGTCCACCAGGTCAACCTCGAACGGCTGGCCACGGTGGTCACCCGGGACCCCGGCGGGCTGCTGCGCCCCGACACGGTGATCGGCACGGACAGCCACACCACCATGGTGGGCGGCCTGGGCGTGCTCGGCTGGGGCGTCGGCGGACTGGAGGCGGAGACCCTGATGCTGGGCCTGGCCCAGCCGATCCGGCTCCCCCGGATCGTCGGCGTCCGGCTCACCGGCGCACCGCGCCCCGGCGTGTCCCCCACCGACGTCGTCCTCACCCTCACCCGGCAGCTGCGCGAGGAGAACGTCCGCGGCCTCATGCTGGAGTTCACCGGCCCCGGCGTGGCCGCGCTCACCGCCGCCGACCGCTGCACGATCGCCAACATGGCGCCCGAGTACGGAGCCATGAGCGCCTTTTTCCCGGTCGACGCGGAAACCCTGCGCTACCTGCGGCAGACCGGACGCGACGAGGACCAGGTCCGGCTCGTGGCGGAGTACTGCCGCGTCCAGGCCCTGCTCGCCGACCCGGCCGCCGAGCCGCACTTCGGGCGGGTCATCGATGTCGACCTCGGCGCCGTCGAGGCGAGCCTGGCCGGCCCGAGCCGCCCGGACCAGCGGATCTCGCTGCCCGGACTGCCGGACTCCTTCCGGGCCCTGTCCCCGCGTCCGCCGCGTACCGTGCAGGGGCTGAGCGACGGCGACATCGTCATCGCGTCGATCACCTCCTGCACCAGCACCTCCAACCCGAAGGCGATGCTGGCCGCCGGGCTGCTGGCCCGCCGGGCCGTGGAACGTGGACTCACCGTGCCCGCCCACGTCCGCACCAGCCTGTCCCCGGGCTCGCGCGCCGTGACGCGTTACCTGCGCGACGCCGGGCTGCTGCCGTACCTGGAGCGGCTGGGCTTCCATGTCGCCGGCTACGGCTGCATGACCTGCAACGGCGGCAGCGGACCGCTGGCCGAGGGAGTCGGCGCCGTGGTGGAGCGGGAGGGCCTGACCGTCAGCGCGGTGCTCAGCGGCAACCGCAACTTCGAGGCCCGCGTGCACGCCCAGGTTCGGGCCGGCTACCTCGCCTCGCCCGCCCTCGTGGTGGCGCTGGCCCTGATGGGACACGTCCGCGCCGACCTGGAGAGCGAACCGCTCGGCACCGGCCGCGACGGTGCCCCGGTGTACCTGCGCGACCTGTGGCCCGACTCCGCCGAACTCGCGGCCCTGGAGAGCACGTTCGTCACCCCCGAGGTGTTCGCCGCCGAGGCCGCGGACCCCGTGTCGGCGGACCCGGCGGGCGGCTGGTCCGCGCTGCCCGCTCCCGAATCCGACGTCTTCCCGTGGGACGAGACGTCCACGTACATCCGCCCGCCCGCCTACGCGGGCTCCGCCCCCGCCGCCCGCCCCCTGACCGGTGCCCGCGTCCTGGTCGCCCTCGGCGACGACGTCAGCACCGACCACATCTCGCCGGTGGGCGCCATCCCACCCGACTCCTCAGCGGGCCGCCACCTGCGCGAACGCGGGGTGACGGACCTCAACTCCTACGGATCACGACGCGGCAACCACGAGGTGATGGCACGCGGCACCTTCAGCAACCCGCGTCTGGTCAACCGGCTGCTCGGGGACGGGGACGGCGGCGGCGACACCCTGCACCTGCCGAGCGGGGAGCGCCTGTCCGTCTATGAGGCCGCCCAGCAGTACGCCGCAACCGGCACCCCGCTGGTCGTGCTGGCCGGCCGCAGCTACGGCATGGGCTCGTCCCGGGACTGGGCGGCGAAGGGCCCCTGGCTGCTCGGCGTGCGCGCGGTGCTCGCCGAGAGCTTCGAACGGATCCACCGCGCCAATCTGTGTGCCATGGGCATCCTGCCGCTGCTGCTGCCCGAGGGCACGTCCTGGCAATCGCTGGGGCTGACCGGACGGGAGCAGTTCGACCTCGCCGTGGACCTGGCCGGCGAGAACAGGACCGTCGCGGTCACGGCGCGCGGCATCACGTTCGACGCCCGGGCCGACGTGACGTCCGCCGGTGAGTGGGCCGTACTGCGCGCGGGGGGCACCCTGCCCCACCTGATCGACCGCATCGCCCGCGAGGAGGAAGCCCGATGAGCGGCCGTCTGGTGCGCGCGCTGGACCTGGCCGCTGCCGCCGAGCCGCTCACCGAGCGCGCCGGTGACTTCGCCCCGGTCCACCTCGGCACCCGCGACGTGCGCGTCGGCACCCTGCTCGACGCGGTGCACGCCGAACCGGGCCTGCTGCCACCGCGCAGCGGCCACCTGGGCAACTGGGGGGACATCGCGCTCGGCCGGTCCGGCCCGATGGACTTCAACACCGCGGTCTGCGGCGGCGGACACGGCTTCCCTCTGATCTACGGCTTCACCCAGACCGAGGCGGACCCGTCGGGCGGTGACGGTGTGTACCTCCCCGGCTCCCTGGTCGAACGGGGCCGGCGCCGACCGCTGCCGCTGTACACCTGGGACGGGCGGGCCTTCGTACGGCGCGACCGCTCCCGCCCGCTGTTCTGCCCCGTGGTGCAGGCCGAGGTGGACGGTGCGCTCACTCCGCTGGTCGAGGTGCACTGGCAGCGGATGCGCGCGCTCACCGGCTACCGCTTCGAGCTGGAGGCCACGCGGCTGGTCGCGCACGCCCCGCTGGTGACGGACATGCTGTGCGTGCTGCTGGCGGAAGCCGCCCGCCAGGACAACCCGCGCCGGGCGTACGCCGAACTGATCAGTCACGCGGCCAGGCTCGACGGCGAGGTCGGCCGCTGCGAACTGCTCCCCGACGGCACCGGGTACGTGCTCGACGGCCACCGGTTCGCCTCGGCGCGCGCCCTCGCCGAGGCGGCCCTGCTCCCGCTGCGCGCGCTGACCGAACCGCACGCGTTCTTCTCCCGGGCGGCCTCCCTGCCGCCGGTGCTCCCGGTGATGTCCCACCTGCTGACGACCGCGCTGTCGGCTCTGTTCGGCGCCGACTATCCGGACACGGAGCCGGGCGGGGCGACCGGGCGCCCGCCCGGCCTCACCGAGCACGGCTTCCGGGTCCATCTGCACTGGGGCGCCCGGGCGATGGCCGGCTGTCCGCCGCGCCGCGGCGGCTACTTCGGCCGCAAGTCCACCGCCCGTGCCCTGCGCGGCATCATGGGCCCGCTCGTGCGGGACTTCGCCGAGGCACACCCGCTGTGCCTCGTCCTGCTGCCCGCGCCCGTCTTCATGCTCTGCCCGCCCGACACCTCACCGGGGGACGCCGAGCGGCTCAGGGCTCTGTTCAAGTCCGTCCTGTCCACGCCCGCGGAGCAGGCGTACGACACGGCGCTGGACTGGCTGGCCGAGAACCGGGACTCTCTCTCGCCGTACCTGCTCGACCGGTACCGAGACGGCAGCGGCGTACCGCACGACGGTTCGCAGCGGGAGCCGGCGACCCCCGTGGAACCCGACGGTTTCCGCGAACTGACACTCCGCCAGGCATCGGCCCTGGTCGCGGCGTTCGAGGAGGTGCTCGCATGACGGACACCCCGACCGGGTCCGGGACCCGGGTCACCCACGGCCGGATCCGCATCGCGCTGGAGGAGCCGTTCGTCAGCAACCGGGGCGTCACCACACACGTCGAGCAGATCATCCTGCGCCTGGACTGGCAGGGCCTGACCGGCTACGGCACCGCGCTCGCCGCCGACGCCGAGGAACTGGCGGCCTGCGCGCCCCTGCTCGCCGGCGCCGGGCCGTACGACCTGCACCGTGTCCTCGACGCGCTCCGCGACGCCGGGGTCCGGCCGGCCGTGGCCGCGGCCGTCGACCTGGCCCTGCACGACCTGCTCGGCAAGGCCGCGGGCCAGCCCCTGCACCGGCTGCTGGGCCTCGCCGGGCTCCCGCTCGCCCCGTCCGCGCTCTCCCTGGGCGCCGGCGACGAGGCCGAACTGCTGCGCAGCGCGCGGAAGCTGGCCGACTGGCCGATCCTCAAGCTGAAGCTGACGCCGGACGACGACGGCAGCCGCGCGGGCCTGCTGCGCTCGGTCTACGGCGGCCGCATCTGGGTCGACGGCAACGGCTCCTGGAGCCCCGGGCGAGCCGTGGAGGTGGCGCACACGCTGGCCGGGCACGGCGTGGAGCTGTTCGAGCAGCCCGTCGCCCGGGGGGACCTCGAGGGCCTGGCCCACGTGCACCGGCACGCGCCGGTGCACGTCGTCGCCGACGAGGACTGCGCACGGCCCGAGGACGTGCTGCCGCTGCGCGGCCGGGTGTCCGCGGTGAACCTCAAGCTGACCAAGTGCGGCGGCCTGCGCGCGGCCCTGGACATGATCACCGTGGCCCGGCGGGCCGGCCTCGGGGTGATGCTCGGCTGCAAGACCGAGAGCTCCCTCGGGGTGACCGCCATGGCCCAACTGGCTCCGCTGGCCGACTGGCTGGATCTCGACGGCCATCTCGGCCTCGAGGACGACCCGTTCTGCGGCGCCGTGATCGACCGGGGCAGGATCGTGCTGACGGGCGACCCCGGACTGGGCGCCCGCCCGTGCACCGACAGCCAGAACCTCTGGGAGACATGACATGCAATTCCGCTGCGCCGTACTCGACGACTTCCAGGACGTGGCGACCACGTTCGGCGACTGGCCGGCACTGGGCGACCACGTCGAGGTCGTCACCTTCACCGAGCACTTCGCCGGCGAGGACGACCTCGTCGCCGCTCTCGCCGACTTCGACTGCGTGGTCACCCTGCGCGAGCGGGTTCCGTTCCCGGCCTCCCTGCTGGACCGGCTGCCGCGGCTGAAGCTGCTGATCGCCTCCGGCATGCGCAACTCGTCGATCGACTACGCGACCGCGCAGGCGAACGGCGTCACCGTGTGCGGCACCCAGAGCTCCTCGACCCCGCCGGTGGAGCTCACCTGGGCGCTGCTCCTCGGCCTCGCCCGCGGCGTCGTCCAGGAGAACAACGCGCTGCGCGGACGAGGCCCCTGGCAGTCCACCGTCGGTGCCGACCTGCACGGCCGCACCCTCGGGCTGCTGGGCCTGGGCAAGATCGGCGCCCTGGTGGCCCGGGTCGGGCTCGCCTTCGGCATGGAGGTCACCGCCTGGAGCCAGAACCTCACCAAGGAGCGCGCCGACGAGGTCGGCGTGTCACTGGCCCCCTCCAAGGAGGAGCTGCTCGCGAGCAGCGACTTCGTCTCCGTCCACCTCAAGCTGAGCGACCGCACCCGGGGTCTGCTCGGAGCCGGTGAACTCGCCCTGCTCAAGCCGACCGCGTATCTGATCAACACGTCGCGGGCCGCCATCGTCGACCAGGACGCGCTGCTCACCGCGCTGCACGAGGGCCGCATCGCCGGCGCCGGCCTCGATGTCTTCGACGTCGAACCCCTGCCCGCCGACCACCCGATGCGCACCGCGCCGCGTCTGCTCGCCACCCCGCACCTGGGTTATGTGTCCCGCGCCAACTACGAGCGTTACTACGGCCAGGCCGTGGAGGACATCCAGGCCTACCTCGACGGCGACCCGGTCCGGGTCCTCGGCTGACGTGCCGTCGTGAGCTCCGGCGGGCCCCGCGCCCGCCGGGCTCCGCTCCACCCCGCCCACCGTTCCCCGCTGAATCGGAGACCACCACCGTGAGCCCGTCCCGCCGCATGATGAAACTCGGCGCCTTCCTGCCCGCGCCGGGCCACCACGTCGCCGCCTGGCGGCACCCGAACGCCCGCCCCGACGGCGGCCTGGACTTCGACTACTACCGCTCGCTGGTGCAGACCGCCGAACGCGGCAAGTTCGACATGGTCTTCCTCTCCGACGGCGCCGGTGTGCGCACCACCTACCGGGACGCCGAGGAGCTGAGCCGGCAGGGCCGCATGGTCCACTTCGAGCCACTGACCCTGCTGTCCGCGCTGGCCGTGCACACAACGCACATCGGCCTCACGGCCACCGCCTCCACGACGTACAACGAACCCTTCAACATCGCCCGCAAGTTCGCCTCCCTGGACTTCCTGAGCTCCGGACGCGCCGGGTGGAACGTGGTCACCTCCGTGACGGACGCCGAGGCGCGGAACTTCAACCTGGACCAGCAGCCCGACCACGCCACGCGCTATGACCGGGCCCGCGAGTTCATGGATGTCGTCACCGGGCTGTGGGACAGCTGGGAGGACGACGCCTTCGAGTACGACAAGGCGTCGGGCCGCTTCTTCGATCCGGACAAGCTGCACATCCTGCACCACAAGGGCGAGCACTTCTCTGTGCGCGGCCCGCTCAACGTGGCCCGCCCGCCGCAGGGCTATCCGGTCATCGTGCAGGCCGGTTCCTCCCCCGACGGCCAGGACTTCGCCGCCCGCTGGGCCGAGGTGGTGTTCACCGCGCAGCAGACCCTGGACCAGGCGCAGACGTTCTACCGCGGCATCAAGAAGCAGGCGGCGGACCACGGCCGCGACCCGGAGGACGTCAAGGTCCTGCCCGGCACGTTCATCGTGGTCGGCCGCTCGCACGGCGAGGCCGAGGACAAGTACGCCGCGCTGCAGGACCTCGTCGACCCCGTGGTCGGGCTCGGTCTGCTCACCGGCCAGCTCGGCGATGTCGACATCTCCGGGTATCCGCTGGACGGCCCGCTGCCCGAACTCCCGCCCACGGAGGGCTCCACCAGCAAGCAGCAGCTGATCTACGAGCAGGCTCGGCGCGAGGGTCTGACGATCCGCCAGCTCTACCTGTCGGTTGCGGGCGGGCGCGGCCACCGGTTCCTGCTCGGCACCCCGGAGTCCATCGCCGACGAGCTGGAGGACTGGTTCGTCAAGGAAGCCGCCGACGGCTTCAACATCATGCCCGACTACCTGCCCGACGGCCTCGACGCCATCGTCGACCTGCTCGTCCCGGAGCTGCAGCGTCGCGGACTGTTCCGCAGCGAGTACGAGGGCAGCACGCTGCGCGCAAACCTCGGCCTGCCCCGGCCCGCCTTCGGCGCGGCCCGCCGCCCGTCGGAGCGCCGCTCGTGACCGTCGAGGGCCGCACCCTGCGCTCCGTACTGCGCGCGCACGCCTCGGGCGTTGCGGTGCTGACCGCCCCCGGCGCCGACGGGCCCGCCGGAGTGACCATCACCTCCTTCACGTCCGTCAGCGCCAATCCGGCCCTGGTCTCCTTCTGTCTGGCCGACACCTCCTCCACCTGGGCCCGGATCCGGGACAGCCGCTGGTTCGGGATCCAGGTGATCGGCGCGGACCAGGCCGACGTGGCGGAACGGTTCGCCGCGCCCGGCACCGACCGGTTCGCCGCACCCACCCGCTGGCACACCGGACCGCACGGCGTGCCGCTGCTCGACGACTGCTTGGCCTGGCTGGTGTGCAGCCGCCGCGAGCAGTTCCGGATCGGCGACCACCACCTCGTGGTCGGCGCCGTGGAGCACGCACGCTCCGGCGCGCCCGGCGACGCCCTGGTGCACCTGCGCGGACAGGTCCGTCCCGTGACCGCCGCCCCCACCTCACTGGTTCTCTGACGTCCCACGACCTCACGGATGGCACCACCCATGCCCAAGGTACTTCTGTACTCCCGACAGCCGCTGACCAAGCGTCCTCTCCAGCAGTGGCTGGACGACACCGCCGACAGCGTCGTGCTGCTTACCACGCACAAGGCGGCGGCCGGCGCGGAGGACGTGCTCGACGCGCACTTCCCCGCCCACCGACTGGTGGACGACTACTACGCGTGGTCCACCGAACTGGCCGCCGAGGAGGCGGCCCGCGCCCACGGCGCCGAGCTGGTGGCCAGCACCAGCGAGGACGACGTCCTGCGGGCGGCTCGGCTGCGCGAGCGCCTGGGGCTGCCGGGCCAGGGGACTGCGAGCGCGACGGCCTACCGCGACAAGGCGGTCATGAAGACCTTGCTGCGGGACGCCGGCCTGGCCGTGCCGTCCTTCGCCCTGGTCGACAGCCCGCTGGACCTGCTCGACTTCCTCGACACCGAGGACGGCCCGGTGGTCGTCAAGCCGCGCTCCGGCGCTGGCGCCGAGGGCGTGAGCGTGCTGCGCTCCCCCGCGGACCTGGAGGCCTTCCTGGCTCGCCAGAAGTCCTCGGAGGTGCCATTCCTGGCCGGTCAGTGGATGGCGGAGGGCTTCGTCCACGGGGACTTCTTCCACGTGGACGGCATCATGCGGGACGGCCGCATCGTGCACTGCTGGCCTTCGCAGTACAACAGCGGCGTCGCTGAGCACCTGCAGGGCCAGACCCAGCTCAGCAGCGTCCTGCTGGCCGCGGACGACGAGCGTACGGCCGGCTTGCGCACCCTCGCGCAGGACGTCGTCGCGGCCCTTCCCCCCGCCCCCCTGCCGCTCGCGTTCCACCTCGAGGCCTGGCTCGGCGCCGACGGCAGGCTTATCGTGTGCGAAATCGCCAGCCGCGCGGGAGGCGGTCTGATCGCCGACGCCTACGAGCGAGCCTTCGGTGTCCACCTGGCCAAGGAGGGGCTGCGGGCCCAGTGCGGCAGCGCCCTCACCCTCGCCGGCCAGCCTGCCGCCCCCGAGCCGCCCACCGGCTGGATCCTCTTCCCGCCCGGCCACGGCCGCTTCGCACCGCCCGTCGAGCCGTGCCCGGTGCCCGGCGTGGACCTCATCGTCCACCTGGAGCCCGGCACCGAGTGCACGGGTCTGGAGTACGCCGCCCAGTCCGCGGCCGGGGCTCTGGTGACCGGGGACTCGCCCCAGGAGATCCGCAAGCGCCTCACGCTGCTGACCGAGTGGTGGAACCTGCACACCTCTTGGCTCTGACCTGCAGCTCTAACAAATGACGACCCTCAACTGCGTAAATCCCCAGGTCAGAGGCATGAAGGCAGACGAGTCGGGCTGTACGCCGGGGGCAGAGCGAGAAGGCCACCGTCACTGCCAACGTCCCGCTCCGCGTCCGCGGCGATTCCACTTCGCATGTTCGTCGGCTCCCTCCCAGGGCTCCTACCTGCGATCCGTTAACAGCCCGGAGACATAACCGACGACACCCAGATCCCGTGCACATCCCGTGCACAACCGCGCGGGAACTCCTGGGAAACCGCAGGCACCGGCTGGAAATCCGGTCTGACATATTGGGGCCCTGACCAGGTAGTTTCCCCTGGTCAGGGCCCCAATGACAGACGAGTCGGACTGTACGCCGGGTTCTGTGTCACTCAGGGAGCGATCACGCTCTGACCTGCATGTTTACGGACATCCGGCGGCTGTCCCAGCCCCCTGGGACTTCTCAGGGACTTTCAGTCGAGGTCCGTGAACCACGCCTCGATCGCGGACAGTCCCCGCGCGCCGGCCTGCGACATGAAGTGCGTGTACGTCCGGAGCGTGAACGCCGGGTCGGAGTGCCCCAGCCAATTCGCGAGCGAGACGATCGACTCACCGGTTTCGAGCATCACCGAGGCCTACGTATGGCGCAAGACGTGGAAGCCGTGCTCGCGACTCGGCTCCCATACACGCGAAGGCTTCTCCCCCGGCTGCTGCTCGGGCAGCGGCGGGATCACTCCCACGCCAGCAAGCGCGGGCTTCCACGCCTTGGTGTTCCAGGTGGTGCGATTGATCGCGCCGCGCCACCCGGTGTACACGAGCAGCGGGACGGTCACCTTACGCCGGTCCTCTCGTACGAGGTCGGGCTCCTCGGGGTCCAGCCACGGCAGGATGACGTTGATCGGTTCGAAGCGCTTCTGGTGGGTGAGGAGCCGCTTGGCGAGAACCTTCGGCAGAGGCAGGTCCCGCTCTTTGCCACCTTTGGGTGGGCCGGAGTACAGCCGCGACTTGTACATGAGGATCTACCGCTCTACGTGCACGAAGTCGCCCTGAACATCACCAGGGCTGAAGCCGAACACCTCACCCTGCCGGAGTCCCCATCCGACACCGAGGTCGAGCGCAATCCGGTAACGGTCGGCCAGTGCTCTCCTGTACGGCGTCGAGACGATCCTGCTCCCAGGGCGCGAGCCTTCCGCTCCGGCTTCTTCGGCGGCTTGATCGAGCTGTTGCCCTTGCACGGGTTGCGGTGTGGTTGCGTCCATGGAGATGGTGTACGGGTTCGACCTGATCCGGGGATTTGCTCCGGCGTCGGGGTGAGGACCGCATAGACGAACGGCCACCGGCTGATCTTCGAGGTGTCGAAGCTCGAAGGAGATCAGCACGATGACCGCACCTGACAGTGTGCCCCTGCACGCCCTCGCCGAGGACAACCTCGCCGCGGCGAGTCCGGATCTGCTGCGCGCGATGGTCAAGACGTTCGCCGACGCGTTGATGTCCGCCGAGGCCGACGCCCTATGCGGCGCCGAATATGGGCAGGTCAGCGACGAACGCGTCAACCACCGCAACAGCTACCGCCCGCGCGAGTGGGACACCCGGGCCGGCACCGTCGAACTGGCCATCCCCAAGCTGCGGCAGGGCAGTTACTTCCCGCACTGGCTCCTGGAACGCCGTCGCCGGGCCGAGCAGGCTCTCGTCTCGGTGGTCGCGACCGCCTACCTGCTGGGAGTGTCCACCCGCCGGGTCGAGAAGCTCGCCGAGTCCCTCGGCGTGACCCAGCTGTCGAAGTCCCAGGTCAGCCCGATGGCCCGGCATCTGGACGAGCAGGTCGCCGCATTCCGTAACCGGCCCCTGGATGCCGGTCCCTATGCGTTCGTCTGGGTGGACGCGCTGACTCAGAAGGTCCGCGAGGGCGGCCGCATCATCAACGTCCACGCGCTGATCGCGGCCGGGGTCAACGCCGACGGGCACCGCGAGATCCTCGGCATCGACGTCGCCACCTGCGAGGACGGTGCCGGCTGGCTCGCCTTCCTGCGCTCGCTCATCGCCCACGGCCTGACCTGTGTCCAGCTGGTCGTCTCCGACGCCCATGCCGGCCTCGTCGACGCCATCGGAGCAGTGCTGCCCGGTTCTTCCCGGCAGCGATGCCGCACTCACTTGAAGCCGTAAAGAATCAACTTGTCGGTGTGACGGCTTCTTCGCCGACAGCGGCAAGGAGATCAGGGGCGGTGCGGTAGCGGGTGGCAGCCGGAGGCGGGAGGAGCCCGCCTTCCGTGAGCAGGGGCCGGATCTCTCGGACGAAGTTCCCGATCGAGGACCTGCTCACGTCCCCCAGCGCGTCGGCAAGGACATCCAGGGTGCACAGTTTCCGCAGGTAGAGGATGGCGACCACGACACGCTCTCTGTCGCCGAGCTTCTGGGGGAAGACGCCGCCGCGGTTGCCCGGCTGGCGATCGGCGCCCCGGCGCTGGTAGGAGGCACGTTCGACCTGGGCAGCCTGGCGTGGTGCGAGGCGGCGAGTGAGCTCGTCGAGCTCCGCACGGGACATGCCGGTAAGCCGTGGATGGGACAGGATTTCCATGATCCAGGTGCGTGGCGGGGTCTGGTCGGTGTCGAGGTAGGCCATCAGAGCGTCCGCCGTCGTGAACCGGCTGGAGGCGTAACCGGGCTGGTGGCCGTGGTCCTCCAGGACCCGGCGGGTCTCGGCAACGAGGTCGCCGATGCAGTTGAGGGTCACCTCCAGCCCGGAACCCCGTCCGTGACGTTGACCAACACCACCGCCGACGGGAGCGGCGACGAGGACGTTGCCTGGGGCGCGGTCGCTTTCCAGGGCCTTCCCGGTAAACCGAACCACACGGTCGTCGCGATGGGCGACTCCTTCTCCAGTGGTGAGGGAGCCTCCGAGGGCCACCGGGACTACTACCCGGAGACGAACTGGCGCAACAAGGTCAGCGGAGACCGCGACGGCTGCCACCGCTCCACCTACGCGTGGTCCCGGCAGGCAAAGCTCCCCGGCGAACAGCTCTCCATCGGCGAGCTGGACGACAACTGGAGCGCGCGGATGGACTACCGCCTCATCGCCTGCTCCGGATCCCGCACCTACAACGTGATCGCTCCGGCCGACAACAAAGACGGGACATACGACAACAGCGGAGAGTTGCCGCAGATCGAGCAGGGATACCTGGACCAGAACACCGACCTGGTCACCATCTCCATCGGCGGCAACGACTCCCGGTTCGGCTACGTGATCACCCAGTGCATGGGGCCAGGGAATCCGTGCCAGGAGAAGAAATTCGACAACGCCGAAGGCAAGGGCGTCCCTGACGGCCCCTACCAGGGCAAGCCGCTCGCGGAAGCCATCCCGGACCTCATCAGCGATGTCGTCGCACCCAGCATCCAGAAGACGATCGAGGCAATCCACGGCAAGTCCCAGAATGCCCGGATCGTCCTCATGGGTTACCCGCCGCTGCTATCCAACGACGCCTCCTGCCTCAACAAGATCCCTCTCGTCGGGATCTCACCGGAGGAATCGCAGTGGCTCAACGGCGTGGCCGACTACCTGGCACAGACGATGTTCGAGACCGCCGACCTCGTCAGGAAGCACGGGGTGGACGTCGGCTATGCCAACCCGCAGGCGTTCTTCCACGGCAAGGCCGTCTGCGGTGACCCCGAAAGCATTCACGGCATTGTCACCGATCTGACAGACAGCGACGAACCGAAGATCGACTGGCCGTTCTTCCAGTTCGGTATCTCCGCGCAGTCGTTCCATCCGAAGATCGCCGGGGCGCGACTGTACGCGGACACCCTGGAGGCCGCGCTGGGCTCCTGGCCCAAGAAGTAACCCGGCCACACCGTGTGGGGAAGTCCAACAGGGCTTCCCCACACGGTTTTTGAGTACACATACTCATGCTGCCGGCCGCACGTGCGCCGCATGCTGAGGTCAGACGGTAGGAGGCCACGTTCATGAAGCGGGTCAAGCAGGTCAAGGCAGCGGCATTGATGCTTCTGGCCCTGGCGGTGTCCGCGTGCTCGGCAGAGGACCGGGCTGTACCGGAGAAGACCGTCCGCAAACTTGCCGGAACCCCGGAAGCGGTCAACGCCAGGCAGAAGTCGGAAGCTGGGCTCAGAGAAGTGGTTCAGGCGTACGTCGAGCACACGCCCTTGAAGCTCGGCCTGGTCGTGGTCCGCGACAACTGCTGGGGCGGAACAGCGAAGGGATGGCTGGAGACCAGGGACAGCGACCTGTACAAGATCAGCTGCGGTGTGAATGTCACCGCCTACTTCGGCGCCGACCCGAAACACATCGTGTCCGTCCTCGACGGGATCCTCACAGCCGGCGACCGGAACGTACCCGGCATTGAGTTCAACCATGCAGCATACGGAGCGCTCATCGACTACTACCGGAAGCCGTATGACAAACGCAATCCTGAAGTGCCTTCGCGTGACGCCGTAAGCCAGAGTCTGAAGTGGGATCCGGTACGCGACCGCCAATGGAAACCCAATTTCATCAGCGAACCGACAGGCCCGTGTGAAAATGATCCACCGGTCAAACGGTGTCTGCGCGAACCGTCTTCCGCTACGGTGGCCGCCATCCGCAAACAGTACGGCATGGTATTCCAGCTCAACCTGGGCACAACCTACTTCAAAATAATGAAGAAGCACTAACCGGAAGTAATGGCTATTACGTAGACGCCACACTCAACACGTAGACACGACCGTCGCGCGGTGGGTCCAGGTTCAAGCACTCGCCCGGGAGTTCACAAAGGCGATCCCGCAGATGAGTTTGCGTTATGGTTCGACGGACCGGCGATACGGCAGAGGAGCTTCGCGTACACCATTGTGAACGCTGCAATGACAGTCGGAATCACTGCCAGGGCAAGCACGCCAAGAAGCACGGGCCACTGGCGCATGCTGCTGTCGCAGGGACTGTAATCCTGGGCGGCATGGAACAGTGGCGCTCGGCACTCGACTCCGCCGGCCTCGTACCCGACAAGGAGTAGGTAGAGAAACCAGCCCCACATGCCCATCGTCACGAGCGCCCAGACAAGCGACCATTTTTCTATTCGGTCGGCGTCTCGCAGGCATTGCTCGTCGCGCGGTTTTCCGGGTGGCGGTGGCGTCTGCCTTCGCTCATTCACGGCCATCTCTTCCTTGCTCGCCAGCATGGTCCTTCTGGGCTTCATCCCATGCCACCTAATCGGTGCAGTGGAACTTCTTGGTTTCGCGAGGGACGAAGTCGTTTACGAATCGCTGGAGTTTCTTGTAGCCGGTGGGGGTGTTCTCGACGCGGTCGCCGAAGAAATAGACCCCGAAGGTCATGTATGCGGTCCGAGAGGTGCAAGTGGCCCGTACCGTGGCGCCGTTGCTTCCGATCGCCGCGTGTCCCGGGAAGGGCACAGACCGCTCGGCGGCGTACTCGAACGGTGCATCCGCACCACTCCAGTCCGCCGGGTCCGGGGCCCGGTCCCACCGCATGATGTCGACGTACAGCACTCGGTGACCGCCGACGCTAAGGGCGCAGCCCGCACCTTGCTGTGCTTCCAAGGCCGTGTACGTCTGCTTCACGGATCCGTTGTCCGGGATGAGTGGTGACAAGGCCGCCTTTGGCACCGGAACCTTGCAGAAGTCCGCGGGGACGGTGGCGTGGGTGCTGCAGCCCGCCGCCGCTGCCATGACGGTGCCGCACAACAGGGCCGCCACCTTACGCCTCGGATTCGCCATCACTGAGCTCCCGCCATGCCGCGGGCCCGTGCGTTGCCGTTATTGGCCGATGTGTTGATCTGATCGTACATGCCCTGGTCGTGTGAGTAGTCGGTGTGGGTGTCGGCCCAGTGGGAGTTGGTCGCGTACCACTGGTGTGCAATGGCGTTGAGCTGGTTCTGGCGATGGTGAAAGGTCGCCTGGCTGTCGCTGGTCAGCTTGTCCGCCTGATGCTGCTGTTCGTCCATGATCCAGGCAGTGGTGATGACGTCGGCTCCGCGCTGCAAGGCATCGCCGTAGATGGGGACGAAGTTCAACATGCCACCGGTGAGGTGGTAGCTCCACGCCTTGTCCCACGTGTAGTCGTGCTGGTCGCCCTTGAGTGCCAGGTACCGCCCCTCCTCCATGAAACCGACCGCGGTGCCAGCCGCGTGGAGGGTGTCTTCCGGGTGCCGCGAAGAGTCGTGAATGTCGTCCATGATCGCGTAGTTCATGCCCGTGTGAAGCAGGTTGTAGGAGTCCTGGCTCCGCGATATCTGCTTCGTCATCTCCAGCACCTGGTCACGGCTCAGGTTCGGGCCGTCGGCAATACGCCGATCGCCGCTCGGATCACTCATCGCCACATACGTCTCATGACCGTGATTGGTCATGATCTTCGCCATGTCGTCACGTAGGGACGCCGGCATGTGGTCGCCCTGTTTGGACAGGTCATCCAGCGCGTGCACGAACACCCTGTTGTTGGCGTCCGTGTGCGACGTCACTCCCATCGGGCGGGGCCCGTGGGGGTCGATACCTGTGGCTGCCGCGGTCAGGGCGTCGCCCAATCCCTTGCGCTCGTCCGTGTCCAGGGCATTGGGCCCGTCGCTTTCATGCTCCCCCCGAAATTCGATGGTATTGACGACGTTCCAGTCTCGGTCCTTGAGGAGGTAGTGAAGGCGGTCGTTGCTGCCGTCAGCGTGCGGATCGAGATAGGCGGTGGACGCCTCAGGGTCACGGCTCATGATGCCCAGGGCACCGTCAACCGGGTCGTTGGCGAACCAGCCGTCGCCGTGCTTGCTGTCGAAGTTGCCGTAGAGGTTCCAGATGTGCGGGTGGTCCTTCTCTGCGGCGATCGCGCCGTCGGTGACGTCGGAGAGGAACTGCGGTGAGTAGTTGCTGTGTCCCTGCTGCATCAGGGTGACCAGGCTCTGGTAGCCGCGCACCTGCTGTCCGTGTTCCTTGGCGACCCTGTCGACCTCCCCGACAGTCTTGAGGTCGTACTTGTCGGTGCCGTGTTCTCTCAGGTCGTTGCCGAACTTGACGTAGAACTGGGCGTCGTCGGTCCGCAGCCAGTTGTCGAAGGCGTCGTTGTAGCCCTTTGATCCGAAGGGCAGGTGTTTGCCGTTCGTGTCCTTGAAGTCCGGGACACGGGTGGCGGTCGCCAGCGAGTCGGCTATGCCTCCGTTGATCTGCAGGTAGGCGTTCTTGTCCTTCGTGTCGTCGGAGTACGCCAGGTCGTCGATCTTGTTGGTGAGCTTGAGGGTCTTGTCTGCGCCGAGGGAGTTGAGGAGGGTCTGGCTGAAGAACTTGTCATGGGAGTGATCGCGCATGAGGCGCTGCCACTCCTTCAGGTCATCGCCGTCCAGCTTGTCGCCGGCCAGAATCACGTTCGCGTACCCCTTGGCCTCACGGGCCTCGTACACCACGATGTCCCCGATGGCGGAGCCGTTGAAGGTGTGACCGCCCTGCCCCGTCGCCTCGTCGAACGCACGCTGGATCCAGCTCTTGATGCCGGCCGCTTCGTAGAGAGCGTGCTTGACGCCCTGGTCGGCGTCGTCCACCGCCTGCACAGCGTCCTTGATCTTCTTCGTCCAGGCCGCCTCGGCGGCCTTCGCCCGGGACACGTACTTGGGGTAGTCCTCGTCGTGTCGCATGGGGGTGAGCTTGCGGAAGTCGTAGACCGCCTCGCCCTGGCTGTTGACGGACATATGGTCCGCCTTCACCTGATCGACAACGTCGTTCACGTGGCCTATCAGTTTGGAGAACTCCTGATGGGCTTCGCGCAGGATGGAGGCGATGGCGCGGGCTTCTGTCTGCGCGTCTTTGAACTGCTGCCGAGTGGCCGCCAATTGCGCGGCCCTCGCCGCGGCAGTGAGGCCTGCCGTGTCCTCGGTCGCGGCCGACTCCACCTTCGCGGCGTAGAGGGTCTCCAGGTCCCCGAAGCCGCCGGCCATGTCGTCCCAGTCGGTAGCCGCCGTTGTCAGAGCACCGAGCTTGATGGTGACCACGTCCTGATAGCTGAGCATGCCCGTCCTTCTCCCCGTCCCCGTTTCCCCGGTTTCCTAGACCTCGCGCCCCTGGTGAGGCCCGGCCTTGATCTGCGCCGTCCGGCTGCCGACGCCGTAGTCGACGTACTGGAGATGCTGGTGGCTGCCCTCCAACGCCTCCTTGTCCTGCTCCAGGCGCCCCTTCAGGTTCTTAACCTGCAACTCCCATTCCGCGTGGGCGTCCTTGAGCCCGGAGCCGGTCTGCCAGCCGCTGAACTCCCGCACGGCCGTGGCTGTGGACTCGTCGGCGTGACTGCCCGCCTTGTCCGTGTCCCGCGGTATCTCATCCTGCAAGGCCTTGACTGCGGCGTCGTTCCCCGCCTTGTTCGTCTTCAGATCAGGGGCACCCACGGCGCCGCTTCCTCCCACACCCGCAGCACTGTCCAGCTGCATCCCGTTCTGCCGACGGGCCATCGCGTCGGCCTTCAGCTGCTCCCACTCGTCCCACGCCATCTCAGGACCTCCCCCCGTAGTTGCTGTCTCCGTACCACGGCGTCTGCGCCGGCCCAGGCGGCATGGCTACGTGAGCCTGGGCTACCGCCGCTGCACGTCGGCGCCTGCGCACCGCCCCAGCGGCGAGAGCGCCACCCGCAACCACGACAACTCCCGCACCCCCGAGAATCCATGGCAGTGCAGAGCCGTCACCCGTAGATGCGGATGCTGCCGGCGATGGGCCGCTGTCATCCTTCCCGGAGGCCGTGGCCGACCCGTTGGGTGCCTTGGACACGGCTTGCTTGAAGTCGGGCAGCGGATAGACGTCGGCCGGGCCGGGGTCGCCCGGGCTGGTCAGAGCGATGCGGGGGCGGACGGCGCCGTAGCCCAGGTAGTCGGTGCGCTCCTTGCCGCTCGTCGGCTTGCTCGCAGTGTTGAGCATGACCCGCAGGACCTGGTTGTTGGTCCAGTTCGGGTGTTTGGACCAGATCAGTGCGGCGGAGGCGGAGGCGATCGCCGTGGCGTCGCTGGTGCCGTGCGTCTTGCACACCTTTGTGCTGCTTTCGATGCACGCAGCCACCATGTCCTCACCGGGCGCTACCAGATCGACCTGGGGGCCGTGCTCGGACTCCTTCGTCGCCTTGACGCTTTCGTCGATCGCCCCAACACCCACTACGCCAAGAGTCGCCGCCGGGTAATTGACTTCGTTGAGGGCGTCGCCGTCATTACCCACGCCCGCGAAGATCAGTTTGCCCTTGGACAGTGCGTAGGCGACGGCGTCCGTCAGCTCCTTGGAGTGCGCGGTGCTCCCCTGCGAGATGTTGATGATCTGGGCGTCCGAGTCGGCCGCGAACCGGATGGCCTTGGCCATGTAGGTGGGGTAGTCGTCCGGGTTGCCGTCGGGGCGGCTTTGCTCGATGAAGTCCGGGATGCGGATCGGCAGGATCTTCGCGCCTGGGGCCAGGCCGTACGAGCCATTGGCGGTGCCTCGCCCGCCGGTGCCGGCGATGAGGACGGCCATACCGGTGCCGTGACCGTCGTAGTCACTGCGTTCGTCCCCAGGATGCCTGGAGTAGTTCTTGCCCGCCACGACCTGACCGCGCAGGTCGGGGATGTCGGCCTGCACCCCGGTGTCGATCAACGCGACCGTGATGCCCTTGCCTGTGCTGACCTTCCACATCTGCTCGGCCTGCATGGCCTTCAAGTGCCACTGCTGGTCTTTGATGGTCTCAGCGTGGGCGGGGGTGACGGCGAAGCTCGCCAACAAGACCCCGACGGCTGCGGACACGGCCCGGCCGCGCCATCCGGCCCACTCGCGGCGCCTGCGCATGGTCATTCTTCTCGTCCTAGGTCTCCATCGGGCCCTTTGGGCAGGGGCGGCGGGGTCGGTCTGCTCTCCCTGGCTTCTTCCCGGAAATCCCTGGCCTCTGCCCGGTCGGCTGCTCGGCTGTCAGAGCGCCTGTCGCGAGAGGAGCGGTCATCACGCTTCCGGGCGGAGGCGGAGGCGCCACGGGATGGGCCACCACGGCGCGGCAGTGACTCGTCTGCGGTTGTTTCACCAGCGGGACGTACGCCTTGCGAGGTGGTCCCTGCCCGTCGGCGGTCTCGGGAGGGTCTGGGCTGTCCCCCTACGATGCCGTTGGACGAGGCAGGCATGCGCCCCCTCGGTGCGCCCTCGCGGTTCACGACGGGGTCGTCGCCGCGGGTCGACGTGGTCCTTGCAGTAGGGCGTCCGGGCGTCGTGCCACGGCCCCTTGGAGGCTGCTGCTCGTTCGGAGTACCCCCAATGATGTTGCCACGCGGAATCCCGCCGGGGGGCCTTCCCGCCGACGGTGAGACCGGGCGGCCGCCTGTGATGCCATTGGCTCCTCGGGCGGGGAGGGGACTGAGGGGCCCGCGCTCAGGGTCAGGCTCGCTCCCATTCGCGTTGGGACCGAAAGGCCCACGCCCCGGGACGCGCGGACTCCCGGAACTGCCCGGTCCCGATGGTGTGGTAAATGAACCCCGCCCTCCGTACACGGGACGCTCACCGCCTCCCCGAACACCCGGCGTCGGCACTGTTCCGACACCGAAAACGGGTGGGAACACACCGGTCGCTGACGGCGTCCTTACGTCCGGGCCGCTCGGCCCAGCCGGCGGCGCCGAATGGGCGGGGGGCACCGTCGGGGCGGGCGGAAGAGTTCCAGTGCTGTCGATCACCGTGTTCGGTACATCCACATGAACGTTCGGCAGCACATGACGAGGGACGTCGACCTGATCCTTCGGACGATGCGTCGTGGATGGCTGAGGTAGCGAGCCGGTCGCGCCGGAACGGGAACGGACCGCCGCCTCACGGGCGTTCCGCTCCACGCGGGCAACAGTCGCCGAACCCGCGTTCCCCTGCGTGGTCGGGACGGCAACAGGGGCTCCATCACGGATATTGGTAGGCACGAACTGTTGCGGCAGCTCGGGAAACTTCGGTGCCTGCAGCGCGTGGATCTGTTCCGTAGAGGCCGTGTACGACTGGGCGAGCTTCATCATCAGCCCGCCGGCCTCGGCACGCGTGTTGGCGTACTGGGTCTTGGCCTTCGTCACCTCGGAGTCCGACGGACCGCCGCCGTGATCGCCGACGTTCGTCGCCTTCGCCGCGTGCGCCTCCAGCACCGAGCGCGGGCCCGCGCTCTGCTTCCGCAGGATCTCCAGCTGCGGCTTGACCTCGTGCAGCGTGTCCGCCGCGTGGCCCAGCCACTTGCCCGCGTTCTCGCTGTAATCGCCCAGGCTCAGCGTGGTCAGCGCTGCTTGGTAACACCAGGTCCTAAACGCCGCGCCGCCCTCGCCCTCCCACTCGACCGCCATGCTGTGGGTCCGCAGATCGCTGCCGATCTCCTTGATCGTCTTGGCGGCCTCCGTCAGTAGCTCACCAAGACCGCTGGCCGTCGGCCCGTCGGCCGACTCGACCATGGCCCACAGCTGTTCGGGGTCCTGGACCAGGAACCGCTCCTGCCTGACCGTCTCCCACATGCCGCTGACAAAGTCAGACATGGACCCCCACCGCCTTCCCTGTCGAAACCATCCCGTCGCACTGTCTCATCACCACGGACATCACAAGTCGCCTGCCTGCGAGTCCGACGTGGAGCCGTGTCGGCCATGGCTGGACGCACCCGCCCCGCCGACAACGTGTCCCTTTACTTCCGGCCGGGCCTCATTGACAGCCAGCTTGTCGGCCTCGACACGGATGCGGTGCAGGCGATCGCGAACGTCGGCGTCGAGATTGTGATAGTTGCTCTTCGACGCATCGACCGTGACCATCAGCCCCTCGATCTGCAGCGCCAGCAGCTTGGAAAGGCGCTCCAGCTGGGAATGCACCTGGGTGTAGGCACCGTGGAGCGCGTCGGCTTCGTCGAAGTTACCCAACCGCCCCGTCGGCAGGCCGCCGTCCGCGATCCTCTGCGGGGCGGCCTTCGACTTCTCCAGCTGAGTCAGAAGGTCGTTCACCCGGTTCTTGAAGGTAGTCAGAGTTTCGGCCTCGACCCGCAGTTCCTGGGCCATGACGGCACCGGCACTTGCGATCGGGCCTATGCCGGACGCGGCCAGCGCGCCAGCAGCCGCTTCCAGCGCAGCCGCAGTTGCCTGCGGATCCCCCGTGTTGTCGGCCATCGAGTCCTCCCCCCGTGCGGTCAGCCCCTCAGTAGCACCTTAGCCACTCGCTTGTGGTGCCCCTGCCATCTCCATCCGTAACAGAAGCAACCCAGGCACGATAGTCGTGATCTTGCCTGGTCACGGAATTTTGACGCCGCCCATAGCCCGCGACTGACTGGAAAGTGACCATGCCGTACGTCACAGCTACGTCGCTGCCTCCATCCATATCCTTGGTGCACCTGGAAACGAGGCAGGTGCGTTGTCCGCCGTCGGACAGGACATGTTGCGAATGGCTGGTACGGAACGGCACCGGGTCCCGGCGCTGGAAGGGACTCCGCTACCCCACTGTTCGGGAAATCCGGCCAGCGAGATAGTGAGCGTAGCCATCGGCTGAAGGGATCGCCTCACCACCCAGTCAGGCCATTACGCCCAGGCATCGACCTGACGCGGGCGTCGGCATCCGGCGCCGTGACGGACAAGGGCATCTCCGGATCCATCGAGACGCCTGCGGGAGCACGGGCCCTCGTGCAAGGGCGGGGCTGAGTACCGCTATCTCGGCGGCGCCTACGTGGGGCACCGGATTCGACGACGCCGAACCCCAGGCTAGTGCTGGGGCAGGTCTCGACGGCCTCAACGCCGGTGCGAAGGCGTTCGCCGGGGCGGAGGCCGGCGTCGCCGGGGGAGGCGAGGTCGCGGGTATCGAAGCCGGTGCCACGGCCGAGGAGCGGGCCGGTGTGGGCGCGGAGTGTGATCGCCCCCGCCCGCAACCCGACCTGCTCGCGCAGAAACAACGGTGGGTCCAGTCGCGCGAGTGAAGTTGTGAAGCCGGCCAGGAAGACGACCTGGCCATTGTTGTGCGCGTTCAGTAGATCGCCCGTGGCTTCGCTCCTCCGCCGACCTCCTCGAAACCCGCCCACGCCCTGCGCACCGAACGCCGCCAGCACGCCGAACACGAACGAGCCTTCGACTTCGACCTGCACACGTCCGGATTCGTCGCGCCCGCGGAGGAGACGGAAGAGGGCGATGCGGGCGACAGCACCCGTTGAGAGGCCCGTCGTACGCACCGTTGCCCCCGCCCGTAGGATTTCCCTGAGCGCAACGGGACTTGCGACGTGATAGGGACAGGGACGGACGGGGGTGCGTCATGGGAGCGCAGGGAGCAGGCGCCGAGAAGGGCAGCCATACCGATCTGCGGGTGTCCAGTCACGATCTGAAAAAGCTGGCCGACGATCTCGACGACATGCAGGACCACCTGGACCAGCAGGTGAAGCGCATGGACGCTTTCGTGGACCGTATTGAGGCGGGCTGGCGGGGCCCGGCGGCGAACGCGTACCGCGAGTTCCACCGCGCGGCGGCAGAGGACGCCGTACGCATCCGCGACGTAATGAAGCACCTGGAACAGGCCGTGCGGCTGAGCCGGGGTGGTTTCACGGAGCAGGAGCTGGACGTGCTAGCAAAGATGCGGCGCATCCACGTGGACGTGGCCAGCGAGGTGTCCAGACTCTCCACGCCGAACCCGGAGGCGGCATCAGCCGCGTCGCCGCCCGCGACTCCGCGCAGCAGGCTGGACTCCTTCTGACGAAGGCCTCTCAAGGCCCGCCGTATAACCGAATTTGCTGGACACCAAGGGGGATCATGTCGACCGAGGATGCCGCCGACGACCACATAGCCGTCTCGTTCGCAACTCTTCACGACCTCGCCGCCGAGCTGGAGGACATCCTCAAGAAGCTCAACGGCAAGCTGGAGGGCCTCTACGACCGTGTCGTCCCGGTCGTGCTGTCCTGGGAGGGCGAGGCCCGCGAGGTCTTCATCGACAAGCTGGACGAGTGGGACCACTCGGCGCGGGACCTCCAGGCTGCCCAGAAGTGGCTCCACGAGTACGTCACCACCGGCCACACCAACTACGCGGCGGCGCACCGGGCGGTGCTGCGGGGCTGGGGTGCCGCCTGATGGCAGAACGTCCCAGCGACGCCGAACGCAAGCAGGAACGGGACCAGCTGAAACCGGCGGCGCCCGACGCCGGTGGCGGGTTCGAGGTGAAGCCGTCGCACCTGTACTACTCGTCGGCGGTTGTGCGTGACGGGCAGTTCGACTACGACAAGGGCGCCACGAAACTGGTGAGTGCGCTCAACGAGTACAGCCAGTCGGCGGGCACCGGTTGGGGCCCGGACTCCTTCGCCCACGTCTACATGCAGATAGCCGAGAAGTTCATCAAGGTCTGGGCAGCCAGCGTGGTGAGCGTCGGTGGCGTCGCGGTGGGTCTGACCGTGACGGCCAACAAGTACCAGTCGGCGGACTGGTCTTCGCGTGGTATGTATGGCCCGCCGCCGCGCCGTACTCCTCCGGTCGTCATCGACAAGGAGCCCGACTACGGCAAGATCAACGACATCAAGTGGTCCGGGACCGGCCAGGACGCCGACTCCTGGGCGATCTCCGGCGTGCTCGGCGAGATCCCGGACTTCCTCGCAGGCGTCATCCGGCCGGCCATCGAGTACGGGCTCAACCTAGGCAAGACGCACGAGATCACCCCGGGTGCCCGCGAGGAGGACCTCAAGGGCATGGCCACCGCGTGGCGGCAGGCAGCAAGCACCGCGCTGAAGGCCGGTGACGGCTTCACCTCCGCCATCGGCTACATGACACCCCCTCAGGGACACAGCGAATGGCAGAGCGCGATGAATGCGTTCTGCCAGTCGATCTGGGGGACCACCGCCTGGGGCCGCACCCGGAACGCGCAGGGGCAGATCGACGAACAGGGCGGACGCAGCTGGAAGACCGCAGGGGACGTGGCGCCCGCGCAGCGCCGCCCTCTCCTGGAGGTGCTGCACCACACCGCCGACACCATCCAGAAGACCTGCGACGACCTCGCGCAGGTCGCGAACACCTGCCGGACGACTACCGAAAACCTCGCCAAGACGGCGGCCAAGGGGATGGTGGAGGACCTGACGGTCCGGCTCGACCCGCTGGAAATCCTCAAACTCGCGGCCACCGACATGTTCGGCGAGCTGGTGATGGCCTTCCGCAGGCACATGGACAGGGAGGCCGCGGACAAGGCCGTCGAGATCTACCAGCAGAAGTTCAGCGACGCAGCCACCACACTCCTCGGCCTGGAATGGGAACTGGACGAGGCGCTCAGAAGCGCGCCCCAGTTCACGGCAGAGGAAGCCAGGGCCGAGGCCTTCGGCGCACGCACACTCGACGCCTTCAAACATCAGTACAAGTGGACCGATCCGGCGGACACCAAGAACGGCGTCTACAAGATCGACCTGGCGAGCATGGAGTGGCTCGACGGCGGACACACCCTCGACAAGCACGTCGGAAAGTCCCCTCAGCAACTCGCACAACGCCTGCGCGACCAGGGTGATCCGCCGACCCAGTCGTGGCCGCACGGCAAGCCCTCGATCGGGGGTGCCTCCAGCTTCAAGGACCTCGACAGCGCACAGCGGTTCACGCAGTACAACATCGATGCTCACTCCGCTCAGATCACGGCGTGGCTGAAGGGCCCGCCTCCGCCCGCAGACGGAGATGTCGAGAAGTTCGTCGGCCCCGGCCCCAACGGAGAGATCACGGGCACGAGCGTCACGAAGCAACCGTACGACCCGCAGGATCCGTTGAGCGGTTTCAAGCAGGGCGGGATGAATGCCAAGGTCGTCGATGTGAAGAACATCGATACGCGCCTGAAGTACGATTCCAACCTCAATCCCCCGTTCGTCGTCATCACTTCCATGCCGGCGCGCTGATCGATTCCGTCTGGAACAGGAATGGAAACTGTTACCAAAAGTGCGTGGGAGGCAGCTGCCCTGCGTCTCCTGGAGGACCTCTACGTTTTCGTGGCGACCGGTCCGCGAACACACTCCGACTGGCGTGGCGATGTGCTGGCGGTCATGAACCGGGACGTCGACGATCCACGCGGATGGCGCACACTCGACTGGGACAAGGAGAATGAGGAGCGGACGCCGAGCAGACCGTCCTTTCCCTTTCTCCCTCTATCCCGCGAAGCGCTGGCCGAGTGTCTGTACCCGGTCACGAGTGAGACAGCAGCTCGCCTGCTGGTGACCATGACCTACGAATGGGGACCGCCCGAGCCCGAGGACAAGACTGCGGGCGCGCTCACCGACGCTCGGATCCTGCTCGACCGGTACGGCGAGGCCATCTCCTGCTACAGCAACATCACCAAAGCCCGCACGTCCCCTTCCCCCGATCTCACAGCCGGCGTCACCGGCTGGAAACCAGTCACGCAATACGACGGCGACTACGGAGTCGTCGTCGTCTCACCGGACGAGGTCGGCGTCTTCTGGTCGTTCAACCCCATCTGACGGAGCCCAGACACTGTGCGTACCCGAAGTGCCACCTATCCCGACCGTGAGACCGCCCAGTGGGCGACCCAGCAGGTCGTCACCGCCAACGAGCAGGTCATTCATCGCTGGCTCGCCCAGTCCACGCGCCCCAGACTGACCATCGAGGCGTCCTGGCCGTCCCGGCCCGACCCGGTCGGGCGGGTGCTGTTGCAGGCCATGATGCTGGCCGGCCGGGAACCGGTCGACGTCCGCGCGACCCGGGTGGTCCTGAAGCGCGACACATCCCGGCGGCACGGCTTCGCTATCCACGCCACGTTCCCGGTCTATCTGTAGCCACCTGTAGCGACGATCCGTAGAGGCTGATCATCCGTGCCCCTGAGCCCCCTCGAACACGACCGCCGCTACGGCGAGCTCGACCAGGTGATGCGTGCCTACGCCGGACAGCCGGCCGACGACACTCCGGACAAACCCAGCCAGGCCCTGACCGCCTACCTGCGGCAGACTTGGCAGAGTCGGCCCTGGGCGCTCGCCGTCGCGGAGCGGCAGCTGCGGGAGTACGCCGAGAATCCGCCGGGCCGGCTGCGTCTGCGCCTCGGCGAGTTCTACGCGCTCCCCGACATCGGCCTGCCCGACGGCGAGATCCAGCCATGGCTGTCCTGCCTCGCCGACCACATCAAGCACAGCATCGTGGAAGGCGAGGTCCCGCCCCCGGCCGCCCCCGCCACCCACTGGGAATGGCACGCCCGCTTCCCCGAGCTGGGCCAGTTCCTCAGCGGATGGTTCTCCCAGGACATGCCTGACGAGTTCGACGACCTTGACGCGGCCGCCGACGACTACCGGACCTCCGCCGCCCCACAGCTCGTGGCTCGCCTCGTCGGGGAACTTTATGAGCTGCTCGCGCTCGACCTGGACGAGTCCGACTACGCCCTGGCCGTCGCCGAGCTGGGGATGGAAGTCGACCCGCCGGCACCGTATTCGCCGAGCGGCTGGCTCGCGGTGATCGCGGAGCGGTTCAGGGGGCCGCGTGCCGAGTACGGGCCTCCGGACCAGGGAGCCACTGGCTGAGCCCGGTGTCCCCTGCGCGGGTGAACACGGCCTGGCGGGTCCGCCCGCTGCTTGGCCGCATCCGCGTGCCTCCCGCACGGGCGCAGCCTGCCTGGTGCGGGGCCTCCCGTCACGGTCCGAGTTCGAACAGTGGCGCACTCCGACGCCGGGGCAAACGCCCGGATCAGGTGGGAGCCCGTACACCACTTCTCTCAACCCCAGCCAGACGCACTACCAGGGATTCGAACCTGTGACCTCTCCCAACCTGTGGGGCTCGCAAAGTCATCGCTGCAGGTGGGAGCCTGCGTGCTGAGCAATCGGCAGTGGCTGGGATGAACTCCCAGGTGCTCGCAGGTAGCACAGGAACCCCCGCCCAACAAAAATGAACCTGCCTTAGGTAAATCTCCAAGTCAAGAGCATAAAGTGGACGATTCGGGCTGTACGGGTTCGCGAGAACGATCTGCGCGAGGGCAGCCTGACAACGCGACGCGACTCCTTACAGGAACCGGGTATTCATAGTGGACGCATAACGAAGCGCACAGGTTCGGAGAGCACTTGCGCTGCCGGCTCCAGATCCGCCAGCCGCCTCGCCAGCGTCGATTCGGCGAGCCTGGGTGGCAGTGCATCCGCGAACTTCAGGCCTCTGACCGCCCGCTCATCGACCTCCGGCAGGCACAGATGGTCGGGGGCGGCGGCCGAAACCTGTTTCCAAGCGTCGGGGGCAAGGTCCTCACGCAGCCGGATCCAGCAGTCGTTGATCTGCTGGGCAGGCACGGCGACTTCGGCAAGCGTCGCCGCGAGTGTGGCGTTTGCCCGATGGCCTGCCCATGTCCACCACCTCACGTATCCGCCGGAGCCGCGGGTGATCACTGTGCCTCCGGGGTGCACCTCTTCCATGAAATACTCCCGTGCTTCGGCCAGGTACTTCTCCGCACGCGCGGTGAGGTCCACCGGCGGATTCGCCCCGAGGAGCACCTCGCGTACCGCGCGCGTCAGCTCGAAGGAAATGCCGAAGTCAAGCCCGGCACCGCTCCACTTCGCTCTGCCGCCGCCGTCGACTGGTTCGACGAAGCACCGCTTGCGCTTCCAGTCGATGTACGTGACCTGCCAGCTCCGCCCGGCCAGGAGCAATCGCCTTGGCCCGTCGATCCGTTCGGTGAGCAGGCTCGGATCCGTCCTGCCGATCTCCCTGCGCCCGTTCAGCACGGTGAACTGGGGCGGTGCGGTGAAGACCGCCGTGAGATTCATGAAGTGTCGGTGCCCGAAACGCCGTTCGGCCTCGGGGCCGATGAACAGGAGTTCGCCGTCCTGGTCCAGGTAGCCGTTGTCGACCAGGTGGCGGACGATCGGTTCCGCAGACTGGCCGAACGGTCCGAGGCCGTTCCACCACTCCTGCCAGAGACGGTCCCCGACCTGCAATTCCTGCAGGCACAGCGCGAGAAGCTGCTGAGCCACGATGTGCCGCGGCTCCGGCGGGGCGAGGACGGGCTCCACCCAGCCGCGCGACCACTGCAGGAGAAGAGCCGCCGCGCCGAGGAGTCCGCCGCGGTCCAGCGCCAGGAACAGGCAGTTGCGTGACGTTCCGGGCCTGCGTCCCGTTCGGCCGAGCCGTTGCAGGAAGGAGGCGACGGTGAGTGGGGCGTCGATCTGGATGACCCGGTCCAGATCCCCGACGTCGATGCCAAGTTCGAGGGTGCTCGTGGAGACGATGACGCAGTCGCGGGTCTCGGCGAAGGCCTGTTCCGCACGTCGGCGTTCGTCGACGGAGAGGGAGGCGTGCGAGAGGAAGGTGGTCACGCCCTTGGCGCGCAGCTTCTCGCCCAGTTCCTCGACAAGCCTGCGGGACTCGCAGAAGACGAGTCGTTTCTCGCCACCGTGCAGGGCCGCGATCATGGTAGCGGCATTGTCGACGGAACCCACGTAGTCGAGCTGGATGTCCACCGCGGATGGTGCCGCCGCTGCCGACGTCCCCGGCTTCGGCTCGGCCAGGTGCGGTGCCACCACCGTCGACGGTCGCTTTCCCGCTCCGGATCCCTGAAGCCACTCCAGCAGCTCCTCCGGGTTCCCGACAGTGGCGGACAGTCCCACGCGCTGGACGGGGCGCCCGACGACGCGCTGCAACCGCTCCAGGACCGCGAGCAGATGCCAGCCCCGGTCGTCGCCGGCGAAGGCGTGTACCTCGTCGACGACCACGGTGTGCAATCCGGAGAAGAAGGAGGCGTGGTCGACGTTGGCGCTCACCAGCATCGCCTCCAGCGACTCCGGCGTGGTGAGCAGTACGTCGGGTCGCGCGGCGAGAATCCGCTTCCGTGCCGTCGACGTGACGTCCCCGTGCCACAGGGCGGCGGTGCGTCCGAGCCACGAGGTGTACGTCTCCAAACGGGGCAGCAGGTTGTTCAGCAGCGCCTTCAGCGGACACACGTACAGGACCGAGGTCCCCCACCACTTGTGCGACACCATCTTCGACAACAGCGGGAACGACGCGGCCTCGGTCTTGCCGCCCGCGGTGGGCGCGAGCAGGATCGCGTCCTCGCCCGCGAGCAGCGGCCCGATGGCCTCCTCCTGCAACGGACGCAGTCCGGGCCAGCCGAGCGTGTTGACAATGTGGTGGACGAGCGCGGGTTCCAGGTCGTCGATGCCGCTCACGGCATCTCCAAGTCGATGTCGTCGGCACGCGCGCCCACCGCCGCGTTGCGCTCCACCTCGGTCAGCTCACCGTCGGAGATGGTGAGCGCGTAGTGCCTGCGCGGATCGAACTCGTCGAACTCGTCGACCCGGTCCAGCACATCGGCGACGAGCTTGCGCAGGAAGACACGAGGGGCGATGCCGACCTTGCCGCCGAGGCCGCCGGTGACGGACGTCGCAAGCTCCATGAGATACGCGTCGTCCACCCGCTGCCCGATTCGCTCCGGATTCCGGGCTGCCCCCTCGTACAGATCACGCACACGCCTGCCCAACTCGCCGAGCCGCTCCAGGTCGAAGCCTGCGAGCCGCAATTGGACTGCGCGCGGGGAGTCGAAACGCGGATCCGTGGTGAAGTCGGTTGCCAGCCGCTGAGCGAGTGGCGGAAGCCGCTGCACGCCCTGTTGGCCGTCGAAGAAGGCGGGAGTTCCGGTGATGACGAGAAACAGCCCCGGAAAGCGACCCGCGTCGATTTCGTCGAGAAGCTGCCGCAGCGCGTTGAGCCCCTTCTCCCGTACGTCGCCGCGCACCCGCTGCAGGGTCTCGATCTCGTCGAGGACGACCAGCAGGCCGGGATGGCCGCAGTCGCGCAGCACGGTGAGCAGTCCCTGCAGGAAGCCGAGCGCCGCGAAGTGGTCGAGGTCGCCCCGCACACCGGCGGATCTGCGAGCCGAGGCGGCGACGGACTTCTGTCCGCCGAGCCAGGCGATGAGGGCTTCCGCCATCACGGCGTCCCCGACGGTGACCGCACGCCGATAACCGCGCAGGGCCGCAGCGAATGCCGGTGTTGTGCGTGCGACTTCGGCAAGCCTGCGCTCCATCAGCACGTCGACGGCCTCACCCAGCGCCGTCTCGTCCTCCTCATCGACGCCACCGTTGTCGAGGACCTCTTCCTCCAACGTGTAGAACCAGGAGTCGACGATCGCGCGCAGGGCGCTGGGCTGGTGCGTCGCCGTGGACAGCCGTTCCGTGAGCCTCCTGTACACCGTCTCCAGCCGGTGCAGCGGCGTCTCCGTCTCGGAGATCTGCACCTCGGCCGTGGCGAGCCCGGCGCGTTTGGCCCGCTCGGCGAGCCAGCGTGCGAAGAAGGTCTTGCCGGAGCCGTACTCGCCGCGAATGGCGTGGAAGGCGGCCCCGCCCCGCGCCACGGTGGCCACGTCCCCCTCGAGGGCGCCGGTGAACCGGTCGAGACCGACGGCGAAGAGGTCGAGGCCGGAGTGCGGCACGGTGCCACGACGCAGCGCGTCGACGACTTCCCGTCGCCGGACCGCGCTGACCTCGGGTGCGGAGCTCACTTTCTCTCCTTCGGGAAGAACTGGTCCCGCAGCAGCTTCACGTCGAGTCGGACGGTGTGCCCGGCGTCGATGAACCCGAGTACGGGGTATCCCTCGACGTTCAGCAGTCGCTGCAGGGTCGTGATGAAACCGTCGATGTTGCGCCGTACCCGGCCGGTCGCGGAGACGGCAGAGGCGAGCGCGGCCGGTGACATGGTCTCGCCTGCCTCGGCCAGTGCGTCGATGACGGCAGCCACCACGTTGGCCTCGGGCGCCTTCCGCACGTATTCCTTCTGGGCTTCGTAGACCTCGCTGGCCACGACGCGTGCCCCAAGAGTGGTGGCGGTTTCGCGCGCGCCGGCTTTTTCACTGGCCGCCACGTCGAGGTCGGTCTCAGCGAAGAGACCTTCACCCTCGGGCCGCGCCCGCCTCGTGCCGGACTTGGGCCTGACCGCGGATTTCGGCCTCTCCTCGACCACGGTCACCGTCTGCTCGACCACCGGCTCGGGCACCGACGACTGCCACCACGCCGGCGTCGCCTGCTCGCGAGGCAGCACCTCCCATGCCTTGGGCATCAGTGCCTTGTCCGGGAGGAGTACGAGTACCGGCACGGTCACTTCCGCCAGGGACGCCCCGCCGTGATACCCCGCCCTGCGGCCGGTGTAGCGGATGTCCTCACGCCACGGAGCGACGATGGTGCCGCCGCCTTCCCACACGCGAGGACCGGCCAGCTGAACCTCGCCGTCACGGGCCGTCCCCGTACGCCACCTGGCCGCTGCCGCAGCTCCCCCGTTGTTCGCCGGACCATGGCTCATGCCGCGCTCCAGCACATGGCCGTGGTCGGCGACCAGCACGACGGGGCGGCCGTATCCCTTGGCCGCGGCCAGCAACTCGCGCAGATAGGTGATGTCGTCGAGGCTCCAGCGAGTCCGCTGCCCCTGCTGGCCCTTGTCGAGCGCGTCGTCGATGGTGTTCAGTACGACGCCGACGACCTCGTCGGTGGCGAGTGCGGCCACGACGTCCTCGGACAGATAGCGCCCGGCGTCTCCCTCTATGCCGGCCTTGTGGAAGAGGACCGCTTCTCTGCGCTGCGCCTTCCAGAAGGCGGCGAACCCCGAACTCTCCGCCGCCTGGCCACCCTTGGTGGCTGAAGCCGTGAGCAGCGAGGCGCGGCTGATATTGGTGACCGAGGGCAGCATCGACACGGCTGCCAGGCGCCGGAGGGCCTGCCCCTCGGAGGGCCTGGTAACGGCCTCGGTCCAGCCTTCGCGCTCGGCTTCCTCACCGAGCTGGACGGCAACCGCGGTGCTCATGCCGTCCAGGACGAGGACCAGGGGTGCCGCGCCCGTGGCGGCGATCGGCTTGACCACTTCGGGCAGTACGTTCTCGACGACCAGGCAGCCGCTGGGGAACTGAGCCGTGGCGCTTTCCGTCCAAGTGGTCAGCCGCCCGGCGAACTCCTTGTCCAGGCGCTCCCTTTGGGCCTGCGCCAGGTCGTACAGTACGCGGAAGTCCTGTGCCACGCCATGATCGCCGCCAGGGTCGCCGGCCCACAGCACGGCCAGCGCCCGGTCGACCCACCCCCAGTCAGCGAGCTGCGTCTGCACGCCTGCCGCGGCAGACGGAACTCGGGGCTTGGGGAGAGCGAGCCAGCGTGCGATGCGCACAGCCATGGCGGCTGCCCGATGGCGGTCCGCGTACAGCTTCACGAGCGCGTGTGCGCTCAGCTCGTCGAGTGCGGCCTGAGCCGCTGTCGGTGATTGCCGTGCCGCGGCAGTGACGTGGCGAAGCTGTGCCGTGAAACTCGACGGCAGGAAGCGGTTGGAGACAAGCCCGGAGGTCAGCCCTGCGTCCGCGGCGAGCTGGTCGGCGCGGTCGAGGACGGCGAAGACCCGCTGACGCGCCGCGGGATTGCCACGCGCCTCGCCGATCCAGCGGATCAGCGTTCCCTCGACCGCCTCGGTGAAGGCCTGCAGCTCACCGCGGCGCGGCATCACCTGGCCGAACAGCCCGCCGAGGGCCAGCACCGTGTCCGGGCTCGCGGCGGGGTCGCGCAGGGCGGCACCGAGCAGCCCGAGCGCCATCGCGTCTTGCCCGCACCCGGCCTCCACCAGAGACATGAGGACGGGCACTGCCTGGCCCGCGGTCTCGCCGAGCCACTTCTTGATCTCGGAGCGCTCGGTCTGCGCCAGCTCGGCGAAGCGCAGAGGACCCGCGGGCGTGCGGGACCAGGCGAGCAGGGTGTCCGCGTCGACAGCGACGTCCTGCCCCGCCGTACCGACGTTCCCGTCGCCGCCGAGCCCGAGTCTGGCCACGACGAGAGCGCGCACGGCGGCGTCGCGGGTCAGGACGGCACGGCCGCGCTCCCAGCCCTGGCCGGGTTCTGCCTCGAGCAGGGCTTCGAGCAGCCATGCCTCCTCACGCGCGTACATGCGCGGGTCGAGGCTCGTGGCGCCGAACCGCTGCATGACGATCTCGGCGTTGTCCACGGTGAGGGTCTGCCGCTTCACCGCATGACCGCGCAGGTCCCACCCGAGGTGGTCGTCATCGACCCCGGTGGTCACGACGAGCAGATCGGCGTCGGCCGACTTTTCCTGGTGCTCCGCCCATTCACCGAGGATGCCGAGGACGGACGACTGATGGCTCACCCGAACCCGCCGGGTCTCATCCCCCAGCTTGACGCTGAATTCGGGCGGAGCATTGTCCGCGTACCGTCCGTGCACCAGGACGAGCCTGCGGTCCTTCAAGCCCTTGGCGTAAGCAGTCAGGAGAGCCTCGACCGTACGGCGGCCGACCGGCGGCAGGGTTGCGGCCATCAGCGCCCGGTCTCCTCGGTTTCGGCGGGCACCGGCTGCCAGGAGACCTGAATCCGGGTGCCGGGGTGCGCCTCGACGTACAGCCTGATCTCGTCCTGTACGTCGGCGAGCGTGGCCGCGAGGGTCGCTTCGAGCCGCGTCGACTCCACCACGTGCGGGGTGCGAGGGCTCGGCGTCCGCACGGCACCGCCGCTTTGGGACTCGTCGTGTGTGGTCGGCTGCCGCGGCCTGTCGGACATGACACCCGGGTCGGAGGAGACCGTCGGCTGCCCGTGCTGGGTGAAGCTGACGTCGTCTGCGGTCGGCTGGGGCTGGGGCGGTACCGGCTGGGCGACCTGGGCCAGCCGCGCCACCTCGTTGACCAGGCCGAGGGCCTGCTCCTGGAGCCGGTCGAGTACGGGGACGAGAGAGCGCACCTGCTCATGGTCGTTCGCGGTGTCCTGCACGGCCTCGATCAGCCGCGCCGCCCGGTCCCCCACGCTGTCGTCGCGCTCAGCAAAGGCACGCACGCTCGCCAGCAGCCGCCAGTTGGTGCCGTCGAGGGCGCGCAGCACTTCGGGCGCCTGCTTGAGGGCGGTCCCGATTTCCTGGTCCGTCACGTCATAGGCAGCGGCAGCGAGTTCGCGTACGACCGCGGTGGACTCGCCCAGGCGCACCAGCCGGGCGATGAGGTCGGCGGCCGCGTCAGTGGACTTCATGCGCGGGGCGTCGGCGCCGTGCGGCCCACTCAGGCCGAGAGCCTCCGCGTGCTTGCGCAGCGAGGTCCGCATGCCGTCGACGTGCTCGCGGTACTCCGCGGCCTCCTTGAGCACCCCGCTGGCCAGCTTGGCTACGTTCCGTGCGAACCGCACCGGGGGCACGGGGACGCCGAAAATCCTCCCGGCCCGCTCCCGGGCCGTGGCGAACTCCTCCTCGCTGGGCAGTTCCACGGCCCGCAGCCCATAGCCGGGGCCGATGCGTTCGAGTTCGGGGGCCTGCGGCAGCGGCGAGGTCTGGTAGACCCAGGTCCGGTCGTCGAGCAGCGCGTACGTCGCGATGATCAGGTTGACGACGTTCTTGTCCAGGCCGGTGTAGCCGAGCTCACGGATCCAGGTGCGGATGTCCTCGACGGACAGGTCCGGTCCGGCCTGGGCGTCGGCGGCCTTCTGGTTGATGCGCAGCCGCCAGTCGAAGGTCAGGTTGAGCGGCCCGTCGTGGACTTCACCAAGTCCGAGGGCGTGCACGATCTTCCGGACGGTGGCCAGTTGGTGCCCGTCCACGACGACCCGGCGGGAGCCGTCCTCCATGGCGCGCCCGATCCATTCGAGGGCGGTCTTGAGCTCGCGCGGGGTGACGGCACGGCGTGCGGGCCCCGGAGCCGCACCCGGGTCGAAGTCGGGGTGCTTCGGGTAGAGCACGGCGTACAGCTCGTCCGCGATGATGAACAGGTTCTGCTCGAAGCCGGCCCCCGCCTCGGGCCGCGTCCTGGTGTAGCCGGACTTGAGGGACCACAGGTGCTGGCGCTCGGGCACCTCCGCGCCGATGTTCGCCGCATCCGCCTTGGCAATGCCGTACAACTGCTGCAATACGGCGGTGAGCTGCGAGGTGAGGTTCTCGCTCTGCGCCTTGAGCTGGTGGCGGATCTGGATACGCTCGTCGGCGGAGCGGGTGGCGGTGGCCTCGTCCAGCCGGTCCCTCTCCAGAAGGTAGTTGATCTTCAGCAGTCGTCCGAGCTGGGTCAGCTTCTGCTCGGAGAAGAAGTCCGGCAGCCATACGACGGTGGCCTCGTCCTTGCCCGCCCGCCGCAGCGTCTCGATGCGCTGCACGTCGTCCATGGGCGAGTGCTGGCCGTCGTCAAAGGGGTAGTCCAGCACGAAGCGGATGTTGCCGTCGGTCTGCGGCTGGAACTGCTCGTCCGGAAGGTGCGGGTCCCGTACGTTGCCGAAGACGAACTCGGCGGTCCGCTTGGTCCCCCGCCACACGATGTCGCGCTCGCACACGAACGCCTGGGTGTCCCGGATGCCGAGCGCCGCCCACAGCTGGTCCTTGATCCACTGCCGCCTGAGACCGGGCTGGTCCGCACTGCCCTGCACCTCTTCCAGCAGCGGCTCGACGTCGGCGTCCGACAGGTGCAGGTGGAAGACGGGGTCGCCCGTACTGTCGCCCTCGCTGCGCAGCTCACCGAACTCCGCGGCCTGCAGCTCCTTCAGCGCCTTCGCCGCCACCGAGCCGGCCGATCCGACGCGGGTCTTGATGGTGCCGTGGTTGAGGGCGGCGAGGCGTCCGCCGGTCAGCCGCGCCAGCGCGGGCACATTGGGCGCGAGCGCGGCGAGGAGCAGGGTCTTGATGAGCCGCTCGTCACGCCGGTAGTGCGGATGATCAGTGGATCCGTACTTCTGCAGCAGATGCGCCTGGACGCGCGCGTGGAACCGGTCCGCGATCTCCGACTCCTTGCGCAGCTTGGCGGTGAACGCCTCGCCCTTGCGCTCGGCGATGACGTCCCACAGGTCACCTATGGGGATCAGATCGCCCATCTTGAGGTCGTCGCGGCGCCGCTTCAGCAGTTCCTGCACCAGCTTCAGACCGGTCCGCTCCCGCTGGAGGGCACCGGACAGGTCGACGAGCACGTTGAGCAGCGCGGGCGAGAGCGGATAAACCGTGCGGAAGTCGTCCCAGTCGGCGTCGGTGCGCCCGTGGGCGTCCAGCAGAACCTGCCGGACCTCGTCCTTCGACGACTCCACGATCTTGAAGGCGTCGTCGCGCACCTGCTCCATCCCCGGCTTGGGCGCGAGCACACGGTGCTTGATGATCTCCACGAGGTTGCTGTCCTCGAGGTCCACGACCTCGACGCGGCCCGCAAGGTAGGTGATCTGCTGTTCCAGGTTCTGGACGTCGGCGCCTGCCACGTCCGAGCCGATCAGCTGCGACAGGTCACGCTGCCGGGAGATGAACGACACGATCGGCACCGGCCGGTCGCTGTCTCCCGACTCGATCAGCTTGACCAGCTTCTGCACCTGCTCACGGACGAAGTCCTGCTCACCCATGTGCGCCTGCAGCCACAGGATCAGTTCATCAAGGAACAGCACGACGCCGTGATAGCCCAGGGACTTGGCATGCCGGGAGATGACCGACAGCCCGTTCTCCAACGGCAGGAAGGCTTCCCTGTCGCCGCGGGCACCCTGGGCGTACGAGGCCATGGGCCCGGACAGCAGGGCGGAGACGAGCGCGTCGCGGTCCGGGTCTCCGGCGGGGGCCTCGAAGGCACGGTCGAGGTCGGCCGGGGTCCAGCTGCTCCTGGCCGGCGCGTCACCCGCGTCGAGGACCTCCAGGTCGTCCTCGTCCTCCTCCCCGGCAGCGACGGCGCCGCCCGGGGCGACCGCGAGGGCGCCCTCCCCCAGCCACTGCACGAACTTCGCGTCGTCGGCGAGGAACTCCCGCTGCCGTCGGGCGTCCGCCAGCATGGCGTCGGCCCGGTAGACGGGAGGCGTGGGCTTGCCCGGCTCCTGATCGCGTACCGCCTGCACATACCCGCCGAGCAGCGCCGAGTCCAGGTCGGTCGCCCCCACGAGGTGGTAGGGCACCATCAGGAAGCGCCGGTCGCGCAGCCAGTCGTCGTGCTCCGCGATGACTTCCTGGAGGCGAGGCTTGGCGCGAGCCGCCGGATGGTTGTTCAGTACGGCGTGCAGCACGGTCAGGAAGTGGCTCTTACCGGCGCCGAAGGAACCGTGGAGATACGCGGCGTGCGAGTTGCCCGACCTGACGGCCGTCTTGACGAGACCGAGCGCGTCCCGGAAGGCGTCCTGGAGCTGGTCGGTGACCACATACTCCGCGATCCGGGCATCGGTTTCGGTGAACCCACTGGAGAGCTCGATCTTGAAGTCGCCGGCATGGACGTCTTCCTTGATCTCGATGACATCCCGCAGGAAGAGTTCACTGGTGGGCATCCGGCTCTCGTTCCCTCTACTCACTCGACGGCCTCGACGGCACTCGGACCACGCTGACACGGGCGCGACCTCCAATCTTGCCAGTCTTGGCATGCCTCGCGCCCAGGCCCGGAGCAAGTTCAGTGACACCTCAGTCACGTTCGGCGATGACCGGGCGGACTGCGGTCGCCGTGCGTGACGAAAGGGGTGTATGCGGCGAGCGCGGGCCGCGTAAGGAGCTGTGCCGACGGCACCGGCGGCGTGGCTTGGAACGGCTCCAGCGCAGGCAGGCGGTCTTGCGGGCCGCGTTTCGCGGCTCTGACAGTGAGGAGCGGCGGGGCGGCCTTGATGACCGTGAGGGGGACGATCTCATGGCGGGCGGGATCGAAGGGATCGACGAACTGTTGCGGGACCGTTTGCTGATCATGGTGAGGGACCGGTCGGCGATCGATGTACTGCCACACGTCCGACCCCGGACAGGAGGGCTGGTCCTGACCGGCGCCGACGCACCGGTCAGGTGCAGGGAGATCCGCAACGCATTCCCCGGCATGGTCGTGGTCATGGACCTCGAGAGCCACACCCGGGAGGTCGCCACGACCGACGCGCCGTTCGGTCTCAGGAGCAGCCACGGCTGGCGCTCTCTGGACCTGAAGGACCTGAACGAGATTCTGGACGGCCAGCGCGACAACAAGGCGTCGTTCGCGGTGACGCCCACGTGTTTCATCCCGGCGGACGAGACGGGTGACGCGGCGGTGCTCAAGGCGGTGATCAGGGAGGCGAACCGGCTGCGCCGCGAGGACACCGTGGCGCTGCTGCCGTGCAGCTATCGGTGGCTGCGGGGCGCTTCGCTGCTGCATCTCGTGGAGCAGATACGGGCCTGCCGGCACCCGGTGGCTTTGATCATGCAGGCGGACGAGGATCCCCTCAAGCGATCCCATGTACCTGAGGGCTTACGGCAGCTGTGCCGGTCGTGCCCGCGCCTGCTGCTGTGGCGGACCGACCTCGCCGCCTTCGATGCGATGGCTCACGGGGCACTGGGAGCGGCGATCGGGGCATCGGCCGTGCTCCGCTTCGGCGTGGCTCCCCGGCCCGACAACGGGGGCGGCGGGCACAAGCCGTACACGGTGGTGCTGGTACGGCGGCTGCTGCGCTACCTGCGCGTGGCGACACTCCAGGACTGGTTCGCCCATATCGATCCGTGGACGTGCGACTGCGCCGTGTGCAAGGGAGCGGCCCTCACCCGGTTCACGGACAGCGACGCCGACGTGCTGGCGGCCCTGCAGCACACGGTCTGCGAACTCTATGCACTGCACGACGAGTTGGACTCGACGCTGCCGGGGCACGAGCGCGAGGACTGGTGGCGGCAGCAACTCGCGGACTCCTGGGAACACCACCGGCTACTGGCAGCACAGACGGACACGGAGGTCTCGTTCCCGAAGGTGCTTCAGGCCTGGCGCCGACCGAGCCCTCTGCCGTTGCCCACGACGGAGAAACTTCGGCGTCAGGACCAGTCCGGACCGAGCTGACGCCAGGCCTGCTCGTGGAACAGCCACTGGGCGGGTGAGTGCCGCTGGGGGCGGTAGGGGGCGGGTTCCAGGAGCCAGCGCAGCCCCCGGGGGCTTTGGGTGGCGACGCCTACGCCGTAGAAGCGTGCCTTGAGGAGGAACAGGTCGAGGTCGGGGGACGCGGATTCGGCGTCATGTTGCGATTCCGCGGTCTTCGATACGACGACCCCGCGCGCACAGAACGGCGCGAACTGGGAAGCGTCCCGGACGGCGGAGTCCCACTGGCGGGGTGGGACTCCGCCGGGGCCGTGGACGAGGACCAGCTCGACTCGGGTGGCCGGGACGAGGCGCCGAACGGCGGAGGTTGGGTTCTCGTCCATACCTATGTCTACGACGCCTGGCGGTGCCGTGTGGAGCATGCGCACGGTGTATGCGTCCAGCGTCCCGAGCGGTACGGGGAGGTCCCCTGGTAAGCCGTAGAGGACGGTGAGGAGAGCCCGGCTGTCGACGGCTCCGAGGCCGGCGTGGGAGCGGCGGCGGGCCTCGTCGGCGAACACGGTGACGGCGGCCTGTACCTGCTGTCCACGCAACCTCAGACCGACCAGCGCCTGCTCGGCAAGCAGCATCTCCTCATGTCCCTGTCGGTCGGAGCCGGTTCGTCTCCTGTTGTCTATCAGCCCCGTACACCCCAAGCACGTCCGCCTGCGGATTGTGCCCGCCTGGCCGCCGTACCCCCTACCATGCGCGCATCACTACGCGGCCCGCCGCACCGCCTCCGGCACTCGCTGAGACTCGTCTCTCCGGGAAGCCGGAAGCGGAGATGGCGGTTCCGCGAAGGCGTCGAGGACGGTCACCCCGAAACGGCGCGCGAGGGGCGCGGCAGCCATGGCCAGCGCGACGACGATCGGCGGGGTGAACTAGCCTGCGGCACCGGTCACGCCGAGGGCCGCGGCGACGGCTGTGAGAGCGCAGATGAAGAGAAGCGGGACCAGCACCCGAGCCTTCGTAGAGGGAACCTCGGTCGCCTCAGGGACTGCATCTGGCACGCTGGCAAGCCAGTCCGCCTCGACTACGCGGAAGTCCACGACCTCCGTCCGCGGGCGACTGCTGTACTGGAGAATGCTGCAGATCAGCAGACAGAGTTCACGCTCACGAGTTCGCCGCTCTTGACCTTCGACGCCGCCGTGGACGAGTGTGGCACGGTGGCGCAAGGCGCGTACGACACGTGCGGTGTTCTGCCTCATGTCCAAGCGACTGCCCGGAACGGCGCCGGCGGACTCCCTGTGGGCACGCCGTACGAGAGCCGTGCCAGAGCTGCTCGATCAGTTGGCTCTGCCAGGCCGCCCGCGTCGACTTGGCAGGAGCCTTGTCGGCACGTGTGGTGAAGGACTCCAGCACACGCATGGCTGCGACGGTGCCTGCCGAGTCGGCGTTGCGCACGGCCCAGATGTCGACGCAGGTCAGAGCGGCCGAGACATAGACGAACGTGAGGTAGACACCGATCGCCCACAGCGACGAGGTGCGCCAGGCCAAGGGACTGACGACGAGGGCGAGCGCGACTGAGGCGAGCATCCCGGGCGCGACCAGGAAGAGGCGGCTGAGCTGTGCCCAGGTGGCGTGGGCGTGTACCTGATCCACAAGCGGTTTGTATGTCAGCACTTCGAGCTCTACGCGTCCTGCTCACCCACGGTATGTAGTAACCGATCAGCGTGCACGGCGTGGCGAGTGTCAACGGCCATGTCGTTCGGCTCTGATCAACATTTCGGGATGACCGTACGTGATCGGTTCACGGTGTGAGCAGAATGCGGCGCCGCAGGAGATCGAAGTTGGCCCGTCCATACCCTTGACGTTTGAGGTATTTCACCCGGTTCACGTGGCCCTCGACCATGCCGCTGGAGTAGGGCTGGGCGAGGCCGGCGGTGACGGCGTCGAGATCCTTGCTGAGGTTGCGGGCGAAACCGCGCAGGGGTGGCAGCTCGCTGCCCTGGGCCGCCTTCATCCAGCGAGGCAGCAGACGGCCGTCGAGTTTCTTCATCATCGCGGCGAACGCCGCGATGTGCCGTCGTAGATCGGCGAGTTCAGGGCAATCGGCCAGGATGCGCTTGAGGCGGAGCTGCTGACCGGAGCTGAGGTTGTCGGGGTGACGGGTGAGCCAGCCGGTCACCTGCCGGACCGTGGGCGCCTCCGACCTCTTCGGGGTCGGCGACTCGGCGGAGCGCAACGGCTCGAGCCAGCGCCGGACACTGCGGCTGCTGCCGCGGTAGCCGCGTTCCTGAATCTCGCGGAACAGGCGCCCGCTGTCAGTGCACCCCTCCTGCCAGCGCATATTGAGGTACTCGGCCCAGGGCTGCAGCATCCGTCGGCTCTGCCGCGGCGGCGAGAGCAGGTCCGCGACGACTGTCGCGAGGGCGTACTTGCGGACCGTCTTGCGGTCCATCCGCAGGGACTTGGCGATCACCTCGATGGCGACGCCCTTGTCGTACATCTCGTGCACCGCCGCGAAGTTGCGGCGCGTGTTCGCGGCCCGCTTGCCCTCGATCGCCGGCGGCTCGGCAGGCCGTTCCACCAGGGCGTCCTGGTTCGCTGCCTCGGCCGGAGTGAGGCAGGAGCGGTGGGCGACGACGCACTTCTCGACCGCCTTGCACAGGTTCTGCCAGAGGTGAAAGCGATCTGCGATCTGGACCGAATTCGGCGCGGCCGTGCGGATCGCCTCCGCGTACGCGCTCGCGCGGTCACGGCACACGATCTCGGCGCCAGGATGTTCTTCGAGCCAGGCGGTGAAGGTCTCGGCGGTGCGGTCGGGCAGGACGTCGACGACGCGGCCGGTCTCGATGTCGATGAGGACCGTGCCGTAGACGTGACCGCGCTTGAGTGCGAAGTCGTCGACGCCCAGTACCCGCGGGCTCTGCTTCGGCGGCTCGGCAGGCAGCCTCCGCACACGGTTGAGCAGGGTGTTCGGGCTGATCGTGCAGTGCAGCAGGGCGGCGAGCCGGGCACCAGCCCGACCGGCCAGGCAGCGTGCGATCGATATCAGCATCGCCTGCTGCAGTTGGCTGCGGCGGCCGTGGCGGAAGGTGAGCCCGTCGACCTGCTCGACGAAGGTTCTGCGCGGGCACGACGACTGCTCGCACCGGAACCGGCGAACCGTCAGATGTATCGTCGTCGCCTGTCCACCGATCGCGACGTCAGCGAGCCGCCGACGATATCGGTCGTGGACTCGCTGTGAGTGCGTCCCGCAGCCTGGGCACTGGGCTGAGCGAGCGGCCGCCGAGGCGGTGATACAGATACGTCCACCATCAGCTCGCAGGTCCTCGATCGCGACGCTGGCCAGGTGCGGCAGCAGCGTCTTGGCTATGTGATCTCCTAACACACCTGGTCAACAAGGGGGTTGGAGATCGGTTACGTATGGTCATCCCGAAATGTTGATCAGAGCCGCTTGTCATGACCGCCGTCAGGCGAGGAACCAGAGGTTGAAGACGAACCATAAGTAGGTCTGTTTCATGCTCATGGGAGCAGGGTGGCAGGAGGCACTGACAGTGCTCCGTGAGCTTGAATTCACGGACTCAAAGGCGGGCTGCCTCGCCATCGGGGCAGGAGACGCGGGAGTCGGCGCGGTGGTCGATCTCCGCCCAAACCGTCTTGCCGGGGCCGGGATCGGTGTCGACACCCCAGCGGGTGGCGAGGGCATCGCCCAGAAGGAGGCCACGGCCGGTGTCGGCGTCGCCGCCAGGAGGGGTGGACGGGAGAACCGGGAGGCACTCGCCTCGGGCATCGGAGATCTCTATGCGGACCGTTTCCACCCCGGAGGTGAGGCGCAGGGCGATGTCCCGGCCGGGTACGCGCCCGTGGAGTACGGCGTTGGCGGCCAGCTCCGCGACGATCAAGGTGGCGGTTTCGGAGGGGTCGGACCCGTATGGGATTCCCCAGGCGTGGAGTTGCTGAGTGGTGAAGCGGCGGGCGAGACGGGCACCGCGGCGGGTGGCGCTGAGCCGCTGACTGAACATACGTACGGTGACGGGGACTTGGGGGTATGGAGCGGTCACGGCGCCCAGCGTTCCGGTGCAGCACTCGGTTCAACAGGCACGACACTGGTACAGCCGCGCTGTACTGGTTCACGCAATGGACAGGGTCAGTAGCGTTCCGTGACCATGAGTGGGCTGATGGTCCAGCGGGGCGGCGGGCAAGTGCGGGAGGTGGCCGGGCGTGGTGAACGTCGGGGACGCGGGAGCCGAAGTCGGTGGCAGTGAACCAGAGGTGTCGGACAGCCTCAAGACCTTCGGCGCGGTGCACAAGGCGCTGCGTGAGACGGTCGGGCTGACGCAGGAGCAGTACGCCGAGATCGTCGGCTACTCGGTGCACGCCATCGCCAAGCTGGAGCAGGGCAGGCGGTTCCCGCAACCGAACTTCATCGCACGAGCGGGGGACGTGTTGGAGGCGCCGAAGGTGCTGCGTGCGGCGGCACGGAATCTGACGCGGAGGCAAGGGCTGGCGTCGTGGTTTCAGCAGTGGGCGGGGATCGAGGAGGAGGCGATCTCGCTCTATGCGTATGAATGCAGGACTCTTCCGGGGTTGTTGCAGCCGGAGGCGTACGTACGGGCGGTCTTCCTGAGTAGCTTGCCTCCGCTGACAGACGATCTACTGGAGAAGCAGGTTCAGGCACGACTGGAGCGGCAGCGGTTACTGACAGAGAGGCAGAACGTTGCCTTCAGCTTCATCATCGAGCAGGCCGTCTTCGAGCGCCGAACCGGCGGAGATGAGGTCACTCGAATCCTGATCGACCTCCCGCTGGAGCGATCCGAACTGCGAAATGTGCAACTCCAGATCATGCCACTGCACCAGTCCGATCACGCGGGACTCGATGGCCCCATGTACCTGGCCGAGACTCCGGAGCACCAGTGGTTCGGCTACTTCGAGGGCCAACAGGGAAGCGCCCTGATCAGCGACCCGAAAGACACCAGCGCCCTACTTCAGCGCTATGGCAAGATGCGCTCGCAGGCCCTCAGCCAGGAGGCAACCGTGAGCCTGCTGAAGCAGATGCGAGGAGCGCTATGAGCACCACCGAGCTGACGTGGTTCAAGAGCAGCTACAGCGGCACACAAGGGGACAACTGTGTCGAGGTCGCCATGGCCGAAGCCATCCACGTGCGCGACTCGAAGCAGCGGGAGAGCGAACAGCTCGCCCTCTCCCCCACCGCCTGGTCTGAGTTCATCGCGTACGCGACCCAATCCCAAGTCTGAAGCGCCGGGGCATCCTTGGGGCCGCCAAAGCCTTCATGCTTTGGCCGCCCCAAGCCTTTTCGGACTACTCGATGTCGAGGGCGGACTGATCGGAAGCAGCCTCGGACCTCTTGGCGGCGACCTTCCGCCCCCGCGTTTTCTTCACGGGCCGCCACGCCTTCAGATCGGCCGCACTGAGCTGATGCTTGGCCATCTGCTCCTCCAGATAGGCATCGCAGTCCTCGGCCGGCGCGCTCTCCCACTCGGGGTCGTACTCACCGTGCCACTGGCGCACCCACGGCATGACTTCCCACAGCCCGGCGATGAGGGGCGTGATCCGCTCGGTACCCCAGCCACCCTCTGTCGTACGGTCCTCGATGAGATTGATCAGCGCCTGGGCCTGGTCCTTGTGATCCCAGCCAGCCCACCCGAGCATTATGGTCGAATCGGCGTCGGGGCTGGCCTCCAGGTAGGAGATGAACCGCTCCTTGGGGACGTCGAGCTTGCCGCGGTTGGACCAGTAGGACGTCTTGAGGAAATCGGCGGAGCTGTACTTGGGCGGCACGGGAATGTCGAGCCGCTCGCCCCTCGTGTCCTCCTCCCGCTGCAGCTTCCAGACCTCTTCCCACTGCTCACGCTTACGCAGCCCGGAGTCCTTGTAGCGCATGGCGGCAAGGTACGGAACGTGCTCGTCGGCGACGACGTCGGCGAGGACCTGTGCGAGGGGAAGGTCCGGCTTGCCAAGGTGGTCAGCTGCGTAGAGCGAGGCTACGGAAGTGACATCGGCATCTGAACTCAGCGTGTCTGCAAGCTGGTTTACGGTGAGGGTCCTTGGCTGCTCCATTCCCTCGCGGAGCGCGAACCATAGCGACCGATCCTCACACCGATCCAGCAACCAGGTACGGAGAGCCACCCTCTCCTTTTTCTCCCAAGGTTCGGTAGCCCATCGGCGCTTGTACTCGGGCCGCTCAATGAGTCCGATATCCCTACGGCTCTCAATGAGATCGATGCGGGCCTGGACGACGTCCCGGTACCAAGCGGGCCAACGGTTAGGAATTTCGGTCACGGGAGTCGAGCCGTGCCGCTCGAACCACGCGGTCTCAACCTCGCCCCGCTCCACCTTCCGCGCCAGCACGATCTCAAATGCCCGCTCCCCGAGGCAAACTTCCGGAGTCGTCTCAGGTGAAGGCGACGGGTGAGTGACCCGCGCTTCATCGCCGTCAGACAGCAGGCCGTACAGCCTGTAAACCTGCCAGTCCAGTTCTTCTTGGAGAGCAATCATGAGCTGACGCGTACGCGCGTAAACACTACAGGCCTCATCGAGGACAGCGCGCGTTGGCACAACAGCGTCACACAGAGCATGCGGCTCACAGTCCGCCAACGTATGCGCCAGCTGATCAAGAATCCGCCCGATCGACTCCGGAAAATGAGACGGCAAAGGGAGTTGCTCGATCTGACGCCCATTGAACGCATACCAATGTTCCCAAAGCTCATCAGAGATTCCACCTCCGATTCCACCATTCCCTCGGTCGAAGCACACCTGCTTGAGCCAAAAGGCCGCCACAGACGAATTAAGCAGCCCTAGTACAGAAAGGTAGAAATCTTCACCCTTGCCGGGAGGTGCCTTAATTACGGGCGCAGTCTGCTTAAATACACTCCCACCCCGATCAAGGGAGAAATGAGGATATGTTGAAACATACGGAAACGTAATAGACAGGGGCGTCAGGTACGCAGATGAAGTATGCTGCTGATAATCCCACCACGAAAGTCCCGCATCACTCATGCCGCCTTGAAAAGTTCGCCGAGCGGAGAGCGGAACACGGTACGGCCACAGCTCCAGCGAAAGTCCGCGGTCACCTAGGGTTGAATCATAGGGATACCAAATAGCGCTAGTGGATTGCGCACTCCAGTCGCGAACCCCTTCACCTGCCATAAGGGGGCGCAGGGCTCGCCTGCTAGCGCGACCAGAGAACACCCTTCGAAGCGGTCGAGTGAACGCTTCATCCAGGCCAGCCCGGATTGCGCGACCGATGGGCTTTTCAATTACCGTCGCCAACTGATCACGACCAGTCGACAAGTGTTTCATGATCTCCTCTGCGCCACCACCAGTCAGAGACCAAGGGTGCATGGACAGCTGGCGACGGTCAACATCAACTACGGAGATCCATTTAGACTCGCTCCCCGGCTGACCGATTTGCTCCACGATAGCCGACCAAACCTTTCCCCGTGAAGGGTTATCAGGCTGATCAGGTTCTCCTTGGATTTTTTGAGCCAGGCGAACAGGGTCGCCGCTCCTGCCCAGCCTATTCCGTCCCACGATGATCACAGTAGGAGTTCCATGACCCGGAACATAAGCACCCGACGTGTCGATCACATGAGACAGGTCCACCCCAACAAGAAAATCCTCAATGAGGGATTTCCCGAAGTTTTGCCGCATAAAAGAATTCGCCGTAATTTGCCCTGAATATCCTGCAGCACGACTGGATCCGTTGGCGCGCACCGCAAGCTCAAAGAGTCGCTGAGCGAATGGCACCGAGAGAGCGAAAGTTCCTGAACAAGCATCATAAGCACGCCGATAGTTTTCGTTTTCCCTCTTATCTTTGACTGTAATGTACGGCGGGTTTCCTACCACGACGTGGTACGACCCGCGCCCTAGGAGGTCAACGCGCCGCACATAATCCCATACGTCTTCCGTACCGTAGGCAAAGACTTCTACGGCCTCATCTTCCTCAGAATTAAAAAGATCCAACTCCTGCTGAATCCCCGCCGCCCCCCGCCCATGCAGCAGCGAATCCCCCACAGCCACATTGATAGGAAACACCGGCGCCTCAGCCAACCTCCGCGCCCCCGCCTCCTTCATAGCTGCAACCAGCAACCGGAACCGCGCAATACTCACCGCGAACGGGTTCTTGTCGCAACCATGCACGGACTCCAACGCCCGCCGAACCACCGTCCAGTCATCCGCAGCCGGCGTAGCGACCCGCCACTTCTCCACCAGCCGCCGGAAGATCCCCAAAAGGAAGTGGCCAGACCCGCAAGCCGGGTCAATCGTCCGCAGCCCTCGCCGCTCCTCCCCATCCGGCCCGACCCACACCGGATCCAGCCCGAACTCCTCGTCGCTCACAGCAGGTTCAAGCGTCAGGTCGAGGATGAACTCCTCGACAAACTCCGGCGTCTGAAGCAGCGCGTACGTCTTGCGCGCGTGCTCACTCAGGTCCTGATACAGGTCCCCGAGGAACCGCGTGTCCCACTCCGGGTCGGTGAAGTCGTACCGGATCTCACCGTCCGCTCCCCACCTCCGCCAGAAGCCCAGTAGCTCGGTCGCCGCCTCGTAGCTCGGCGTCAGTCCCCACAGCGGATTGTGCGCACGGTCGAACAGCCCGGCCGCGGTCTCATTGGTCGACGACACATGATCGAACGCTGCGATCAGCCAGTCCCGGTTGTTGAGGTGCGGGAACTCCCGGAAGTACGCCTCGTGCCGCTCCTCCGCCTCCACCAGCCGCTCACCAGGGCCGGCGATGAACGGCTCCTCGATCAGCCCGTTGTCCTCACAGAAACGTACGAAGACACAGGCCAGCACCCACGCAGCCGCAGCCTGCGTGACCCGCTCGTCGCGCCACGCCCCGTACGTCGCCGCCGTACGCGACGCCTCCAGGGCTTGGTCGTACTCCGCGCGCAGCCGGACGCGAAACTCCTCGACCGAGTCACTGCGCTCGCGCAGATCATCCTCCAGGGCGGCCACCTGCCGCTTCAGGTCCTTCAGCAGCGCAACCCTGTCCACCCCGGACCCGGACCCCGAACCCGACCCCGCAACCGCATCCGTCACTCTTCGCATCCTTCTGACCGCACTGCACCATTTTCCGCGTGGCCGGAATCCGCGACCACGACCGCAACCCGCCCCGAACCGCGACCGGAACCACGACAGGAAAGCTCACCCCCATCCTGCCAGCCCCACCGCCCGCACCAGCCGGAAGGAACGTGATCGACTTCCCGCACAAACCAGGGAAACCCCTCCCTCTCCGAAAGATCCCGAAGTTAAAATGATCGCTGTGACGGCTCCGACCCCCTCCGCCCCGCCCACTCCGCCGCCCCCTGACTTCCGGGCAGCGGGTGAGCACCACTACCGCACGGCACGCCTCGCCGCGGACGCGCAGTTATCCGTCTCCGCCGACCACCTCGCCGGCTTGGCCGCCGAGTGCGCGATCAAGGCGATCCTCCTCGCCTACCTCGGCTCGCGGCTCAGCACCAAGGACAAGCCGTTCTCCCCCGCGCTCAAGCTCCCTCCGCCGCAGCCGACGCCGGGCGAGAAGGTGAAGCCCCAGCCGCCCAAGGAGTACGAGCACGGTCACCTGCCCGACCTGTGGGCCCAACTCGCCGAGGTCGTCAAAATCAGTCAGGGCAGGGTCGGACCGGTGTTCCAACAGATGCTGCAGCAGAACCCTTTCCAGAGCTGGCACGTCGCAGGGCGATACTGCAGCGGCACTTCGATATCCACAAGCGACATCGAGCAGCATCTCAAGGCCGCCTACAACCTGATAGCCGCATTCGAGTACGCACGCCAGACAGGAAACGGCACGCTCCGATGAACCCGACCCCTCGTTTCGACACCACGTGGTCGGCCGCACTCACCCAGGCCGACGCGGCCGCCGCCGCATCCGGCCGGAACGTCGTCCTCGTACGCGACCTCCTGGGGCGGGCCTCACTCCTGATCGACGACCGCGAGCAGGCTCTCGCACCAGAAGCTCCCGAACTGGTCAAACTCCGCGAGGAGTTCCCGGCACTCACGCACCCCTTCACGGGTGCCGAGCCCGTCCAGACCGCCTCTTCCCTCTTCGCTCCGGAGCTCTTCTTCGACTCCGCCGAACTCGTCGTCCGCAGCGACCGCGAGCCAGGCGGAGCAGGCCAGGTCGCCGTCCTGGAACGCACCGTCGTCGGCGCCGACTGGTCCCGCGACACAGACACCGACACCTCGCCCTCCTCCGAACGACGCGAGAGGCGCATCGCCCTCTACGGCTTCAAAGGTGGCGTCGGCCGCTCCACAGCGACGGCGATACTCTCGCGCCACCTGGCGAGCCGCGGCTACTGCGTGCTCGTTGTCGACCTGGACCTCGAGTCCCCCGGCGTATCGTCCCTCCTGGAGAACCCTGCGGGCCTGCCCGCCCACGGCATCGTCGACCACCTCGTCGAGTCCGCCGTCGGCAACGAGGCGGACCTGGACCTCGTCACCCGCAGCAGCGTCCTGCCCGGCATCGAGGGCAACGGCGAAGTGTGGCTCGCGCCCGCCAGCGGGAAGCCGCGCGAGGGAGAGCCGTACGACTATCTCGCCAAGCTCAACCGCATCTACAGCGACCTGCCTGCCGCCGAACCCGGCAGTCAGCCGCGCCCCTTCTGCCTGCGCCTCGAAAACGCCATCAAAGCCTGCGAGGACCTGGTGGCCGAACGCTCCCGGCGGCCGGATGTCGTGCTCCTCGACAGCCGCGCCGGCATCCACGACATCGCGGCAGTCACCCTGACGCAGCTCAGCGGGCTCGCTCTGCTCTTCGCCGTCAACAACCCCTCCACCTGGGAGGGCTACCGCATGATGTTCAGGCAGTGGGCCCAGCGACCGGACCGGGCGAGCGAGCTGCGCAGCCGACTGCGTATCGTCGCCGCGATGTTCCACTCCGCGGGCGACGCCAAGCGGCTCGGTGCACTGCGCGACCAGGCGTACGAGACGTTCTCGGAGCTTCTGTACGACGACGTGGAAGCAGATGTCGTGGATGAGTTCGCCCCCGACGCGGATGTCCCGGCGGTCTTCCATCCCGCGCCACTGGACAGCGACGCGCCTCACGCCCCCATCCCCATCCTCTTCGGCAACGACCTGGTCGGCCTCGACCCGTACCGCAGCCGCGACTGGCTGGAACTGCCCTTCATCGAGGCCGCCTACGCACGGTTCCTCGCCGCACTCGACCGGCTGGTCCCCAAGCCCCGTACGGAAGCGTCATGACTCACGACCTGACCCCCGACGAGTACCGGACTCTGCTCCTCCACGCACCCGGCAGCGCATTCGACGCGGACACCGAACAGCCGGACCTGCTGAGGATGTTCACGCCGTCCAGCCACCGGCGCGCCCTCGACCCCGACGTCACGGTGGTTCTGGGTGCACGCGGCACCGGCAAGACGTACTGGACCAAGGTGCTCGAGACCGAGGAGCTACGGAAGGTCGCCGCGGCCTCCTACATGATCCCGCGCCTGAGCGGGCTGAACGTCACGACCGGTCATGGCAGGGGCGGGGGTAGCGGAGCTGCCTACCCGACCCGGAAGATCATCCGCAAGTTGGTTCAACAAGCACCTGATGACGGCGAGGAGTTCGGCGAGTTCTGCGAGAACTTCTGGTTCGCCGTCATTCTGGTCGCTCTGGAAGTTCCGGCCGTCGTACACCTCCCCAGCTGGCACGCGCGGATCGACTGGGTGGCGGAGCATCCCGAGGAATGCGAGAGCGCCCTGTGGGACAGGGACAGGGATGCCCAGCAGAACGGCAGTCCCCATCTGCTGATCTTCGATGCGCTGGAACATCTGCATCAAGACCGCTCCGTCGTCGACAGGCTCGTCTCGGCCCTCTTCGCGGTGGCCCTGGACATGAGGCTGAGTTTCCGCAGCATCCGGGCGAAGATCTTCGTTCGTCCGGACATGTACGCCAGCGCGCCCAAGGACTTCGCCGACGCCTCGAAACTCGACGCCAACCGCGCCGAACTCACCTGGACCCCCGAGAACCTCTACGGCATGCTCTTCCACCGGCTCGGCAACCAGCCCGGCCCGGAGGCCGAGAAGTTCCGGGCCTTGACCGGCCCGTGGCACCCGCAGGGTGAAGGCAGGTACACCGCTCCCGTCGAGGTCATCGCCGATCCCGAGCGGCAGGAGAAGGTCTTCGGCGACATGGCGGGCCTGCACATGGGCTCCGATCACCGCAAGGGCTACACCTACACCTGGCTGCCCAACCATCTCCAGGACGGCAACGGGGAGATCAGCCCTCGCACGATGCTCCGCGCGGTGTCGAAGGCCGCCGAGGTGACGCGGGACCGGCATCCCGGGCATGAGTTCGCCCTCCACCACGACGCGATACGGCAGGCCGTCCAGGACGCATCCCAGATCCGCGTGGCGGAGATCAAGGAGGACATCCGCTGGGCCGCCACGGCCGTGGAGAAACTGCGCGGCACACAGGTCCCCATGGAGCCGTCCGTGGTCATCCACATCTGGTCCACGGAGTCCCTCGCCACCGAACTGCGCAAGCTGCTGGAGGACAGCGAGGACGGCAGCGGCCCGGCCGACGTCGGCGACTACTTCGGCCTGATCAAGGAACTGACGGCCCTCGGCGTCATGACCGAACGCGCAAGCGGCGCCGTGGACCTCCCCGACGTCTACCGTCTGGCCTTCGACATCGGCCGCAAGGGTGGGGTCTCCCGGCCCCGCCGGACCGCCAAGTAGCAGCCGACCCGGCGCAGCGCACCTGCGCCGGGGGCTGGCGGTACGCCACCGGCCTCAGGACGCCTCTTCCGCCTCCTGCTCGCCCGCGAGCGAATCAAGGAACCTGCTGTCCAGGTAGGCCCGTTCTCCGTCCCCGCCGATCACCTCGACCGTCTTCCCATCGAGCTGCGGCGTCCGCGAGCGGACCTCCATCGGGCACAGCAGCCACAGCCCGTGCGGATCGTCAGCCGGTCGACGGGCCGCTGCCTGCAGGCGGACCAGGGTGTCATGGCCGCCTTCGTCCCAGTAGCGGGCGAGCAGGCCCACGTTGTGCAGGAACAGCACCGTGCGCGGTGCGGCCGCACGGGCCAGCAGGCGGGCTTCTACACGCGGCCAGACGACACGGACAAAGGACGCGAGGCCTCTCTTGATCTGGCCTGGGGCGGATCCCGCGTCGGCGCGTAGAACCTTCTCCCAGTCCTGGCCCTTCTCCGCGGCCAGTGCCCGGAACTCGGCCAGGAATTCACGCCCCAGGTCAGCACTCTCGACCGGATAGGACGCGGCCACCGCCTGGGCGGCACCCGGAAGCCGGGACGCCCGCACCGTCAGGGCCAGGAAGCCTCCGCGTTCGACGCACGCCGTGAGCTTGGCCCGGATCACCTCGTGCGGATCCATGGGCGCGTCGCCCAGCACCGGAAGGCGGGCGGCGTAGGGCAGGTAGCTCGTGTGGGTGCCGGTTGACGTCCACGAGACCATCGACTCCAGCGCAGGTGGGAGGAACGTCGACGACTTGGCGTCATAGCTCAGGTCGAAGCGTGCCTCGGCGAGCGCCGACTCCATTTCCACATACGTCGGCTCACGGTCTCCGGAGAGCACATCGAGGTCCGGGAACCGGGCCCGCAGCCTGGTCACGAGTTCGGCGACCGTGATGCCGCGGTCCCTGCGCACGCCGGCGCCCGCCTGGGAGATCCGCAGTGCACGCTCCAGGGTCAGATCGCGCGGATACAGCTCAAGGCGCGGAGTGACCTCGATCATCGGGGCAACAGCGGCGGCCAGCGCCACCAGGCGGGTGTCCGCGAGCGGGACGAATCCGTCCGGCGCCGCCACGGTCCTCAGTTCCCGCACCACGGCGGCCCGTCCGGGAAGCGGCTCCTGGCGCGCCAGACGTTCGGCGGCAGTCCCCAGCTCGGTCGCGTAGTCCGCGAGTTCGCGTGGGCTCGGGTCGTCGGTCCCGGGCAGGGACTCCGCCGCGATCAGCACGGTTTCGCCGCGCCGGTGAACGGCAAGGAGCGGTTCGTGCTGTTCGGCACCCTCGCCTTCCCACATCTCCGCTTCGACGGCGGCCCGTGCGACGGCCACCGACTTCGCCAGAGTGCGCTCGGGGGTGTCGTTGCCGGCGCCATGCCTGACGCGCAGTTCCACGGCGGCCTCGTGCGCCGTCATCACGCGACCCGCGGCCTCGACGACCTCGACGAGTTCCTTGCGCACGTGGGCGAGCCAGTCCAGCTCGGCCCACTGCTTGATCTCGAGGCGGTGGTGACGGGAGACGGGCGGCTGCTTGATCCCGAGGTGGTCGGCGATCCGGGCCTGGACCGGCCAAGGGCCGAGCGGCGAGAGCCCGCCCTCCTCCGGGGGAAGGCCGAGCGTGAGCCGTACCACGTCTGCGCGGTGGGATCCCTTGCGACCAGGGGCAGGCATGAGCCGGGCCGCCATGTCGTCTATCGAAAGGATCGAGGAGAGGCCCGCACCAGTCTCGTCCGCTACGGCCTCGGCCGATACCGCCGGGCCGCGGGGTGCCGGGACGGTCGCCGTCCGGGCCACCGCGCTCGCCCACTGCTTGCGGCGGCGGTTGAGCTCCTTGCGGACGAGCGCCCCGGCACCGCGCGCCTTCGAGATCGCGTACGGCGGGATCTCGAGCAGCTCTCCGACCGTGGTCGCGCCCAGGGCGTTGGCCACCGAGACGGCCCGCGGCGAGAGGCCGGCGGCTTCCAGGAGCGTCGAGGCGTCGGCGGCCGCAGCCGCGGCATCACGCGCCTCTTCGGTGTCCTCGGCAAGCTGGCCGACGGTGGCCGGCGTGGTGGCGGGCCGCGTCGAGTCCGCCACCCGGAAGATCTCACGCCACGCGTCGTTCATCTGCCGCAGCGTGTCGAAGCGATGTTCGATGTCCCGGTGCAACGCACGCCGGAAGAACGCGGTGAGGCCGTCACTCAGCGCGGACTCGAACAGCTCGGTCGCGACGTACAGTTCGGCGGACTCGTTGGTGAGCGGGTCCATCTGGCCGTCGCCCCACATGGGGCGCTCCCCGCTCGCCATCTCGTGAAGTGTGACGGCCGCAGCGTAGCGTTCGGCGTGGTCGTCGTAGTACGGCCGCCGCAGTGAGCCGAGGAACGGGTCGAGGTAGCCGCGCGTGCCGGCCTTGATGTCCCGTTCCGAGGCGTCGGCGAGGGAGAAGTCGAAGAGCTTCAGCCGCCAGATGCGGTCCTTGCTGTGGTGGATGCCGAAGTTGTCGGGCTTCAGGTCACGGTGGCGTACGCCATTGGCAGCGAGCTGGTCGAGGGCCTTGAACAGGTCGTCGCCGAAGCGCTCCAGCTCGTGGTAGGTCAACCGCCCCTTGCTGCGCAGCCGGGCGCCCAGGGACTGCTCACCCGCGTATTCGAGCTGGAGGACGGTCCGTCCGTGGATCTCGCACAGACCCTCGCCGCGCAGCTGCACCACCGCACCGCCGCCGACCTCCTTCAGGACGCGGGCCTCGACGCGCAGTCGCTCGGCCTTCTGTTCGTCGAGGGCGACCTTGAAGACGCGTTCGTCGACGTCCACACGGCCGTCCTCGTCCTCGACCAGGCGCTCCACGAGCAGGGCGCGGGCGGTGGCCCCGGTGCCCAGGACCCGGCCGACGGACCATTCGGCGTCCAGGGACTGGCCGGGCAGCGCGTCCAGCGGGTCGACGCCGACGGATGCGGGCGTCTCCGGAAGCACACTGGCCCGCTCGGCGTTGTCGAGCAGGTCGAGGAACTCCTCGGCGGAGCCTAGACGTTCGTTGACGTCGGCGCGGGTCGCCTGGAAGACGAGGTCGTCGAGCGCGTCGGAGAAGCCGTCTGCGACGGCGAAAAGGCGCAGGCCCCCGTCTGCGCGAAGCCGCTCGCTGAGACCGCTTCGCTGGGGTGCGGGAGGCTGACCCGTGAGGATCAGATACGAGATGGCGCCGAGGCCGAAGACGTCCAGGTCCGCAGGATCGGCATACGGCTGGTCCGTCTCCGGGGCGAGGTAGACACGTGCGGTGTCCTCGATCAGGGCGGCGTCGAGGGCGGAGCCCCCGATGGACCGGAAGAAGGTGGCGTTGCTGTCGAAGTCGCGGGCCGCGGTCTGCCAGTCGGTGATGCGCAGCTCGGGTCGCAGTCCATCGGCCTTGAACGAGACGTAGATAGACCTGGCAGCCAGCGCACGGTGATAGAGGGAGCGGTTGTGCGCGTAGCGGACGGCTTCGGCGAGCTGGCGTACGAGGTCCAGGCGGATCTCGGGGGTGAGCTTGCCGCCGTAGGTCGCCAGGTACTGGTCGAGGCGCAGGTCGGTGTGGCGGTGGCGGAAGAGGATCGCCGGCCCACCCTGGTGTTCGCGGATCTCGACAGCCTCGACGATTCCGCGGTGGGTGACGCCCTGCAGGACCTGGTACTCGCGACGGGCGGCGCGATCGGTCGACTTCTTCGCCGCCTCGGTCGCTCCCTGGCTGACCAGGTAGACGCGGACACGCCCCTCTTCCTGGACCAGACCGTCGTCACGCGTGGCGAGTCGGTCTTCCCAGGACGGCCCCGCGTCCAGCGGGTGGGGCTGCATCTTCCACGCGTCGCCGAACCGCAGATGCGCCGTGGACTGCGCGATGCCGATGGCCTTCAGCAGGCGCGGCAACGTGTTCCGGGAGAAGTCCGGCGTGATGCGGCGCTCGGGACGGTCGGGCGGCAGGCCGAGGAAGTCCTGCCAGATGCGCTTCAGGCCGGTGTGCAGGTCGTCACGGCCGTACACCTTGACCTTCTGGACGTCGTCGAGGCGACTCTCGAGGTCCGGCGCGGAGAGGAAGATCGCCGGTTCCACGCGGGGCACGGACCGCTCCGGGATGCCCAACTTGCGGGCCGCCCACAGCAGCTGGCTCTTGAGGTCCTTGGACTTGGCGTCGTTGAAGTGCAGCGGGTTGCTGATCGTCCTGGTGCGGTCGGAAGCATGGAAGTTCCAGGTGGAACCGATGTTCTCCAGTCGTCCCGGATGGCTCTTGATCTCGATCAGGTAGAAGCCCGCGGGTACAGCGATCAGCAGGTCGCACTCGTTGATGCGGCCCGACTGAGCGGTGAAGGAGAACGTCGCCCACGCACGATAGGGCTCTACGGCCGGCATGAGGCGGCGCACGTGATCCAGGGCGTCCTGCTCCCACGGAAAAGGCGAGGGCCGATCCTGAAACCACTGCTGCACCGGACGCGGCGGCCCCGGTTTGGGCACCGGACGCGAGTCTCTTGCCGTCACCGTCCGACCTCCGCTGTATGCTCCAAGCCCCGTTCAGGGCGAAATCCCCTGATCGACCTTACCGCGCCCCGCCGACAGGCCGGATCCGTGTTTGTTTCACGGCTCGGCCACAACGGGAGCGGCGTGTTGCTGGTGGACAGGTATGCGAGCCGTCGGCACGGGTGCCTACTCGTCGGCCCGGAACACCTCCACCACCGACAGCCCCGCCGCCGGTTGCGTGCCCGAACGTTGAGCAGGTCGGCGTCGTCCGGTTCCTCGGAGGCCGCGGCGACTCGAGTAGTCGGCGAAGGGCTACTCACTCAGGGACCCTGCTTGATCTCGGTAGGAACCAGGCTACCCAGCATGGCCTGAGTCTCGGGATCGGTTGAGTACAGTACGGTTCCGGCCAGTCCACGCGTGAGTAGCACTTTATAAGTGTTTCGTATGAGTCGGTCAAAAGCTTCTGGCGCCGCCTTTTTCACCGTGCGGTCCTCGCTCCCTTCACGAACAGCGCGCCATTCATTTCCGCGCCACACCAGGTCGGGACCGAAGATCACTCCGTTCCAGGCGTACTCGAATCCCTGCGCCGTATAAATGCACCCGATCTGCTCAAAGCCTGAGGGATCAGTGGCCCAGAGAGAGGATACGGGCGCCCCACCTACAGCTCGCTCACCTCTGACATTCCAGGGCCTGCGCCATGCCTCAATGACCACGTCGTCGACCAGGCTGCCATCAATTCGCGGATCGCTCCACTGCCAGCAGAATCCCGCCGTCATGCGAGAGGTATAGCCAGATTCTTGTCGACCGTGGAGATATCTCTCCATTCTTTGAGGCGATTCGGCGACGAGCAACTCGAAATTTTCCTCAGACCGCCACTGAATCGGACCACCGGACTCAAGGCCGAGGAGACGGAGAATCCAGTATTCGTAGGCACGACTCCCGCCGCACCGGAACTGGCTGTTGAGATCGACATGGCGAACAATGCACCCACGCGCGTGAGCCGCCTCGTCAATGGTCTTGACACTTCCCATCTCCCCTGGCCTCACGACCTGATGCTCGTCGAGGAGGAAGACGGGAACCCTGGCTGCGTCGATGAGTTCCTCCACTTGGCTTCGACCACTCCGATGCCCGGCGTACGTGCCCTGACCCGACGACCACTGGCGAATGCGATGGGCTTCGTCACAGATCAGGACGTCCAGCCCGTTTCGTTCGGCATTTGCGAAGTCGAAGAAATAACGGAAGAGCTTTGGAATACGGCCGTTCCTAGTGCCGACGACGTGCCGGAGAGTGGTGGTGAAGGACTTGGACCCGGTTGCGTGGACAACGCTTCGCCCGTTCCTCCCGAGGTGTCCCATGAGGTGCAGCGCAATTATGCTCTTACCCGAACCGGGACCCCCGGATATCACTATGACTTCTTTTTGGTCTGACTGTCGCGACAGGTCCGCTGCCCGCTTCACCAAACGAGCCGCTACCTCTTGCTCATCCATTAGGAGGAACGCACCACCGTCGATTATCTCAGCACCGGCGGCACGCATTAGTTGACGTCCGGGAGCCTGGGGGCTAGCTAGAAGAAAATCACCCTCGGGCGAGCCATCCAGGGCAGAAAGGCGGGCCTGCAGATACTTGATTAGTTCGCCGCGGGATGTATCCGTGAACAGTTGCGCCCTCGCGTCGGGATATCTTAGTAGTTCACTGACATTGTGATCGACTGCGTAGTGCAGATAGGCCACGCCTGCGACGGCGTCCTCCTGATCACTCAGCACATTGGTGAAGTCCTGCAGATAGTCGCAGTAGCGACGCACCTGGGCCACGGGATGTAGAACCGGTCGATTACCCATTCTTGCCACTAAACATAAATTGTCAGTGCCAGGAACGAGGCGCGCTTCGCTCCACTGCTTGAGCTCTACGATGACGAAGGATGGTCTGCCCGTCGCGGGGTGGGAGCCTGCAAGGATAACGTCTGCGCGCAGGCTGGTAAGGGGTAACCGGTGCTCGATCAGCACCTCGATGTCATCAAGCCCCGCGTCACACAGAACCTCTGCCAGGGCCGGGAGACTGTTCTCCCACGAGTGGCGTTCACTGGGAGACGGGTCCTGGGAGAGTACGAAGCGGTACTTCTGCGCGAGCCGCTCGAAGAACCCTCCGTCACGGCACTGGTCGAACAGGGCACGTGCGGACATGCGCAGAAGAGGCACGGACCATCTCCATGAGGACGGTGGATTCGAAGGCAAGGGGCTGGCGGAGGCTCCCGGAACCTGTCCGGTGCATCAGGGCAGTCAGGCGAGCGGCAGTCGATACTCGAAGCTCCGCGGCCTCAGGTCTTCCTCGGCCGGCGCCCAGTCATAGAGGTGCAGCACCCTGCCGCCACTCGCTGTGTAGTTGTCGGTCCGCAAGTCCACCTTGATGTCGCTGACCACAAACAGGTCCACGGTGTTCTGCGGGTCCTGAGCATGCTCGACCTCGTTGATCGTCAGGTCGACGCTTGTGGCCGCTCCCGTTGTCCCCTTCACCTCAACGCGGCGCTCTTCCCTGCCACGAGTGCAGTGGAGGTCGTACGGCTTGCCCAGACGTTCGACTGTCCATCCCTCCCCCTCGTAGTGAGCGACTGCCATGTCCTCCGCGTGCAGTTCGATGGCCTTGCGCTTCTTGGGGTCGGAGACGAAGCCTGCTCCACTGGAGGGCCGCTTCGGCGGCTTGGGCGGCTTCACCTGCTCCTCGGTGAAGCCGGGGGTGCGGTTCAGGGCCACCGTCTGCTGTTCGGACCAGTTCGTCGGGATCCCGGCCGCATCGAGCAATGGCTGCGGGTCCATGTCGACAAGTATGCCTATGCCTTGTTGAGTCCCTGAAATACGTATGGCGTCACTGGCAACCGTTCCAAGCGGCCCGTCCTCATCGAGACTGACCTCGTGGAGCACAGCCAACGGCTCGATGCCGAAGCGCACCGGGTACTTGATGGCGTTCTCGGCTTCCTCGTCCGGCCAGTGAGGAGCCTCTGCCTCGTAGAAGTTCTCACGTACTTCGAACAGGTACAGAGTGATCCTCTTGGTACTCCATACGTCGAGTTTTACGCGCGGCCCCACTCCCGTGCCCAACACTGCGAAACGTGGGCGCGCGGACCGGTACTCGGGCCTCCACCGAGGGAACCCCCACGACCGGGTTTCGATCCCGTACTGCAAGTTGCGCCGGGTTTCGGGCGATTGCCCGACGTGGACCATCACGAAGGAGGCTGTCGGCGACGGACGGTGGAGGGGGGCAGGAAGATCGTCCATGCGGCTGTCCTCGTGCCTCGACAAGTGCCTTCCTCCGTGACCGCCTGCCTCTACGTCGATCCCAACGGTCGGCTGAGCTCCATAACCAGTCCGCATGACGCTCATATTTTCATATAACTAAGTCCGTTGGGAGGCGACTTGGCAACGCGCACAAGACACAGGAGACGAGAGGGGCAAGGTCGCGCCTCATCTCCACGGAACCGATCACCGGCCGACGTCCCGTCAGCTTGCACTGGCCCCGCCGCAACCAGAGCCCGCTGGTTCGCCCGGTCTTGGCCACACGCGATCTGTATTCCCATCAAGCCGAGTGGCTCGACCCGCCAATGGCAATGCCGACGACCGTTATGCCGCTGACTCGCCCTGCATGGGCCGTCGGCGGTGACCGCATCAACCAGTTCGAGGACTTCGATCCCCGCCGCCACTGCAGGGTGACGTAGGGACAAGTGAGGTGACGCGGGGTTGGTCACGCTTCACCACCCGGTGGCTCTGCCGGCAACACGGGGAGCAGCAAAGGACCGCGAGGGACGGCTCCGCACGCTGCAGCCGGAGCGCCGCCTACGTGCCCACTCGCTTCACCGGAACGGCCATCTGGATCACCAGCTCACCAGCGCCGGACCATGGTCCGCGCGTCCCCATGCCCCGTGTCCCCCGCCGAGGGCTCCTACCCTCGCGCCGCTCACAGCCTGCAATAGCACCCCACCCCCGTGCACAGCCGGGAAACCCAGCCAGACACTCCGAGGCCCCAACCACGTCGTTTCCCCTGGTCAGGGCCCCCGATGGCAGACGAGTCGGGCTGTACGCCGGGTTCAGTCCGTGCCGGAATGGACCAACGGAATCCGCAGTCGGCCACCTTGCCTAAACGGTCATTGGGCGGCACAGAGCGGCAAAACCAACGTTCAACATCTCTATACGGGATGTGCCAGCATCGACGACTCCCCTGACCCCGACGCCCAGCAGCGTATGCCCCAGCCCCCATCCGAGCTTTACTCAAGTCCGGACAACCCCCTGGAGATCCACGTGGCCCTCCCCGAGGAGCCACCCGAGGTGACCGCATCCGCTGCTGCCACCCTCCTGGAGCTTCTTCACGCCATAGGCACCGATCCCGACCAGCTACATCCCGAGCCCGGAGCACTCCACATAACACCCGTGCCGCGCTCCACGCCCTACCCGCTGGGGATCTGACCGCACGTGATCCGTTTCGCCTTCGCCGGACGCTGTTCCACCGAGGACCTCCAAGACCCCAAGGCCTCCCTGGGTTATCGCCCTGGGAAGGTCTTCGCAGTGATCGGCGGCCTCTCCCTCGGTAGCCTGGGCTTGGCCGTCGGGCTGCTCACCCCGCTCGCGGCCGCTGCCCTGATCGGTGTGATGATCAATGCGATGGCGACCGTCACCGGCGCCCACGCGGCTTGTGGGAGACGGACGGTGGTGTGGAGTACAGCGTCGGGATCGCCATCGTTGCTCTGGCCGTCGCCGCCATCGGCCCCGGTCGGTTGCGCTGACGGTGTCCCTCAAGAAGGGAACATACGACGTGTACCGCCCGGTCGGCAGACACAAGCGGCTCGGGATGGACCGGCACATCCAGGTCCACTGAGCCCTTGGTGACGGGCTGCGATCATCCGTCCGACAGGGCGTGGGCCAGGCCGTGGTGGGGTCAGCGGTCCTGAGCTACCTGGCCGTCGCCGTCGTAGCCGCGCGGGCCCAGCCGCACACAGCACTCGCCCGGCTCTGGAGCGAGGACGGCCTGGAGGCCGTTGACTTCGAGGCCGTCGAGGTAGCCGCTGAGGAAGGCGTGGTTCATGCCGCACACCAGGTCGGGGGCTTTCGCGGCCAGCGGGTGGAAAGGGCAGTTGCGCAGCCGGAGTTGGGTGGGGGTGTCCCGGACGGGTTCGTAGCCGTACTCGTCCAGCAGATGCTCGCACGCGGTCAGTCCCCGCTCGGGGCCCAGACGGCCCGGGCGGGTCTGCTCCCGCGCGGCCTCGCCCACTGCCGACCTCGTCGCTCAGCGGTCCGCATCGCCGCCTGCGCGGCTCTTTCGTCCCCGCCCTCGGTCAGAACGGCGTCCAGGAGCAGGTCCGCCAGGAGTTCGTGGCACCGGTCGGGGATGCTCACGGTGATCTGGGCGTCGACAGGCTCGTACACCTTCGGCTGCCTGCCGACCTTCCGAATACCGCCGGGCGTTTCGTACCGCGCCCGGAGCAGGCCGGCCTCGACGAGCTTGTCGAGGTGGAAGGCGGAGAGCTTGCGGGAGATGCCGACGCTGGCGGCGGCCTCGTCGCGGGTGACGGCTCGGCGGACACGCGCTTCCTCGCAATGAGACCAAGATTCGTTGGTGAATTAGAAGGGAGGTTGCGATGACCCGTGAGTCACAACTTCAGGCCAAGCGTCCGGTCAGCGCCGCGCTCGCCGGCATGTACGGGCACCCGTTCCATCCGATGCTGGTGACCGTGCCGATCGGTGCCTGGGTGACCAGCCTCGTGCTCGACATCGCTTCTCACGTCGCGCACCGTCCTGGATTCCTGACCCAGTCCTCGGAGTGGCTGATCGCAGTCGGTGTGATCGGTGCCCTGCTGGCGGCCATGGTCGGATTCCTCGACCTGTTCACCATCTCCGCCGGCACCCCGGCCTTCCGCACCGCAATGGTGCACATGAGCTGAACCTGCTGGTAACCGCCGCTTACGTCGTCAACTTCCTGTGGCGGTACGGCGACTACGCCGACGGCGGAAGCGTCGGGATCGGACGGCTCGTCCTGTCCGCGCTCAGCGTGGCGGTGCTGGGAGTCTCGGGGTTCCTGGGCGGCAAACTCGCCTACCGCTACGGCGTGCGCGTCGCCGACGAAAGCACCCAGGCCGAGGGATACACGCCCGCCGACAGGAGCGCCCGCACCCCGGCCTGACCCGGTCCCCCGCCCTGCCACGGCCCGCCTCGTCCCACTGCCTCCAACACAACCTCACCTGGGAGTTCCCTCACGGACATCGCCGCACTGATCACCTGGGTGGTCGCCGCTCTCGGCGGCTTCTACATGCTCGGCACCTGGATCCAACGTGGCGGAATCCGCCAGCAGTAAACCGGCACCAGCCGCCTGCCCGCACCCGTCGTCTTCGGCCACTTCGCCCTCGCTGCGCTCGGGCTGGTGGTGTGGATCATCTATGTCGTGGCCGACAAGACCGCTCTCGCGTGGACTGCGTTCGGCCTGCTGCTGCCTGTCGCCCTGCTGGGGTTCGTCATGCTGGCCCGCTGGATCCCCGTCTACCGTGACCGTGACCGTGCCACGGCCACCCCGGCTGCTGCAGGGGCGGAGGGGACCGTTCCGGCCGAACGGCACTTCCCGCTGCCCGTGGTCCTGGCACACGGCCTGCTGGCCATGGTCACCCTCGTCCTCGTCCTGCTCACTGCCCTCGGTATCGGCGGCAGCTGACATGACCGAGACCTCGCACCGCGCCACGGCCCGCATACGCACCGCCGACCAGGAGGAACAAGCACCCGCAGGGCCCGCCCTGCGGGTGGTCCACGAGCCCGGCGGCATCGACCTGGACGCCGCCGAACGAGCAGCCGGTCAGTTCCTGGACGCCCTCGGCATCTCCACCGCGTCGGAGAGCCTGCGCCGCACACCGGGCCGGATGGCCCGCGCGTATGCGGAACAGTTCAGCCCCCACCCCTTCGACCTGACCACCTTCCCCAACGACGAGGGCTACGACGAACTCGTGCTGGCCCGACGCATCCCTGTCCGGACCGTCTGCGAGCACCACATGCTGCCGTTCGTCGGCGTTGCCCACGTCTGCTACCTGCCCGGCGCCCGGATCGTCGGCCTGTCGAAACTGGCCCGAATCGTCGAGCACATCGCCTGCCGACCGCAGGTTCAGGAGCGTCTGACCAAGCAGGTCGCCGACTGGCTGCAGACCCACCTCGAACCCAAGGGCGTCGGCGTGGTCATCGAGGCCGAGCACACCTGCATGACCCTGCGAGGCGTCCAGGCCACCGGCTCCAGCACCCTGACCTCCACCCTGCTCGGCCTGCTGCGAACCGACGGCCGCTCCCGCAGTGAATTCCTAGCCCTGACCGGCGCGAACTCCTGACCAGACCTGACATCACACACGTCGGCGGGCCCCCGACCGGAACACAACCGAAAGGCCCACGCCGATGGAGATCTGGATCAATCGCTCCTGCTCCAAATGCAGCTCCGCTCTCTCCCTGCTCGATGCGGAGGGCGCCCAGTACACGGTGCGCCGTTGTCTGGAGCAGCCACCGACCGTGGAAGAGATCGAACAGGTGCTGGGGAGGCTGGATCTGGAGCCCTGGGACATCACCCGCACCGGAGAGCTGGCCGCGGTCGATCTCGGCATGTCGACCTGGGAACGCGACGCCGCACACCGCGACCACTGGATCCGGGCCCTGGCCGACTATCCGATCCTCATTCAGCGTCCCATCATCACGGCGGACGACGGAACGACGGTGGTGGGCCGATCGGCCGACGCCATCCGGTCCGTTCTTGCCTGAGTCGTCCGGCCTCCGGACAGACGCAGCGTTCCGACGACGACCGCTGGCGGTCGGCCTGTTGGCGTCGGCTTTATCCGTAGCAGCTCGCCACGCTTCAGCGGTGGTCATGCGGGTCCACGGCGGCGCCAGGGACAGTGGTGGCGGGTTGCTGTGGGATGCAGAGCCGACCGGGCCATCCACGGCGCGACCTTGCAACTGTCCTCGGCTGCTGCGTCAACTGTCGCCCTGCTCGATGTCCAGATGGATCGGACCCCGAAGGACGGGGCTGGGCCGGTACGGCGGCGGGTCGGTGACCAGCCTGGGGCGGTCGAGGCGGCGTACCAGCTCGGTCAGCGCGATCTGGGTTTCCAGCCGGGCCAGCGGGCCGCCGAAACACAGGTGGATGCCGCTGCCGAACCCCAGGTGCTGGTTGTCCCGCCGATCCGGGTCGAAGCGGTCCGGATCGTGGAAGCGCTTCGGGTCGCGGCTGCCTGAGGCCAGCATCAGCATGATCTGCGAGCCCTTGGGGATGACTGTGTCGGCGACGGTGATGTCGCTGTATGCCGCCCGCCAGGGAATGATCTGCACGGGAGGCTCGTAGCGCAGCACTTCCTCGACCAGCGGTACGACGAGGGCCGGTTCGTCGCGTAGGCGTTGCAGCACCCGCGGGTGGCGCAGCAGCGTCAGCATGCCGTTGGCGATGAGGTTGACGATGGTCTCATGGCCGGCGATGAGGAGCAGTTTGGCGGTGGCGACGATCTCGGCGTCGGCCATCCGGCCATCGGGCTCGTCGTCGTTGGCCAGCCGTGACAGCAGGCCGTCTCCCGGCCGGCCGCGGCGCTGTTCCACCAACTCGCCGAGGCACTGGAGCAAGTCCTTGCGGGCCTGTACGCCCTTGTCCCGTCTCTCCTTCGGGTCGGTCTTCGGGTCGTAGTCGACCGCGTTCATGATGTCGTTCACCCAGAGGTGGAACCTCGGCTCGTCCTCGCGTGGCACGCCGAGCAGGTGGCAGGTCACGGTTACGGGGAACGTGAAGGCGAAATCGTCGACGATGTCGATGCGCTCCTTGCCCGCCAGATCGTCGATCAGACTGCCGACGGTGGCAGTCAGGAAGTCTTCGAGTCCGGTCACCAGCCCAGGCGTGTGCGGGGGGCCGAATTGGCGCATCGCCATACGCCGCAGGCGATCGTGCTCGGGCGAGTCCATGTGGATGAACGACGACGTGGCCGCTCCCTCGACTGAGGGCATCGCATGCGACAGATTGCGCACGTCGGAACTCAGATGCGGGTCATTCAGCGTGTCCGTGATCTCGCGGTAGGTGCTGATGACGTAGCTGCCGTCTTCCTGCCGAGCCACGGGCGTCTTGCGCAGCTCGGCATACAGCGGGTACGGGTTGGCCCGGGCGGAGTAGTCGAAGATCCGTTGCAGCGTTCCGGGCATCCCGGTCGTGGTCGTCTGGCCTTCCTCCTGCCGGAACCGGCGCACGGCCGTGGCGCAGCGCTCCCCGGGGTCATGGCTTGTGACGGCCACCGTGGCGTCCTGCGCGAGCAGGGCGGGGCCGGGAAAGTCGACGGGCACCGGTTTCATATCGGCTGGCTGGTCCGGAGTGGGGCAGGGGGGCGGGAACGGTGCGGCCGTCTCGATCAACCGTCGGTAGTGGTCGAGCCACTTGCCGTTGTTGAAGCTCACGGCAGCCGTGACACGGCCCCGATAGCCGTATGCGGTGACGAAACGGTGGTCGTCCAGCGATCCCTGGGTGACTGCCACCTCGTCGGCGAAGGTCGGCAGGCCGACGGACTTGATGTTGACGCCGAACTGGATCGACCAGAACAGCGGGATGGACAGGTGGGACCGACGGTCCGCCTGGGCGCTGACCATGTTGTGTGCCGCGACCTCGGCCTGCTCCACGGCGTTGGCCCAGTGCTCCAGTGCGATGAGCCGGTATCCGCAGATGGGGTTCGGGCAACATGCCACGTCGCCCGCGGCGAAGACGTCATCGGTGACGCGGCCATTGACGTCGAGGGCGCGGCAGCCCGTGTCACAGGTGATTCCCCACACGCCCGCAGCCAGTCCCGACCCCCGCAACCACTCGGTGTTGCGGATGCTCCCGAGTGCCACCACCGCCACATCGGCGTCGACCGTACTGCCGTCGTCGAAATGCGCACGCCGAAACCGTCCCTGCGCGTCGCCCTCCAGCTGGGCGACCTTGACACCGCAGCGCAGGTCCACACCGTGAGCGCGCTGCATGTCGGCCGCAACCTCGCCGATCACGGCGCCGAACGCCCCGACCAGCGGGGCGGGCGCGAGTTCGGCGACGGTCACCGGGATGTCCCGTTCGCGGCAGACGGAGGCGATCTCGGAGCCGGTGAATCCCGCACCGATGACCAGCACACGGGAGGGCCCGGCGGCGAGGGCCCGCTGCAGGCTCTCGGCATGCTCGCGTGTACGCACGACGAACACCCCGTCCAGCGCCGCCTCGGACTCGACGGACCACGGCCGGGCCCGTACCCCAGTGGAGATCAGCACCCGGTCGAAGGGAACCTCGCGTCCGTCGGCGAGACGCACGTGGTTCGTCGCAAGGTTCAGCCCGCTTGCGGGCACACCCAGCAGCCACTCCGCGTCGATGCCACGACGGCGGGGCAAAGCGGTGCCCCCGGCCGGCACCCACCCGGTCAGTACCTGCTTGGACAGGGGAGGCCGGTCGTAGGGCTCGCCCAACTCGTCACCGATCATGGTCAGCGAACCGGTGAAACCCTCGTCCCGCAGAGCCTCCGCAGCCCGCAGCCCCGCCAGCGATGCCCCGACGACCACGATGCGGCCCTCGCGCCTGAACGCCTGCAGATCACCGGCACTGGTCATGACGGCCACGCCTCCGCCGGTGCGTGCCACGCCCCCAGCCGGTCGACCAGAATGGCCTGGACCGGGCAGGCCGCCGCGGCGCGCAGCACCTGGTCACGCCAGGCGTCATCCGGGCTCGGGTCGTACATCAGCGCTTCCTCACCGTGCATCCGGAACACCTCCGGAGCCAGGAACGCGCACTGCGCATACCCCTCACATCGGGAAAGATCAACGACAACTTTCACCCCGACCTCCACAGGAAGTGGGAGCTGCAGACCCTCAAGCCGGCGCCACTCCTGCGCGCAACCACGGAGGATGGCCGCTGCCCCACCCCTGCGAAGTGCGAGGGGATACACCACACTCGCCGGGTCTCCAGGGAATGAATTGATCATCACGGCAAGGCGATCGGCGCCCGGCCAGGGACGTATCCCTGGCTGCGTCTGCATTTTGGATATATAAGCGGCGCTGTCTTGGATTGCCGTTTCGACGGAAACTGTGTGGCACGGTGCGCCGGTATAACGTCAGAAAATCAGCGTAACAGCGGCACCGATACCGGCGACTCCAGCATTGATCGATCAGATGGAGCAGGTCAGCGATCCGGCCCTGCACTTCGCCAGCTGCCGGGGGCGCTCGCCCAAGGTCAGTAGAAATCAAGCACGGCAGGCAGCACCTGCCTGTGTGCCTCTCAGCCTCGCGCGCACAGCAGTGTGATCAAATAGGGCATGGCATCGTCCTGGACCGGTAATCGGGTACGCCTTCGCGCTATCGAGCCCGACGACTGGACGGCGTTCATGCGCTTCGCCGAGGATGACGGGCGGCGAGGGAGCCGCCTGGATCTGCCGCGGTCCGCCGAGAGCTACCGTGCCTGGGCGAAGGAGCAAGCCGTCGCCAAGTGCGATGACGACCGCTTCCGATTGGCAGTCGAAGCGACGGCCACGGGAGAGCTCGTTGGCACAGTCGGCTCGCATCGCACCGGCCCTCGTTCCGGCTGGTTCGAGTTCGATGTCACGATCGACGCTGACCACCGGCGCAAGGGCTACGCGGCAGAAGCCGTAGTGCTGCTGCTGCGCTTCATGTTCGCCGAGCGGCGCTATCACAAATGCCTGGCAGCGGTCCTCGCCCACAACGAGGCATCGCTGGCACTTTTCCGTCGGCTCGGCTTCACCGAGGAGGGGCGCTTACGGGAACACGTTTTCTTCGCCGGCCGGCACCACGACCTCGTCATGATGGGCATGCTCGCAGGCGAATTCGACCAGCGACACACGATGAGCGAACCATGAGCAGGTCGTCCAGGCGTGTGCGGAACGGCACTGTTACTTGATCAACGTGCACTGTTCGCTGGTGGAGGCGTCCTGCTACCGAACGCAGGACTGACCTCAGCCGCGCAAGGTCGCGCGCAGGCGCAAGCCGACAGTTGCGAGACCTTCGAGGGTGGTGACCTGGTAGCTGGCTTCCGGTCCCGGCGGCTCGCTCAAGTGGTAGCAGCGGGCGGTCTGCGCAGTCAGGAGCGTCAGCATCGCCATGGCCAGAGCGGCCCCCTCGCAGCCATGCGGGCCGGTACCGAAAGAGAGGAAGACCCCGGGTTTCGCCGGCGAGCCCGAATCATCGAGCCAGCGCTCGGGCCGGAACTGGTCCGGCTCGGGATATTCCCGTGCGTCGCGGTGGGCGGTGTAGGGGCAGATGAGAACGGTGGATCCGGCGTCGATGGTGTAGTCGGCGAGTTGAGTCTGTCGCGGGGCGCGCCGGGTCAGTAGCCAGCTCGGGGGGTACAGCCGGAGAACCTCATGTACCAGTGCCTGGGTGTATTGCAGGCTGCCGAGGTGGGTGCTGGTCGTCGCGGCCGGGTCCGCTGGCAGCGAGGCGGCTTCAGCCGCGACGCGGTTCGCTGCCTGGGGGTGCCGGGCCAGGTGGAGCAGGATCCATCCGGCTGCCCGGGAAGGGGTCTCGAAGGTGGCGACGGTGATTCCGGGGAGTGTGTCGAGGATGGCTTCTTCCGGCAGTAGGCCGTAGTGGGGGGAGGGCCGGAGCATCTGTCCCAGCATGTCGTCACCGAGCCGGCCCGATGAACGACGCCGGCGGACGATGGGCCGCAAAGCGTCGGTGAAGGCGACTTGCTGCCGTGTGCGGAACCGCCGTGCCGGTGTGGGGATCCAGGGGGGCCACACCCAACGCGAGGGACGTACGAGCACCTCCCGGGCCAGGAAGAGCTGTGCGGCATAGGGCAGCAGGGTGGGAGCGTCTTCGGAGAAGAGGTAGCTCACGCCGATCTCTGCCAGGGCATGCCGGACCGGGGGCAGAATCTCGACGTCCTGGCCCGTGGGCCACTGGTCAGCAAATCGGGCAGTCTGGGGCGCAATCTCACCGATCCGGGCTGCAACCGCCTGCGCACGCAGTCCGCGCCTGCGGGCGGCGCGAGCGTGCGCACGCTCCTCGGGTGTCGGTGCCCCGCTCGACCGCTTCAACGGCGGGAAGAGAGGCGAGGATGCCTTGGGGAAATCCTGCGCGTGGCGCAGGACCGCTTCACACGGCCCGGCCGCAGCGGCTACGTAGACACCCGGCTCCAGCTGCCAGACGTCCCCACACTCTTCAGCCCCACGGCGCGCCAACGCCAGCCGGTCGCGGCTCCAGGCCGCAAAGCTGCCTCCGGGCAACCGCGGCGGCTCATTCCTTCGGCCCATGAGATCGTCCCTGGCTCTCGTACCTATCCAGGCCGATATCGACGGCAGCGTAGGGGACTGGCGGACGCCCAAGGGCGCCCGCCCACAGTGCGGTCCGTCCTAGTCGTCGCCGGCGTACGCAACCCATTCGTGGGCCCCATACGCACCGTAGTGGCGGGTGAAGGACAGCTTGCCGAGCAGCTTGGCGATCATGATGCGCTCCTCTCGCCTGTCTTCAGCGCCAAACGCCACATATGACATATTGCCACGCACGCGACATCAACGATATGGGTCATATTTCTGCACCGGTCGCGCGCATTCGAAGAAGAGCAGTGGGATAGGGAGCAAGGACTCTCGACGACGGCCGAACCAGCGTTCAGCCGCCGCCGACACACCCACCACGCTGCTGGCCTGGCATCGGCAACTCATCGCCTGGAAGTGGACGTTTCCTCAGCACCGCAGCCCCGGCAGGCCCTCCACCGCACCCGCCGTCAAACAACTCATCTTGCGACTGGCGAAGGAGAACCACTCCTGGAGCCACCGCCGGATGCAAGGCGAGCTCGCCCGCCTTGGCTACCCGATCGCTCCATCCACGGTCGGCCCATCCGCGCCTTGCCCTTGACGCGGGTTTCGCCCGCCGAGCCTGCCTCGACCAGGCCAAGACAGGATGACCACTTCGGCTGGGCGCGCGGACCGCGCCCGGGCACCCCTTCGAGGTCCTTGCGCGCCGCTCCGGTAGGCAGTGCTGTGACTCCTTTCTGTGTGGCCCCCACCCGGATCCGCTCCTGGACCGCGGCAGGACATGGTCGCTTCGGATGACGCGACAGCGGGGCTGGACAAGGTCAACCCTGCCCAGCCCCGCTTCGGGGCCGAACGCGCCGTGATCGGCTGCGGACCCGCATCAGCTCACGTCAGCTGACCTTCACGGTGACGGGCGAGGAGTGGAAGGTGCCGGACTTGGTCGCCACCCGCACCTGCTCCGTACCCTTGTTGGTGAATGTCCGCCTGATCGTGTAAGTGCCGTTCTTGTTGACGGCCGCCGTGGTCCTCAACGTGGTCCACTTGCCGTTGCGCATGCGCTGGAGCACCAGCGTGGAACCGGCCTTGATGCCCCTGACTCGGCCCGTGAACACCACGGTGTTGCCCACCTTGACGGCCTTGCGGTTGGCCGAGACGGTGATCGAACCCGCCGCGGTCGGCGTCCGCGACGGCTTCATGCTCGGCATGCCGGTACGGGTCACGGAGGGCTTGGGGGTCGGCGTCCCGGTCGCGGCGACGGCACCGGCCGTACCGGTCGACAGCAGGGCGGCGGACAGAGCACCGGCGGCGAGCGCACGGGCGTGGCGGCTTCGGGTCACGCTCATTGTGGGTCTCCTGGCTTCGTAGGAGTTCCCCCCTGGGAGCGAGTCAGCCATTCGGGCGGCTCGCGAAACCAGGCTGGCCCAAGCACGGCGGACCGGCATGCCGAAGCGAGTACGTCAGCCGTTGAAACGCCCGTCGCTTCCCATAAAGCCGCAGGTCAGGCAACGCGATCTCCCACCAGCCGCGGCTATCTCACTTTTACCACGCATCACTGAAATGGCGTAACTGAGTTACATAGAGTAACCACCGTGGAGTTGCTGGGATGGCCGACCTCCTGATCATGTAGCCCGGATCGAAGTCCCGCCGTACGTGCCGTCCGCACCCCTCTGTGACAGCGTGGCGCAGGACTTGAGCCGCTCAGTCGTCCATGTGGTGACGCAGCCAACTCGTTCAGCGAAGCGCACGTCGGTTGCCCGGTCGCTCACGGCATCCACGCCTGAATCAACGTTGAACCCTGCCAGGCGGCCACCGCCGCAAGGGAACTCGTCCAAGCGAACGCGTCATCCCTTCGGCGGAGATCGGTCAGGGCAATAGCCTGCCTGGACCGCACCTGTGCCGCAGTGCGTGCCGGTCGCTGGAGGCCACCCGTTCGGGGGTGTTTGCCGGGCGGGGGTCGGCCGCGCCGAGTTTTTCTGGTGTGGTGCCCGTCCGGCAGGCAAGAGACCGGTCGGGCCCTAGACGAGGAGAAACCGTGTCTCAGCACAGCATCAGGCAGTACAAGGACGCCCACACCGTCATCTACGGCGGCACCGGCCTGGACCGCAACGTCACCGAGGAGCAGGCCGGCCACGCGGCTGCCTGGGAGGCTACCCGGAAGCTGAAGGAGTCCGGGCAGCCGATCGACAACCAGAGCCTGACCAACACCCTGGAGGCACTGGCGCGCCAGCAGGCCGAACGGCTCATGACCGACCTCGGCCTGGACCACCTTGACGAACAGCAGGTCAAGCGCCACGCGGCGGCCGCAGCGGCGCGCATCGCCCCGGAGTTCGCCACCGCCTGACCGCATCGGCTCGCCCCCTCCGGTTCTCCCTCACCGGAGGGGGCCACCGTCAACCTCCCCATGTTGTGAGGCACAGCGGAACCTGGCGCCACTGGCATGCTTCGGAACTGCATTCCAGGGGACACCACACGACCTTTGACACCAACGCGTCGCCGTCGCCCCGGACCGGGACGGCACCTGCCCGGCAGTAGGCAACCTGAATCGCTTCTTCGAGGACTCCTGCAACCGGACCCCGCACGCCGTCGCCCTCGAATGCGGAGAGCAGCGGGCTGACCTATGTCGAACTGGACGCCCGGGCCAACCAGATCACCCACCGGCTGCGTGGTCTCGGCCTCGGCTCGGACAGTAGTGTGGCGCTGCTCTTGCCGAGGCCGGTCGAGATGTACGCGAGCCTGCTCGGCGTGTGCAAAGCGGGCGCGGCGTTCGTACCGGTCGACCCGGCGGCGCCCGTCGACCGGGTGGACTTCATCCTCCGAGATGCCGGCGTCGATGCCCTGCTCACCACCTCCGCCCTGGCATCCGGCGCACCGTGCCCGGTCATCGAGATCGACGGATGCGTCGAGGAGTGGACGCTGCTGCCGTCCACACGGCCGCCTGAAGACGCCGAGAGGTGCGGGCCCGCTGGCGTACATTCATGTACACCTCGGACTCGAACGGCAGGCCCAAGGGGGCGGAGATCGCCCGGTCCAGCATCCGCAACTTCCTGCGGGTCGTCGGCCCGGTCTACGACATGCGGCCCGGCGACCGCGTCTACCAGGACATGACCATCTCCTTCGACTTCTCCATCGAGGAGATCTGGCCCCCTGGGCCGCTGGCGCCACCGTCATCGCCGGCCCGACGGACTCGGCACGGCTGAGGGCCGGGCTCGCTGACTTCCTGGACCCGCGCGAGGCACAGCCATAACAGCCTCCTCTGCCACCAGGCCGGTCTTGACCAGCGCATCAGGCGCGGAGCGCCAGCCGTTTCCACCGCGCCAGACCCACGCGGCCCTGGGCGCGGGATGTCACAGCCCCGGCGCACTCCAGAGCGGGAACCACCGGCCGAGATCCTGTTCGACCCGCAGGTCGTTGCCGATCACCGTCTTCACCTGGAGCTCCATCGCGTTGTCGCGTTTTTCACCTGGCAGTGGCGAGAACGGGTAGAAGGTTCCCCGCTTGTACAAGTACACGAGCGCGAGCCTGCGGCCCTCCGGGTTGGCGAAAGCGACCAGAGAGCACAGCAGTTGCGGGCCGAAGCCGTTGTCCTGCAGGGCGGTGTTCACCGCGTGCAGGTCGTTGACAAGGGAGACGATGTCGTCCGGCGACTGTCGGGAGAGCAGCCAGGTGTAGCCGTAGCTGTCGCGGCTGATCTCGACCGGGGTGCCCTGGTCGGCGTTGAGCAGCGCCTGAACGTCCTGCTGGACCTGGGCGAAAGCGCCGCCCTCTGCGGCAGCGAAGCACACCGAGCCAAGGCCGGTCGGAGTGAAGCCGGCTGCAGCCTGGAGGGTGATCACGGCGGAGGGCAGGCCGAAGAGCTGGTCGAGGTCAGGGCTGACGGGCTTGGTGCGGCCGAGCAGCGCGTCGAGAAAGCCCATGGCGGAGCTGTTCCTTCCTGGTCAGGGCATCGGGCATCAGCGGCCCAGCTCGGCGGAGATGCGGCCGAGCTGGTCGAGCCGCTGCTCCAGCGTCGGGTGGGTGGAGAGCAGATTGCCCGCGCTCTGCCGCGCGGAGAAAGCCGGGGCGAAGTAGAAGGCGTTGAACGGCTCGGCCTGGCGCAGGTCCCGCGTCGGGATCGCGCCCATCGCGCCGGTGACCTTGGTGAGCGCCGAGGCCAGCGCGGAGGGGCGGCCGGTGAGCAGCGCCGCCGAGCGGTCGGCGGACAGCTCGCGATAGCGCGACAGCAGGCGCGTCAGCAGGAAGCTGACCGCGTAGACGACGGCGCTGACCGCGATCACCACCAGCAGGGCCAGGCCCTCGTCGTCACGCTCGTCGCGGCGGTCACCGAACCCGCCCCACAAACCAAACTGAAGGCCCACCCGTGTAAGGAAGCCGGCCATCACGCCGAGGAACCCGGCGATCGTCATCACGGCAACGTCCTTGTGCGCGACGTGCGAGAGCTCGTGCGCGAGCACGCCCTCCAGCTCCTCCGGCTCCAGCCGGCGCAGCAGGCCGGTCGTGGCGCAGATCACGGCGTTGTTCGCATTGCGGCCGGTCGCGAATGCGTTCGGGACATCGCTGTCGGCGACGGCGACACGGGGCTTGGGCATGTCGGCCAGGGCACAGAGACGATCGACCGCGCCGTGCAGTTCCGGGTACTCCTGCTCGGTGACCTCACGAGCGCCCATGCTGAACGTGGCGATCTTGTCGCTGAACCAGAACTGCGCGATGAAAATGCCACCCGCGATGACGGCCACCAGCGGCCAGGCACCGCGTAGCAGCACGAGCAGCGCCCCGACAAAGACCACGTAGAGCAAGCCGATCATAAACATGGTGGCCACCATGCGGCTGGTCAGGCCCCGGTCCGGCGCGAATCTCGTCCCGCTCATCGCCCATGCTCCACTTCTGTTCGGACCCCCGCTGGATCCCACTGTGGTGACGTTCGACAAGCCCCGGACGTTCCCATGCGGCGTGGCCGACGTGAGGATCTCGGATGTGCCGGAGGGCAGCTGCGGCAGCAGGGGTGCCCTTTCCTGTATAGCCGCCGGAACGCGATCGGAGAGAACCCACCGAAAGCGGTCGGCCGACTACGGCCTCCCGTCAGCTGTCACCGCGCGACAGCCTCGCGAGCGGGTGGGCCGATGGCCCCGCCGAGCACAGCGTTGTTGGGCAGCAACACCTGACCGTCCTCCGTATGGAGTTGGACGAACAACAGGGTCATGTCCGTCACCTCGCCCTCGATCCGGCCTCCGAGGGGTCCGGACTGAATGCTGATCCGCTCACCGATCGCGAAAGGGTGCGAGACGAGCAGTACCAGACCAGCGCAGATATTGCCGAGGACCGGCTGCGCGGCGATCCCGAGGATCACTCCAGTCAGCGCGCCGCCCAGCAGGAGCTTTTCCCACGGCACTCGGATCAGGCTGAGGGCGCCGAGGATGACCAGGGCATAGCCGCAAAGCAGGCAGATGACCCGCAGCGCGGCCGACCGGCTGTCGCTGATCCGCCCGGTCAGAAGCTTCACCAGATGCCTTCGTGCTCCGGCGTCCACTCGTCGGTGGTCTGCATACAGACGTGGTGTGCGAGGCGGCCCGGGTCTACGGCGCAGGGGCCGAATATCCGCCAGGGCGCTCGGCACTCTGAGGACGACGCGGCCCTCGGCCTGGGTGCCCAGGCTCGACACCTGGCGACCCGGCAAGCAGGCAGAGGCCGACGCTCAGGAAGAATGGGGCGGTTATCCCCCGGCGCGTGTCGTGCTCATCTTCGAAGGTTTCCGGATCAGCCCCTCCCGATGGCCCGGAGTGCGGCTGCCGTTCGGCCATGGCCTCCTCACCGCATCCGCGGGCGTTGCCAGGGCCGGGAACGGGTGCTGTCCTGCAGCGTGTGTGCCTCGCTGCTGCTGTCCGGCCGGGCGGCGCCTGGCCCGGCAAGCCGGTGAAGCACCTTTGCGCAGCCTCACGTCACACAGGTGATCCGGACAGCGTCCGCTAAAGGTCTCTGTCTTGAGGGCCGTCCGGGCCGGAGCCCTCAGATCTGCGGCGCTGGTGCAGGTATCGCGGCGGCCGAGGCGGGTTCCCTCGTGTGGCGATCCCCCCACGCACCTGCTCGTTTGCGTGATCTTGCAACTAATGTGACGCCCTACGCGTCCTACCCGTCATCGACAGAGCACCCGACGACCGACCGGACGGACTGGGCACGTGCAAGAGCAGCAAGCCGGAGCGACCGACAGCGGCGAGGTGTGGCGGCAAGGTCAGCAGCCCGCACATCTCGACCGGGGGGTGTCGTCGCCCGCCACGACGTACCGATTTTCTCCGGCGGATGTAGAAACCAGGCGCTCCGGCCGCCGAGGGTGTCTGGTGGGTCTGGCCCTCGCAGCCGTCCTCGTCATCGCCGCTGCCCTCGGTGCCCTCTGGTGGCTGACCCGACCGCCCGCACTGCCCACCATTCCCGGTCAGTATCTGGCGACCGTTCAGTCAGCCACCAAGACCTGCCCGGAGCTGAGCGTTCCGATGCTGGCCGCGCAACTCGACGCGGAGAGCCACTGGAATCCGAAGGCGAACTCCGGCAAAGCCCAGGGCATCGCGCAGTTCCAACCCTCGACCTGGGCGGAGTGGGGCAAGGACTACACCGGCGACGGCCGGGCCGACGTGTGGAACCCACAAGACGCCATCCCGGCCCAGGGCGCCTACATGTGCCACCTGTTCAAGGAGGTCAAGGGCGTCCCCGGCGACCCCACCCAGCTCGCACTCGCCGCGTACAACGCCGGCCCCAACGCGGTACTCAAGGCCCAGGGCATCCCACAGATCCCCGAGACACAGAACTACGTCAACCGGATCGAGACACTGATCCCGAAGTACACCCAGACCTACGCCAAGCAGATCAGCGCGTCGCCCAACCCTCCGGGCGACTGAAGCCCCCTGCTCCCAGTCAGATGATCAACGACCCCGGACTGGGCATCGTCACGAGAACCCGGGCGGACGACCGGGTTCTGCTGGCCGGGCTCGACGCCTGGCGACGGCTGTGCCGTCCGCTCCTGGTCGCGGCCTCCCGCAAGCGATTCCTGGACACGCTGCCGGCGGACCCGGCGACCGGCGCACCCCGACCGCCACGCGCCCGGGACAGGGCGACCGCCGACGCATCCGCGATCGCCGCCGCCCAGGGAGCCTGAGCCGTCCGGGTGCACGAGGTACGGGCCACGGCCGACGCGGTCCGCATCGAGGCCGCGATCAGAACGGCCAGGACACCGGAGCCCGGCTCGGACCTGTGAGCGAGAGCGGCGTGGGCGAGGTGCATGGACCACCTCAGTCGGGAGCGGAACGGCGAACAGTGCCGCCCGTGCGGAGCAGACATCCGATGCGGTTGATCGGTCAAGCGGTGTCGGGGAAGGCGGTCTGCTCGTCGTAGCCCCGGCCCGCCGGCAGGGACAGCACGGCGTCGGCGGGATGGACGTTGCCCGCGCCCCGGCCTCGGTGGGCGCGACCCGGGTGACCCGGACCATCCCGAACACGGTGGCCGGCCAGCGCGCGTGTCCGGTCTCCCGCCAGGGCCGCACACGGCCTTCCGGCCCCACCACGACCGGGCCGCCACCGGAACGAACCTGTTCCTCCTCTCGCACCGCGCGCAGCTCGAGGCGGCCCTGCAGCAGCAGGCGAAGCAGTTCCCGCCCGGCCGTCCAGGTATTCCTCCAGTTCAGTGTGGGTCCAGGTGCCCGCATCGCTGCCTGACAGCGAGGTGGTCAGCAGCTCGAAGGCGCTGAGGGAGCGGCAAAGGGGTCAGCGGCGGCATCAGTGTCGTACGGTGTCAGCTTCAAGGCTCTTCCCGTCCAGCATCGTTTGGGTCGCGCCTTCGAATGTAGGCGCGGAAGAGCCCTACTGTTGACGGGAGTTGGGCGAAGCACCGCCCCGACTGGGGGCCAAAGTGAACAGGCCCCGGGACATCCTCGTCCAGCCAGCCCCCGCTCCACCAGCCGCTTCAACTTCGCCCGCGTGGCCTCGATCTTCCCGGTCTCGACCGGCAGCCCGATCCTCGGCACGATCTGCTTGGCGCGGACCGGCCCCGGCGCCTCCGCCACCACCTCCACGATGTCCTGATACACCCTCGACAGGATCTCCGGCCCCATCCCGGACTGCCAGTTCGGCACGGTCAGCACTCCGATGACCTGCCGCTCGGCCCCTGCATACGCCGACGCCACCGGCTCAGCCACGGTTGGCCGGTGGGGATCGACCGCGTCCGCGCTTCTCTGGCACCAACTCCACCAGCACTTCGGCGACCGTCTCCCGCGCGATCCGGAGACGCTCCAATCCCTCCCGGGTCAACTCCAGTCGAAGGCGGTCGGCAAGAGAGGCGAACGCGACAGGAGGTGTGCACTTCCGGTCAATTGGTGCCGAAGGCCATCAAGGAGGCGCATCGTTTCTCCACAAGCGAATACATGTTCGCCATGCGTTCACCTACCGTCTGTCTCTCGTTCCGGTCTTTCGGGGCCTTCCGGCCTCGGTACTTACAGGGAGTGCAGTCATGGAGTCGTTACGGCATCTCGCTGCCCACCTCGGGCTCGACCTCGCCGCCGTCGGCGTGCTGACCTTCGCCATCTACTATCCGCGCCACCGCCGGCGCGACCTCGTGCCGGCCTATCTCGCCCTGAACACCGGCCTCTTCACCGTCGTCACCGCCCTCGCCGAGGTGCGCAGCGGCGGGGCGGCCCTGGGCTTCGGCCTCTTCGGCGTGCTCTCGATCGTGCGACTCCGCTCCGACGCCGTGCAGCACGAAGAAGTCGCCTACTACTTCACCACCCTTGTCCTCGGCCTGCTCTGCGGACTGCCGAGGCTGCCGTTCGCGCTCACCGGCGGGCTGTGCGCCACCCTCCTCCTCATCGTCTGGGCGGCCGACAGCCCCCGCCTCCTGGCCGACACCCGGCGCGCCGTCGTCACTCTCGACACCGTCCACGAGGACCCGGCCGCGCTCCGCACCGACCTCGCACGGCGCCTGGGTGAGCCCCTCCACTGGACGGTCATGGAAGTCGACTTCGTCCGGGACCTCACCGTCGTCGACGTCCGCTACCGCGAGAGCACAGCGGCCCCGGCTGACCGGGGCCCCGTGCCCGCCGCCGGACCCGCCCACCGGACCACACCCACCTGGGAAAGCGCATGACCACCGCATCGGTCCGCTCCGCCGCTGCGGTCCGCGCCATCAGCGACGCCGCCCACGGCGCCGGCCCGATCTCGCTCGACGAGCTCAACGAACGGGCGGCTCTCCTCGCGCGTTTCGACCACAGCTACCTGGTGCCCGCGAACACCTTCCTGCGCATCGTCGGCCGGCTCACCGACCCGCACCGGCCCGGCGGCCCCTTCCGCGCCCTCGCCATAGACGGCCGACGTGCCTTCCGATACCACTCCGTCTACTACGACACCCCCGAGCTCCGCTCCTTCCACGACCACCGGCAGGGCCGCCGGCTCCGCTTCAAGATCCGGGAACGGGTCTACACAGACACGGGTGAGCGGCAGTTCGAGATCAAGCTCAAGGGGCCGCGCGGCGACACCGTCAAACGCCGCCGTCCGTTGACCGGAGCGGCCACCCCGCTCGACCCCGACTGCCGGGGGTTCCTCGCCGACACCCTGCGCACCGCGTACGGCATCGGCGCCCCGGCAGCCCTCGAACCGTCCTTGTGCACCGACTACATTCGCGCCACCTTCGTGGCCGACGGCGAGCGCATCACCTGCGACGCGGCACTGGTCTGCGACGACATGCGCACTGGGCGCACCGTGCGGTGCACGGACGACCTCGTTCTCGTCGAGACCAAGACCACCGGGCATCTCACCGAGGCGGACCGCCTGTTGCACGCCCACGGGATACGCCCCGCCGTCTTCACCAAGTACTGCAGCGCCTACGCCGCACTGCGACCCGCGCTCCCCGCCAGCCGGTGGCGCCGCGCCTCCCGCCGTGCTTTCGGTGAGGTGGCCCCGGAGCCGGAGCGTTGAACGGCCGGTGAAAGCCCGGTGGCATGACGAGCCCGCAGCCGGGACAGCCCTGCGGCCGGGAGGCGATGTGCGTCCTCCCGGCCGGACACCGGGGCCCTGTCGCGCGATCTTCGCTCGTGGGCGCGCCCGGTGTGGCATGGCTGGCCCAGGCGGCCGGCTGCCGCTGCCGCCACGGTCACACCAGCACCACCCGCCCCGACCCCGGCCGCATGCCCAACACCTACGTCCGCGAAGACCACGTTCTGCCACATCTGCCGGCCCTGCGCCTCCGTCTCACCAGCCGTCTGGATCCTCCCGGGTCGGCGTCCGTCAGCCGTGACGCGGTGCAACCCACACCCGCCCAGGCGATCGCCCACCTCCGCAGCGAGGAGATCATCCTGACCTACGACCCAGCGGCCAGGACCCTGACCGCGAACACACCCCAGGCAGAAGAGATCACCATCAGCTGACCAAAGCCCAGCGACAATCCGGCGAAGGCAGAGAAGCCGAACCGAAACGACGAACACCCGCCCCGGCCGGGAGCCGAAAGCGGGTGCCAATACCCCCTGCCCAAGAACAGGGCGTCGTGGGGCAACTCTCTCTGTGTCCGAGGGGCGAGTTGACGGCTGCCGATACGGGCGTCGTGGCTCAAGGCAGACTCGGCCACCGAGACCTCTTTCAGCCCACGCCGACAACCGGCTGGGCCCCCTCCTCCGTACCCGGAAGCCTGCAGCACTCCGCCCCAATCGCCTCGTCCGGCCTCGGCACCCTCAGTCACGGCAGACGCTCTGCATCTCCTTCGCCGGAAGCGGATACGAATCGCGCATGCAGCACAACAGCGCGCGCCTGAAGGCAGCGTGGATCTGCCTTCTCATCGTCGGTATCGGCATCCTGATCTTCGGTGTCGTCGCCGCGGTCGCACCGTGGGCCGGCGACGAGCAACTCATGCGGGCCGACGGTGCGGCCGCGATCGGCATGGGCCTGTTCGGTGTACTGATCACCCTCTTACCGTTCCGCTGCGGGGAACGGTGGGCGTGGTACGCACAGTGGTACTACCCGGCCTTCTGGATCGCCCACTTGGCGGGAGGGCTGCCGCCGGGCAAGGACCATGTCCACCAAGTGGTGTTCATCGTTCTGTCGCTCGCCGGGCTGCTGCTACCCGTTCGCGTCTTCTTACCCCGCGCCACGACCACCGCCTGACCTGGGCGCCCGTCAGTGTTCGTGCGTGCTCAAGCCGATGAACGGGACCGAGGGCGTAGTCGCGGTGTTCTGCTTGTTGTTCGGCGACGAGGTAGTGAGGAGGCGAGCGGTTGGTCAGCCTGCTGGTGAGGGGCCCGTGGGCAGATGTTCACAGCACTGGTCGGCGCCGACCGTCACAAGGGTCGTCGTCTCAGCCGGTGGCGGCCCGAGGTCGGCGCTGCAGGCCGGCGAGGTGCCAGGTGATCGGGGCCACCGACAGTCAACGGTCGCACGCGGAGACTCACCCACCACCGAGGATGCGCACCTGAGTGGGCAGCATGCAGGCGTTGCGTCTGGGCAGTGACCCCAATTCACTCGTTCCGGCAAGCACCGCACTGCTGCACTGACCTCGTGGCCATACGAGTCGCGCCAAGGCCTGTGGCTGCTGCCTTCGTCCCCATCATGCTGCCGAGCCAGGGGACCGACAACCGGTGGGGTCGCCCGCGCCGTGCTCAGGAGCGAGGCCCCAACCGACAATGGCCGGGGCCCAGTCGCATCCGGCTAGCCGAGCGTGCCGCCGAACTGGCCTGCGGCCGCCAGGCCAAGGGCGGCCTGCCCGCCCTCGACGCCCTACCTGCCGTGGTCGAGGCGCCGACGGCCTGCCCGTCGTGTTCGACTCCGGCGTCCGCACGGGAGCAGACATCATCCAGGCCCTCGCCCTCGGTGCCACAGCCGCATGCGTCGGCCGACCTACGCCTACGGCCTGGCCCTCGACGGGACGGACGGCATCGTGCACGTCCTGCGCTCCCTGCTTGCCGAAGCCGACCTCGTCGTGGCCGTCAACGGTTACCCCGCTCCGGCCGACTGTGCGCCCGACGCCCTCCGCCGCATCCGCTGATGCGAGACGATCCGTACTTCCGGTGACGTCTGGCTCGAAAGGCGGACCCTCGGAAACTCGAGCTCGACCCGTGTCGTTGCGGTCACTCCGACTCCACCGTCGCCCGGGCGGAGCCGACTCTCCGGAGGCAGACCGGCTGGTCGCCCCCGCTTCACGTGGCACGGCAGAGGCGGATGATGCGGCACCCCGCTCAGGTCGGCCTCTTCGCTGCCCGACGCCATGAAGCAAGCACGCAGGTTCCGTTCGGGGGCGCTGACAGCTTGTCACGGCCAGCCATGGACGGCCGCCCCTCATGGCGTGTGCTGAGCCCCTGGCACCCGCAGACTGGTCGGCTCTGCGGCATGGGAAAGCGTGATGATGTCGCAGGCAACCGGGGTGGCCCGCCGAGAGCGCGGCGGGCTGCGGCTGCCGAACGTCGGCGGGCACGATCAGGGCGTGTATCCGCCGGACGGTGCGTCGTGACCCAAAAGAGGGCCGGCGCACCCCGACCACCGGCTGCGCGCAGTGAAACGCCCTGACTGCCATCAGCTACCGACACCACGTCGACAACACCGGCTCAAAGCCGGTAAATGCCGTGGAGCTTCGCCGTCTCGGTGGCGACTTCCTGCCGGTTGGCAGAAGTACGCCACCCTGCTCATCTTGTGGCGGCTTTTCCAGGTTGAAAGATTCCCCGCAGCGTGGGCGCTGTTCGGGGGCAGCGCCTTGTCTTTGCTTTCCCCGAGTTCGCTTGTAAGAAGTGGAGTGCCCATGAAACGGCGGAGACGAGCGTTCGCTCGCGGCCTCGCCATAGCCAGTGCGGCCGTACTGCTCGCCGCACCCGAGCAGTTCGCGTCGGCCGCCGGAGCGAAGACCTCTGCGATCGATTCCGGTGCGAGAGGTACGGCTTCGGTGGGCGCGTTGCCCGGCATACCCGGGTCCTCGGCGCTCGGTCCGTGGCGCTCGTTCCAGCAGCCCGTGCCCGCGCAGTCGGCGAAGAACGGCCCGCACCAGGTCCTTGTGGTGCTCGACCCGGCCACCCACGTGACCGGCAAGTCGCTGGGCAAGCAGCGCAGTTTGCAAGTCCGCACCCCGCTGACCTCGGACACCGCGGTCAACTCCGCACTCCACCGGGCCCACGCCGTCTCCATGCGGCCGCTGGTGCCGGGGCTCACCGCCGCCCAGGCCCGGCAGCTGCACTCAGCCGCCCAGGCGAAGCTGGGGTCCGCGGCGATCGACCTGTCCGAGGTCCAGGTCGTCCAACTGGCCGGCGGCGAAGCCTCGGCTGCCGCCCATGCGCTGGCCGCCGCACCCGGGGTCGTCTACGCCGAGCCCGACCGGACCGTCTCCCCCATGAACACCGGCGCCGTGCCGCTGCCCTCCTCAGTGGGGGCCACCGCAGGGAAGGCCGACTCGTCGGCGAGGGAGCAGGACAGCGGTGAGACCGGCACCGACGGTGTTCCCGGCAACGCGGCTCTCGGCACCTCACTGCAGAGCTTCCTCAACGCCGGCGGCGTCGACGCGACAGGCGCCTACAGCCTGCTGAAGCAGAAGTTCCGGCAACTGCCCGGCGCCGGTGAGACCATCACCAACGTCTCGGTGGGCGACCTCACCGACGCGTCGACGCCGAACCTGGGCCCCGCGGGGCCGACGACCATCGTCCAGAACGGCCAGCGGTACCTGGACATCCCGACGATGCCCTTGATCCCCACCTACACCGCGGACGCGACCGGCGCACTCGACCCGACCGGCTCGACCCGGGGGCAGGACTCCGCGCTGGGTGAGGTACTGCTGGACTTCTCCGTGATGGCGCCGCTTCCGCACGACCTGCAGCGTCCGGGCATGCAGGGCAGCGGGAACTCGGACCTGCTGGGCATCGCCCCGGGAGCCGACTACCGGCTCGTCGCCCCGCAGCAACCGACGTTCAGTCAGATCGCGGTGGCTCTACTGGCTGCCGCCCGGCAGCAGCCGCGGCCCGATGTGATCACCGCCAGCCTGGGCTACGGCACCGACGCTTACGGGTTCGCCGGACGCTACCTGGAGGACGACCCGGTCCAGCAGTCCGTGATCGCGTCGATCGTGCAGCAGTACGGCATCACCATGGTGGTCTCGTCGAACGACGGGACCCGGCTGTTCACCAACGCGGCCGTCGGCCCCGACGGCGGCAGCACCGCGACCGACGTGACGCGCAAGGCCGCCGACACCACCAGGATCGACGACGACCAGCTGTCGACCACTCCCAGCAAGGTCCTGGACTCCGGCGCGATCGCCGCGGGCGGCACCACGACCGACGACACACTGGCCGTGCCCCCGCAGAACGGCGCAGCCGCGTCGGGCAACGGAACCTGGGCGACCACCAGGCTCAACGGCTCCGGGATCTTCTCCTCGGGATTCGGCACCCGGGTCGACGTCTCGGCACCCAGTGACGGCATCCCCGCCTTCGAGCACCGAGGCCAGACCGCGCAGTCGGTGACGGAGGTCCTCAGCGGAGGCACTTCGGCCTCCGCACCCGAGATCGCCGCCGCCGCGGCGGTCGTCCTGCAGGCCTCCCGGCTGACCGGGCAGCACCCGTCACCCCAGGACGTGCGTGCGCTGCTGCAGCGCACCGGCCGGGCCGTGCCCACTCCGCCACAGATCGACCAGCCGCTGCACGTGGGCCCGCAGCTCGACGTCACCGCCGCGGTGCAGGCGGTCCTGGCCGAGGCGCACGGCAGCCGGGCCGACGCGGGCACACCCCGGATCGTCCGGCTCTCCGTGGCGCATCGCCAGACCATCGGCGGGCTCGGTGGCTCCTACCTGGAGGCCACCGACCCCGGGTACATCGACCTGGCCGGACCGGGCACGGGCGCCGGCGCCACCGGTGAGAGCCTGGTGGGACCGGTGACCATCGGCGCCGACGTCACCGGCCTGAGCGACCGGGACGGCGTGAGCTACGCGCTGCGCATCAAGAACCACGAGTTCACCTCCGCTGTGCCGGCGATCCGGCTCACCCCCACACAGGTGCTGGCCGCCGCCGGACTTCCGGTCGTCTCCGCGACGGACCGTCAGATCCCGCTCACCTTCGAGGTGCGCCACGGCAACGAGGTGCTGGCCTCCACCACCCACCAGCTGACCTTCGGCCCCACCGACGGCGGCTACGCCGAAGCACTCGCCCCGGAGGTCCAGCCCGTGGTCGAGGCGGGGCACTCCGTACAGGTGCGCTACGACCTGACCGGCGTGCGGAACGTCAACTCGCCCCAGCTGATCGTGTCGCAGGTCGGCCACTGGAACCCCGCGTTGGCGCCCATCTTCTCCGCCGTCCACACCGCCCCGCTGACCGGACTTCGCGGCACGGTCACCGTCCCGGCCGACGCCTTCTCCGCCGGCGGCGGCATCTACGGCATCGGTGTCCTCCAGAACCCCGCGGGCGGCGCCAAGCGCGGCCCGGTGTACGGCGAGTTCGCCTCCGTCCGGGTCGACGGCGGTGACCCGTCGCAACGCCCGGCGGCGCCGACCCTGGCTGCGAAGGGATCCGGGGAGTTCGGTCACCTGCTGGAGGTGAACCGGGCTGCGCCGCGACTCTCCGTGCACTACGACGTGTCGCGGGTCAAGGGTGCCACCGGCACGCTGCTGGAGTTCTCCGCACCCGGACCGAACATGTACAACTCCTACGACATGGTCAGCAACCAGAACGGCACCACCCGCGACCACAACGGGGTGGACAGCCCGGCGACGCTCGACCGCTCGCTCGCGGGCACGCGAGGCACGGCGGATCTCGACGCCCTCGCGCTCAAGCTCCCTTCCTCGGTCGCGTACGACCTGCGGGTGTTCGCCGTCGACCAGCACGGCAGGACAGTGGGGCAGGCTTCGCCGACGTCTCTGCTGGCCTACGACGACGGAACGGCCCCCGACGGCACGAACCTGACCGACTTCGCCATCGTCCCCGACGGCACGTCCGTCGCAGCGGTCGAAAGCCCCACCGGTGAAGGCTCGGTGTACGACTACGACGCCGCCACCGGAACCTATGGCCGCAAGCTGGCGAGCGACCCGGCGTACGGCTCCATCTACGAGGTGTTCGGCGTCGACTCCGCCCACCACGCGTTGGTCCTGCACAAGCAGACGACCACCGGCGAGCAGTGGCTCGAGACGTACGACACGAGCACCGGCGACGCGGTCGGCAGCCCCGTCCGGGTCGATGACCAGTACGTCGTGACGGGCGGGCGGGTGGACGCCAAACGCCACCGCGCAGCGGTGCTCGCCCACCGTTCGAGTGACCGGGCGGGCTTCGTCCTGCCCGTGGACACGGCAACCGGCGCCATGGGCACCCCGCTCCAGCTCGACCCCGCTCCGGACGGGAGAACGTCGTACGGCCTGCTGGACGTGGACGAGTCGACCGGCCTCTTTTCCGCGCAGAAGACCGGCACCACCATCAACTGCGTGGCATCGATCGGCTCCGGCACGGTGGCAGCGGTCAACCTGGACACCGGAACGGTCGCCCAGAGCCAAGGCGGTATCCCCTGCGCCGGGGACCTCGCCGCCGACCAGAAGGGCAACCTCTACGAAACGTGGTACCACTCCTACAGCGTCAACTTCGCCGGCACCGGATACCTCGGGCAGCTCGGCGGCGGTGACCCGGTGAACGTCGGAACGGCTCAGACGCCCCTCGCGCTCGCCGTCGACGGGGAGCACCAGCTGGCGTTGCTCGCCTTCCGGTTCCCGGACCTGAAACCCATGGGCGGCTTCCAGCAGTACGGTTTCACCGACAACAACGCCACCGGACGTATCGCCGTCGTCGACCTGAGGACAGGCAACACGGTGGGTACGGTGACCGGCGTCGCGTACCCCCTGTACGGCTCCTGGAACGGCCGGCTCGAAAACCATCGCGAGCGCGTCATGCAACTCGACCCGGCAACCCGGACCGGCTGGACGTACGCAGGCGACGGAAGCCAGATCCAGCAGTTCTCCTACTGATCCGATCCGCTTGCTCGACGACCTGGGTCCGCGGGCGCGACACCGCCCGCGGACACACGGTCTTCAAAGCTGTTGCCTTTTCGATCTTGAGCGGTGGCGGTCGAACGCGATCCCAGTCTCGTCCACAGGGGCCGGCACCTCACCGACGCGAGAGCGGGCAATGGCTCACCCTTTCCATTCCTGCTCGGCCGCGGCCCAGGGCCGACGGCTGCGCGGTGGCCGCCCGCGGCGGCTTCACCCGATACGAGGGTGGCGCTGCCCGCAGGCCCCCGGGCCAGGGCCTCCTTTATGACATGGAAAATGTCGACGGGGCAGCTGCGGCGCAAAGACATAGGTGGCCGACATCCGCCGGCCGGCGGGCAGGCGACATGAAGGCGGAAAAGGGCATGACATTCAACGTACTGGGACTGGCAGAGGAGACTGAGCGCGTCTACGCCGTGCTGGTCCATACGCCCCACGCCACGGCTTCGGAGCTCGCCGGCGCCTGTGAACTGTCCGTTCCCTCCACCACACGGCAGCTGGCCGATCTGGTCAAGGGGGGCCTGGCGACGCGGGCCACCGGCCGACCGCCCCGGTTCACCGCGGTGGCCCCCGACATCGCTGTCACCGCGCTGATCCGCCGCCGTGAGAAGCAACTCGATGAGGCACGGTCGCAGGTGCACCGGCTGATGGAGGCACACCGGGAGGCATCCCGGATCAGCAGCCCGGACCTCGCGGTGGAACTCCTCACCGAACGCGCCGACGTCAGTACCGCGGTGCAGTGCATGACCACCCAGGCACAGCGCGAGATACGAGCCTTCGACCGGCCCCCCTACGTCGACCGGCCTGGCAGCAACCTCGACGAGCAGATCAAGCGGCAGCGCCGGGGCGTCGCCCACCGGGTGATCTACGACCGCGCCGCCGTCGCCTGGCCGGGCCGCCTCGCAGACGACATCCTGCCCAGTGTCCGAGCCGGCGAACAGGCGCGTGTCCGTACCGAGCTGCCGCTCAAACTCGTGATCTGCGACAGCCGGGTCGCGATCATCCCCATCAGTTCGGCGCCGGGCGGTCAGTTGGCGGCGTATCTCGTGAAGAGCTCACCGATGCTGGTGGCCCTGGAGGCGCTCTTCGAGGTGGAGTGGGAGCGGGCGGTTCCCCTGCCCCTGACGAACCGCACAGCCGCCGACGGGGGCCTTGAGAGCGGCACCGGCGAACCCGACCAGGAGACCCGGTCACTGGTGTCGCTGCTTGCGGCAGGGCTCACCGACGCCGCGATCGCCCGGGCCCAGGGCTGGAGCGAACGCACCACCCAACGCCGTATCCACCGCCTGATGAGTCAACTCGGGGTGAACACCCGGTTCCAGGCCGGGCTCACCGCCGCCCAGCGCGGCTGGCTGTGACATTACGCCGGATGGTCACTGGCTCGGGAGTCCCGGAGAGACAGTTGACGTCGGTCGGCGAGGCGTTCTGCGTGTAGCCGGGCAGCGGGGACACGATCCAAGATCCGGACCATGTGCGGACCAACTCGGCTCACCATGAGGCGATTCCACCCGTTACGGTGCAGGTCATCGGTCCTCACCGGGTGGGAGCGGGCGGAAGCTCACCCAGCGCTCGCATGAGGGCGATCTGCGCCTGGTCCCGCTGAGTTGCGAGTTCCTCGATGGGTCGGTCGCCGAGGTAGGCCTCGGCCTGCTCGCTCAGGAGTTTGACGGTGGCCTCGTCGAAGGTCGGGCTTCCCAGGAACTTCCAGCTCTGCTCCATCGCGGGAGCGAAATGCGAGAGGAAGTGGGCAAATCCGCCGGAACCGCCGCCGAGATGGAAACTCTGGAAGGGGCCGGCAACCGCCCAACGCGGGCCGATCGAAGAGGTGACGAGTTCGTCGAGTTCCTGCTCGGTCACCACTCCCTCGGCCACCAGGTGGACGCACTCGCGGAAGAAGGCGGCCTGCAGGCGGTTCGCGACGAAACCCGGAACTTCCTTGTGCAGGACCTGGGGCTTCTTGCCCAGGGCGCTGTAGAAGGCGCGCGCCTGCTCAACGGTCTCCTCCGAGGTGAGCCTGCCCGGAACGATCTCGACAAGAGGCACCAGGTGCGGTGGGTTGAAGGGGTGGCCGACGATCAGGCGCTCGGGCTGCTTGAGGACCGTGGCGATCTCGCCGGCCGGGAGACCCGAGGTCGATGTGGCGAAGAGCGCATGGGCAGGAGCGTTCTCCTCGATGGTGGCCCACATCCGGTGCTTGATCTCCAGGCGCTCCGGGCCGTTTTCCTGCACCACGTCGGCGTGGGCCACCGCGGCGGCCAGATCGGCCTCGAAACGCAGCCGGGCAGTCAGGTCGTCCGTCCTCATGCCCAGCTCTTCCAGCGTGGGGGCGATGTCTGCCAGACCTGCGCGGACCTGGCTCTCCGTCGTGGGAGCCGGGTCGCTGATGGTGACCTCACAGCCGTGGGCGAGGCACAGGGCTGCCCACGACATGCCGATGACGCCGGCGCCGACGATGGTGACGTTACGGAACGATTCCGCGTTCGCAGTGTTCATGGTGTGCGATTCCTTACGGGTGGTGAGCGTCGCACCGCGACATTGCATGAAGTGTTTGAGGGCTGCCGCAGGCCTGCCATGCTGACGGATGGCGTGCTTGATCTCTGTTGCCGAGAAATCGCAGGCACAATATGCATGGCGAATTTTCCGAGTTCCACGCCTGCCCCTCTCGCGCTTCTCGGGGGTGTCGGCCCCGTACGAGCCGACACCCCCACGTCACTGCGCCGGTACCTGCATGCGCCGGCTCGCGTCGATCACGGCATCACCATGGTCTTTCTCGACCTCGACATCGAGAACGGTGCAGACCCGTCCGAAGGACCAGTAGAACCCGGTCACCTGCATGATCTCGAGGATCTCGCGTGGAGTGAGGCGCTCCTTCACCGCGGAGAAGATCTCGTCGGAAACGGTCGGGGCGGCAATGACCGCGGCCACGAAGCGGATGATTGCGCGGTCATCGTCGGACAGCTCCGGGGCGTCGAAGTCCTTGCGCTCGATCGCGTCCCGTACGGCGTCCGAGACACCGACGGACGCTGAGATCGGCACGTGCTGGGTGAACTCGTATGCGCAGTCCGTGGCGCTGGCCGTGGTCAGAATGGTCAGTTCACGGTCTCGCGGGGAGAGCGCCAGCTGGGTGAACTGCGCCTGGCCCTGCCGGAGGAAGATCTCGACGGTGGCCTGCGAGTGCGACAGCATGTCGAATGCCGCGTGCTGCGGCAGCTGGTCGAGGAACTCACGCAGTTCCTTGGGAAAGTCCTGCCGGTCGGGATAGGTAAGACGGGACACAACGGCTCCTTCTGGGAATGCGACGGTGAAGTGCTGCTCTGCGACGGCAGTGGATGAGCCACTCGGTATGCCGGGCCGTCAGGCCGCATGCCATACCGTCGCCGCGTCTTCGACGTCCACACCATTTCGAATGGTTGGCCACCCTCGCCGGACTGCGGGGCGATTGCCTGCATTTGCCAATCTAGGCTTGCGTGACCGCGACGCACCGAAGCTCGCCTACAAATTCTCGTAGTGCTTACGCCAATCGGCATGGAGTCGCATTCCGGTCAGAGTGCTACCGCGACCGGGCGCGGGCGAGGCTGTTCGGCTCGATGGAACATTCGTGCCGACCCGCCGTCGACCCTCGCCGTAATTGTCGTGAGCGGTCCGCCTGCGGCGCACACCCCACGGCAGACAAGGGTGACGGAATCCTCCGTCACGTCCGATAGAGACGGAGCGCGACCAGGGACGCGACGAGTCCGTCGCCGCTGCGTGGATCGAATCCGGTGAGTTCGTGCCACCGGCCGAGCCGGTAAGCCAGCGAGTTCGGGTGCAGGTGCAACCCGCGGGCCGCGGCGGCCACCGACAGACCGTGGTCTGCGAATGCGACCACGGCCTGGGCCAGGTGGGGGTCCGTGCGCGCCGTGGCCACGGCCTTGGTGAACAGCGGAGCCAAGCGGGTGGCCTGCCCGCCGAGGCCAGCGGCGAGCCAGGCGTCGGCGAAGTACACGACACGGCACTGTTCGCCCGTCCGGGACAGCGCCTGGGTCGCGTCGGTGATGCTGTCCGCCGCCCCGGCCAGGCCGGGGCGGGACAGGCCGACGCCGATCGCGGTGGTGTCCCGCCGCGGCGGGATGGCCGCGGCGGCTGCTGCCACGGCGTCCGGGTCGTGCCGCTGACCCAGGACCAGGAGCCGGGTGCCGGCGGTGGCGCAGTGGAGTTCGCCGGTCAGGGCGGTCAGCCGAAGGCGCAGTTGTTCGGTGCGGTCGTCCTGCCAGTCCTCGGCGGGCAGGCACAGCGCCTGGAACTCGCCGTCGACTCGGTAGCCGAGCGACTGGGCCATGGGGGCCGCCGCCTCCACCTGGACGGGGTCGGCGGTGAGTGCGGCGAACAGACGGTGGGCGAGCGTGACCCGGGTGACCTGAGCGCGCCGGACTTCCTCGCCGTAGGCCTCGGATGCGTTGCCGGTGAGGACCCGGATCCAGGTCCAGATGAGCGTGACCAGATGCGTCAGGTCGCCGACGTGCTCGGGGTGGTCGGCCGTGGCCCGCTGCAGGATCAAGTTCCACGCCTCGCGAAAGGTTACGTGGTAGGCCCCGAGCATGAGTTCGATGGGCAGGCCCTGCTCGGCGCGCCGCCGCCCTAGCTCCCGGGCGTGCGCAATCTGCTCCTCCCCTGGCGGCCGCTGCTCGGCGATGCCGGCGAACAGCATGCGGCCCTGGTACAGCACGAAGTCCCGGTGTTCCTCCGTAGGCACGACGGCGTAGTCGGGGATCTCGGCCCGGATTCGCCGGACGACCTCGAGACTGATCATCGGCAGGTCGTCGGTGATGTGCGCGCAGATCTGAGCAATGGCGTTCCGGGCCGCGCCCGAGAGGGGCGTCGACAGTGCCGTGTTCTCGGATTCCACGAAATCGACCCTAGCATTTCTGGCTTTTCACCGTAGATCCAGAGCGCTGGGTGGTGAAAATCTCAAATCTCGGACGGAAGATCGGCCGGCGGGGGGGTGCGGACGCGGGGAGCCGTGAGGTCGAAGGGTGAGCGGCGAGCGGTTGACCCGACAGCGCCCCGGGCTCGTGGATTCCACAAATCCTGGCTCAGCATCTCCAGGTTTTCGCCGTAGTTTTGTCCGTTATGTAGTGAAATGCTCGAACCGTTAGCGAAAAACCCGTGGACCAGGCGCATCTGCCGGAAACCGAGGTCAGACATGACAGGCGACTACACCGTTGGCGACCACCTTCTTGCCCGGCTCGACGAGATCGGTGTCCAGCACGTGTTCGGCGTGCCGGGCGACTACAACATGGCCTTCCTCGATCGCATCGCCGAGCACGACCGCATCAGCTGGGTCGGCAACGCCAACGAGCTCAACGCCGCCTACGCAGCCGACGGCTACGCCCGCGTCAACGGGGCCGGTGCCCTGCTGACCACCTACGGTGTGGGCGAGCTCAGCGCGATCAACGGGATCGCCGGCGCCTACGCCGAATACGTCCCGGTCATCCACATCGTGGGCGCACCGTCCACGGCGGCGCAACAGGCCGGCGCGCTGCTCCACCACACCCTCGGTGACGGCGACTACCGGCACTTCGCCCGGGCACACGCCGAGGTCACCGTGGCCCAGGCCTACCTGAGCGCGGGCAACGCGATCGCCGAGATCGACCGGGTGCTGGCCACCAGCCAACGGGAACGGCGTCCCGGTTACCTTGTACTGCCCACCGACGTGGCCGCGAGCCCGGCCGAGCCGCCGACGCAGCCGCTTCTCGTACCCGCGCCGGAGGCTTCGGCCCGGATGCTGGCGGAGTTCACCGACGCCGCACGCACCATGCTGGCCGAGGCCGACACACTGGGTCTGCTCGCCGACTTCCTGGCCGACCGATTCGGTGTCCGGGCCGAGGTGGCCGAGCTGGTCGCTGCCGGCCGGATCCCGAACGCGACGCTGTCCATGGGCAAAGGCGTGCTCGACGAGAGCGCCCCCTCTTTCACCGGCACCTACAGCGGCGCCGCCAGCCACAAGCGTGTGCTCGCCGCCATCGAGCAGGCCGACGTACTGCTGTCGGTCGGTGTGCGGTTCAGCGACAGCACCACTGCATTCAGCCACCGTATCGACGCGGAGCGGACCATCGACATACAGCCCTGCGCCACCCACATCGGCGACCGGGTGTTCGCTCCCCTGCCGATGCGCGACGCCGTGCGTGCGCTGACCGGGGTGCTGGCCGAGTCGGGCCGGTCGTGGGCGCGCCCGGATCTTCCGCCGGCCTCAGCCGATGACCTGGCCGACGAGACGCCCTCCGACAGCGCGGAAGCCTTGCGTCACGCGACGTTCTGGCCGACGATCCAGAGCTTCCTGAGGCCGGGCGACATAGTGGTCGCCGAGCTGGGCACCTCGCTCTTCGGAGCGCAGGCAATGCGGCTGCCGGCCGGGGCGACTTTCATCGGTCAGCCGTTGTGGGCCTCCATCGGGTACACCCTCCCGGCGACCCTCGGCGCACAGCTCGCGGCGCCCGGGCGGCGCACGATCCTGCTCATCGGGGACGGCTCCGCACAGGTGACCGCTCAGGAGCTCGGCACCCATCTGCGGGAAGGCTGCACGCCGATCGTGCTGCTGATCAACAACGGCCGCTACACCATCGAGAACGTACTCCACGGTGGGGAGCGTCGCTACAACGACATTCCCCGATGGAACTGGAGCCTGCTCCCGGCGGCCATGGGAGGCGAGTCGGCGGCCACCATGCGGGCGAGTACACCGGCCGAGCTGAGCGCGGCACTGGCCGGCGCCGCCGATCCGGCCGACCTGGTGCTGCTGGAGGCCGTACTGCCCCCGTCGGACGTCCCGGAGGTGCTCGTGCGGGCCACGGAGCAGTCGCTCACCGCTGCCCACGATGCCGACGCGGGCCGCTGAGCACCGATGACACCCGGACCGACCATCGAGACACCCCATCGGCGGAAACAGCACTATGGATCATTTTCTCCCCGGCACGCGGCATGGAAGCACGGCGGTAATGCCGCGGGCCTGGACGACCGCGCTGCGAATGATCAGTACGGTCCGTGCGAGAGAGAGTGAGTACGTCCTGCGCCATGGCGTGAAGAGCCTGGTCGCAGCGGTGCTCGCGTGGCAGCTCATCGCCTTGTGGCTACCGGGGCAGCAACAGTTCCTCGGCGTCGGCACGGCGTTGGTCATGGCCAATGCGTCCACGGTGTACAGCTCGGTGGTCCATGCCGCGCGCCGGGTGGCGATCCAGGTGTCAGGTGTCTCCCTGGCTGTCGCCGCCGCCTGGTTGCTGGGGGCCACCGCCGGAGCCATCGTGGCCGTCCTGATCGTGGTGCTGTTCACCGGTGGACGTCGTAACGGTGAGGACCGGCTTCAAGTCGCTTCGACTGCGGTGATCAGCCTGACGGCCGCCGCAGCGGCTCCGGTCGGGCATGTGGTCGTCCCCGCGGTCTCCACCCTTGCAGGCGCCACGGTGGGAGTTGCGGTCAATGCCCTGGTCTTCCCACCGACGTATCTCAGCCAGTCCGACGCCGCCGTGCGCGGCCTGGCCCGCTGCACGGGCACGTTGCTGCGGGACATGGGCCGTGACGTTAGGGAAGGACGGTCTGCGACTCACGCGCACCTCTGGCTGGAGAGGGCACGAGAGCTGGAGCGGCAGGTCTCGGACGCTCGCGACGAGGTGCAGAAGGCTGCTGAGAGCCTGCGCTGGAACGCCCGCGCAGCCGCGCACCGACAGCACATGTCCGCAGTCTGCGAATACACCTTCGAAGCTCTCCACGGGGCGTCGTTCCAGGTGCGAGGTATCGCCAGGACTCTGGCCGACAGCCTCGACCAGGACGGCACCGACCATGGCCTGAAGCAGGGATTCGCAGTGCGGTACGGGGAGGCCCTCGAGTTGGCAGGGCAGGTCTTCCTCACATATGCCGCTCTCGGTGTGGCGGCCGACGCACGTCAGGACGATGCCCGGAGGCTGTTGCGCACAGTGATCGATCGCATGCTGACCTGGCATGCGACGGTGACCGATCTCCTCGAACACGGCGCACTGACCGATCTGAACGCATGGCAGGTCTACGGTTCGCTCGTCGCCGACGTGGAGCGACTCCTCACTGACCTGGACGGCATCGAGCCACCCGAAGATGCAGGTGCGGCCGAAGTTGTCAGCGTTCGTGGCGTACTGAGTCGACGATCCGATCGAGCATCTGTCTCGAACGTCTGTCGTGAACATCTGTCGTGACACACGGAGAGTAGACATGTCACGTGAGCCGAGAGCGAGGCGCGCAATGTCAGCTGCTGGGTCAATCGATGGCGTCGAAGCCTGGTGGTCAGGAGGCGAGTACGTCTCTCTCCGCCTGCGCGGCGTCGAGCATCTGATCTTCGTACGCCGGATGGGCAGCGGGTCCCCGCTCACACTCCTGCACGGATACCCGGCGTCGTCCCACCAGTGGGCCAAGATCGCACCCGAGCTGGCCCGCAACCACACGCTGGTGATGCCGGACTTCCTCGGCTTCGGCGCGTCCGCCAAGCCGCGCGAGCACGACTACTCCCTGATGGAGCAGGCCGATCTGGTGGAGGCACTGTGGGCGCACGACGGCTTGAGTGCCACCCGGGTCGTCGCTCACGACTACGGCAGCTCGGTCGGGCAGGAGTTGCTCGCACGACGTTCGGAGGGCTCGCTGTCTGTGGCCCTGGTCGACATGACTCTGATGAACGGCGGCATCTACCCCGAACTGCACCGGCGTACCGACGCGCAAAGCCGGCTCCTGGACCCCCAGCTCGGCCCCGTGCTGAGCGCGCAGGTCGACCTGGACCGATTCATCACCGACCTCGCCGTCACGTTCGCACCCGCCTACGACGCGCTGACCGACAGCCTGGAGATGTGGCGGACGTACAGCCGTGACGACGGACATCTGAACTCCCACCTGCTGCTGCGCTATGTCCGCGATCGGGAGACGTACCGCGATCGCTGGGTCGACGCGATCGAGGGGACAGACCTTCCGCTTCAGTTCGTGTGGGGTCTTCAGGACCCGGTCTCGGGCGCGCACATCGCCGAGCGGATCCGCCAATGCCTGCCCGGGGCACGGCTGCTCGAGCTGCCGGACGTGGGCCATTGGCCGTCGCTGGAGGCGCCGGAGCGAGTGATCTCGGCACATCAAGACAAAGGCTATTGATCGCGTATCGCGTGATAGGAGGCGACTGGTCCATGATCAATGAACCGGAGGAACGGACCGACCTCCGACAGGAGATGGCGGTCTGGCGGAACCGGTTCCTGCGGCTGCTCGACCGGTCGCCGGCGCCCACTGCGATCAGCCAGTCCGATGGATTGCTGGTGATCACCAATCCCGCATTCTCTGCCCTGTGGGGCCTGACGCCGGGACATATGCGTGATCTCAACCTGCTCGATCTGCTGGTCTCCCCGGACGAGGAGTCACTGCTCAAGATCTCGGAGGGGCTTCGATTCGGGCGTCGTTTCCGCTACCCGATTCGAGTCGAGTGGGACGCCGAGGGCATGACCAGAACCGGGCAACTCACCGTGGAACCGGTCAGCGACGAAGTCATCACTCCGACGCTGCTCATGGTGTTCCTGCACGTCGACCCGATGGCGCACGGGGCAGAACCAAATCTGGTGCAGGAGTTGTCACCGAAAGAAGAACGCATCCTGGCGTTGGTCGCGTCCGGAGCCACCTCCGCGTTGATCGCCCGGTCGGTCGGCCTCACGGCGGACGGCGTCAACTACCATCTCTCCCGGATGTGCCGCCTGCTGAAAGTGCCGAACAGGACTGCACTGGTCGCCAAGGCGTATGTCCTCGGAATTCTGAGCCCCACGTCCTGGCCCCCCGGCTCCGAAGAAGGCAAGTGACGTCGGGCGAGCCCCGCCCACTCTGTCCGGGCGAAACGGCGGAGGCGCCGGACGCCCACTCGTCACACCGGAACCGTCCCGCTCAGTCCGCTCAGTACGACGTCGTGGCATCGCGCCCTGTCGCCGATCTGAACGATGGCGGCGTGGGGCTGGTGGTCGTCCGCCGTAGCAAGAAGGAGGCAGGCTCCGGATGCCGGCGCATCAATTTCGTAAGAGCCATCGGATTGCGTGCCGATCCGGCCCAGTTGGCTCCCGTTCAGCGAGAGAAGGGTGACGGCGGCCAGGGGCACAACGTCTCCGTAGGAGTTCCGTACCCGACCGAAGACGCGGGGTGCTGCCTGCGAGGGAGCGGTCGACTCGGTGGCGTTGCGCCGGTCGGGCGCCGCGGCTCTGGGAGTGGGCTTTCCACCGGATTCGTGCTGCGTACCGCCGACTGGGGCCGCGAGGGAGACCGTGGAGCGGAAGTGTGCATGTGCGGCGGCGATCTGATGGCTCGTGAGCCGCTGGTGACCGCCGTGATCACGGATCCACGCGAAGATCAGGCCCAGGGCCAGGCCGACGAAACACCCCACGGCGATCATGATCCAGCCACGCGTCAGGCCGGCATCGCCTCGGGCGTCGAAGTAGAGGATTGCGCGAACGCCGTCGTCGATCTGCCGCATGGGTTCGAACTGGGCGAGCCACCGGTAGGGGCTGGGAACGGTCTGGAGGGGGAAGCTCCCCCCGGACGAGGGCACCGCCAAGGCGACGAAGAAGAGCATGCCCACCAGCGACCCGAGTCCTCCGACCAGCGAAATGATGGTTTGAGCGGTCACCCCGACGGCTATCGAGGCGCATACGGAGTAGATCCATAGCTGACCGAAGTGGGGTGTATCCATGTGATGGGCGAATTTACACGTGAGCAAAGTTGCTGTCGCGGTGACCGGTGACAGGACGGCCGACATGGCGGTCTTGGTCACCAGTGTTTGAGTGCGGGTGATCGGGACGGGCAGTTTGCTGGACCAGCGACGTCCGCGCTCGGCTGACTGATATCCGAGAGCGAAATCGACCGAGCTGCTGACGACACCCGCACCCAGATAGGCGCCAAGAGTGAGGACGAGGCTGACGTAAAAAGCGCTGAGGCCAAATCCGGAATGGTTGCCGAGAGGGCGATGCTCGCTCGTGTGCAACGTGACGGGGTCGGCCAGCAATATCTTCTCGGCGGTCGGGATCGCCCGGCGGCTCGTGTGGTGCGCGGGCTCCACGTGCGCAGCCAGCGTCGCGGCGATACGACTCGATACGGTGTGGGTCGTTCGCTCTCCGACGGCTTGAACCGAGGAGGTGGCCACACTGCCGGAACGGGGGTTGGTGAGCAGGTGGACACTAGGCTGCCGCGAAGCCCTCCCATGGGGCGCGACGGGGCCGGTCAAGGACAGGACGCCGCTGCTGAAATCAGCTGGAATGATCAAGGCGCCGTAGACTGCGTCTTTGTCCATCTCGGCCTCTGCCTCGCGCAGACTCAGCGTCTGCCATTCCACGCGTTGACGGGAATCCGACGCGGTCGTGATGCCCCGGACGATCTGCGGACCGAGGTGCACCTTCCGGCCGTCGACGTGCACCGCCTGGTCCTCGTCGACGATCGCGATCGGAAGGTGGTGGAGGTTGCCCGTGGGGTTGATGATGCCTCCGATGTAGGACAGCGACACCACCACGCTGACCGCGATCATGACGAGCGTCGGGAAGTACCAGAGGTTCGGTCGGCGCAGCAGATGTCGGGCGGTGGCCTTCGGCACGCCGGGAACATTGATCCTCATGGGTGTCGGATGCCTTTCGGGTTCCAGGTGGAGCTGCGGGACGAGACCTGAATGACGGTCTGCGGCTCGGTTTACGGCGCGGCCTGAGCGACGTCCGTGCGCGCCGATGCCTGTGCGGAAGTGCCGCGTGCGGTGCGCATGCCTTCCGATGCGATGCGGTCCGTCGCCGCGCATTGCCGCGCAGCGACTCGATGCGGATCAGGACCGGATTTCGATGATGACGTGCGAAGGGGCCCGATTCGCCGGCACGGCCTACAGGAATTCGTAGTCGAGGGCGCGGAGCGGTCCGCCGCCGCGTTCCCCGGCAGCTGCTCCTCGGGGGCACGGCAGGCGCCGCGTCCGGTCGGAGAGGGCGCGGAACGGGAGCGTGGAGTCCGGTGTGGCGGACCTCTGCGACGACGTGGCGTCAGTTCTGTGGTTCGGCCCAGATGTCGGGCGTGACGACGCCCGTGGAGCGGCCGTAGGGGTCGAGCAGGCGCCCGAGGAGCTTGTCGTGGCGCAGGGTGATCACACGGTCGACGATGTCGAGGCCCGGGTGGGTGGTGGCGAGCTGGGTCTCCAGGCGCAGGGCGTCGTCCACGGAGTGCAGGCTGGCCTGCACGATGAGGTTGTGGGGGCCGGTGACGGCGGCGCAGTTGCGTGTTTCGGGCAGGCGGATCAGGGCGTGTCCGACGGCGGGCAGGTCGGCGGGCGGCACCTTGGCCCAGAAGGTGATGGCGACGGGCCAGCCCCCGAGGGGGCGGGCGAAGTCACAACGGAAACGCAGGACGTCGAGCCGGGTCAGTTGCTCGACGCGGCGCTTGGCGGTGGACAGGCTGACGCCCAGGTCGGTGGACAGGGCCTGGTAGGAGGCGCGGCCATCGTGTGCCAGGCGGGCGAGAAGAGCGCGGTCGAAGGCGGTGATGTCTCCGCCGCCGTGCCGGGCCGGCTGGGGCGCGGCCGGTGCGGTGAGCTGCGCGCGTTGGTCGGGAGCGAGCGCCGCGATGCGCCATCGGCCGCCCTCGGTGAACATGTGGGTGACGATCCGGACGTCGACGGCGGTGATGCCGGGAACGTGCGGGAGCAGGTCGAGGGTGTAGCGGGACAGCGCGGGAAGGTCACTGATGGCGACGGTGGCGAGGATGTCGTGCCCACCGGCGGAGCGTTCGATGGTGAGCATGTGCGGATGACCGCTGAGGGCCTGGGCGACGGAGGCGGTCGCGCCGGGGGCACAGTCGATCTGGGCGAATGAGAGGCACATCTGGTCGAACATGCGCGGGCCGGGTGACAAGCCGACCCAGGCCATGCCGTGCTCAGCGAGACGGTTGAAGCGACGGGCGACGGTGACCGGATCCACCCCGAGGACCCGGCCGAGCTCGGACCACGAGGCCCTCGGCCGGAGTTGCAGCGCGTGGATCAGCGCGAGGTCGTCCTCGCTCAGCAGCTTGCCATCTTCCTGCATCAGCACCGGCCTCATGGCGAGAATCCTGCGTTCTCCTTCTTCCTGCTGACCAGTCTCGCACTGTGGGTCGATGAGCTCGCATCTGGCGGGCAGGAGCGGGAGGACCGGATCATGGCGTTCGCCGACTATCAGAACGAGATCTACTTCGCCGGTCTGCACGGGGTGGTACCACGCCTGCCGATGACCTACGCCGACCTTGAACCGCCGGCCCAAGCCGCGATGACCCCGTCGGTGCGGTCCTACGTCGCCGGCGGCGCAGGGGACGAGCACACCCAGCGGGCCAATGTCACCGCCTTCGAGCAATGGGGTCTGATCCCGCGCATGCTGGTCGGTGCGAAGGAACGGGACCTGTCGGTCGACCTGTTCGGCATGCGCCTGCCCTCGCCGCTCTTCATGGCCCCGATCGGCGTGATCGGGCTGTGCGCCCAGGATGGCCACGGCGATCTCGCCACCGCCCGCGCCGCTGCCCGCACCGGCGTGCCGATGATCGCTTCCACCCTGACCGTCGACCCGATGGAACAGGTGACCGCGGAGTTCGGCGGCACCCCCGGCTTCTTCCAGCTCTACACCCCCACCGACCGGGATCTGGCGGAAAGCCTGGTCCACCGTGCCGAGAAGGCCGGGTTCAAGGGCATCGTGGTCACTCTGGACACCTGGATCACCGGCTGGCGTCCCCGCGACCTGGCCGTCAGCAATTTCCCTCAGCTGCGCGGAAATTGCCTGGCCAATTACACCAGCGACCCGGTCTTCCGCTCCCGGCTCGCCCACAGCCCGGAGGACGACCCGCAGGCCGCGGTCGCCGAGTGGGTGCGGATCTTCGGCAACCCCCTCACCTGGGACGACCTGCCCTGGCTGCGCTCGATCACCGACCTGCCGCTGATCCTCAAGGGCATCTGCCACCCCGATGACGCCCGCCGCGCCAGGGACGCGGGTGTGGACGGCATCTACTGCTCCAACCACGGCGGACGCCAAGCCAACGGCGGCCTGCCGGCCCTCGACGCCCTGCCGGAGGTGGTCGAGGCCGCCGACGACATGCCCGTTCTGTTCGACTCGGGCATCCGCACGGGAGCCGACGTCGTCAAGGCCATCGCCCTGGGTGCCACAGCCGTAGGCGTCGGCCGGCCCTACGCATACGGCCTGGCCCTGGACGGCGCGGACGGCATCGTCCATGTGCTGCGCTCCCTGCTTGCCGAAGCCGATCTCGTCATGGCCGTCGACGGCTACCCCACCCTCGCCGACCTCACGCCCGACACACTCCGCCGCGTCCGCTGACAGGATTTCCGGGGACGGCCCGCCGCGGTCGTGCAGGGCCGCCCGCGGCGGATGACGCCGCCAGCCGTCACGACACCATGACGACATCACGCTCGGGCCAGGGCACAAAGCCGGTGTGCCAGGTCGCGTACCGGCTTCGCACCGAGCGCCACCACGAACCGCACCCGACCCGTACCCCTCGCCAGAACGTCTGCTGTCGGCTGTGCACGAGCCTGGTGCAGCGTCGCCACCCCGTAGGCGCGCAGGGCACTGCCTCGCCATAAGTACCACGGAGGGTGGGAGGCGGGCCGTCCCGCGCCGGCTGTGCGTCCGGTGTGCGACCCCAACTCGGCAGTCCGTGTCGAGACCAGCCGCCGTCATCTGATCGTGGGCCTTCTGCGGCTGGATGATGTCGCACCCGACCGGCAACGCCCCGCCTCCCTTCACTCTGGTGAGCCAGAGCGCTCGACAACAGCGGACCGAGGCCGCAACGGCGGCAGCACGTCCGACAACTCTCGCAATGTGCGGGAGCGCCACACAGGCGCCAGGAGCAGGCTGGATGGTGGAGGTGGGTTGCCATGGCGCAAGACGAAGCCATCTCGCCCGTCGAGGGTGCCGCGGTACTGGAAGCGCTGTTCCACCAGTCCCCTACAGGTCTGCTGATCCTGGACACGGAGCTGCGAATCCTACGGATCAACCTCACCAGGCCGGTTCTGCACGCCGTGCCCCCTGAACAGATCACGGGCCGACACGTCACCGAGGTGTATGACCTTTCCGCACCCGGTGAGGTCGAGGCGATGCTGCACGGCGTGCTGGAGAGCGGCGCGCCCGCACAGGGGCGACTGGTGGGGGTGCGTCCGAAGAGCGGCGCGCCAGGGCCGGAGTACCTGTTCTCCGTCTCGGCCTCTCGCCTGGAGGACTCGCAGGGGAGGATCTTGGGGCTGCTGACGGAGATGCTCGATGTCACCGAACGCGAAAGGGTGGACGCCCGCCTGCGTGTCCTCGGCTCCGTGCGCGAGCACGTGGGACAGACCCTCGACGTGGTGGCCACTTGTGAGGAACTGGTGCAGGCAGTGGTGCCGGACCTCGCTGACATCGCCGTGGTGGAAGTCGTGGACGCAGTGGTGCGTGGCGAGGAACCTCCGCTGAGCCCTCTGGGACCGGTACCCCTGCGCCGTGCCGCCTACGGCCACCGCGGCGGCGAGGAGCAGATCGGGGCCCATCCGGTGGGCGACGTGCGCGCTCTGCCCTTTCCGACGCCTTACGCACAGACGCTGACCGACCTCAAGCCCCGCCTCGTCGCCCTGAACCCCGACGCGCCGTGGCTGGCAGCCGACCCGCCCCGCGCCGAGGCGATCCGTGCATCCGGTGCCCGCTTTCTCATCACAGCACCCTTGACGCTGCGGGGAACCGTGCTCGGGCTGCTGAGCCTGTACCGCACCGACCAGGCCGACGTCTACGACGAGGACGATGTCACCCTGGCCCTCGCAGTGGCCGCTCACACCGCGCTGTGCATCGACAACGCCCGCCGCTACACCCGCGAACACGCCATCGCCTTGACGATCCAGCGCCACCTGCTGCCTCCACACCCTGCGCCCCGGACCACCATTGAAACCGCGCACCTGCACGTGCCCGCCGTGGTGGGCGGAGGCGGCGGGTTCGACACTTTCGCCCTGCCCGGCGCCCGCACCGCACTGGTGGTCGGCGAAGTCGCCGGCCAAGGCATCCACGCGGCCACCACCATGGGACAGATACGGACCGCCACCCACTCCCTGGCCGCACTCGACCTGGAGCCCGACGAACTACTCGCCCGCCTCAACGACACCGCCCTCAGCCTGGCCCAGGAACGCGCAGCCCTGCCACCCGGCGACCCCATGCCGCTCACGGGAAGCTGCGCGTACGCGGTCTACGACCCGCTCGCCCAGACCTGCACCATCGCCCTGGCCGGCCATCCTCCACCTGTCATCGCCCATCCCGACGGGACCACCGAGATCCCCGACCTGCCTGCCGGGCCTCCTCTGGGCACTGCCGAGGGACCCCCCTTCGCCGCCACCACCGTCTCTGTGGCCGACGGCAGCGTCCTCGCCTTCTACACCGTGTCCCTGCTGAACACCTCACCGTCTCCGGGCACCCTCCAACGGGTGCTGGCCCACCCTGAGCGGCCACTTCAGGATCTGTGCGACGACGTGCTCTACCGGCTGCGGAACGACTTCCCCCACGGCGACGTCATCCTCCTCCTCGCCCGCACCCACCCGTTCCCCGCCGACCAGGTCGCCACGTGGCATCTCGACCACGACCCCAAAGCCGTCGCCACGGCCCGCACCCACGCCCGCCACCAGCTCATCTTTTGGGGAGTCGATGAGGAGACCGCCTACACCACCGAAATGATCGTAAGCGAACTGGTCACCAACGCCGTCCGCTACGGCACCCCGCCTGTCCGGTTGCAGCTCATCAAGGACCGCACACTCACCTGCGAGGTCCACGACAGCAATGCCCTCGCACCACGGCTGCGCCACGCGAAGACCATCGACGAAGGCGGGCGCGGCCTGTTCATCATCGCCCAGCTCGCACAGAACTGGGGTGTCCGCTACACGCTCGACGGCAAGACGGTCTGGGCCGAGCAGACTCTCCCGCCCGCAACCACAGCCCGCCCCCAACAGCGGGCATAGGTTTGTCACGACACGCATCACTCCGCGCCCGCCCGGAGTTCCCCCCGGACCGCGCCATTGAGATGCCGGGCTACCCGCACCCGCCAAGCCCACCCGTCACCGGCTACTCCAGCCTGGGCCCGGGCCTATTACGAGGTGTGGAGCCTGGCGAACGGCATGTGGCTGAGGAACGAGACGAGCAACGGTCCGTTCGGACCCCCGCACAGTCCCAGATTCATCTACGGCCCGCGCGCAGAGCTTGCCAAGGTCGTCACCGAACTCCTCGACGCCTGCGAAGGCAAGAATCAGGTCGACATCGTCGGGGCCTTTTATGCCCTTCCCGTCACCCCCGCTGAACTACTGGCCTCCGCAGTTTCGCGTCGCTGGAAAGTCAGGCCGGCCTGAGCTGTACGTTGTCGCGGTGCTGCGGGCCGCGAGGCCCGTAGTCGATGTCCGCGCCAGTGTCGCTGCTGGTCATGACCGCGACAGGAGCGTCGTAGGGATCCATGACCGCCTCGATGAAGATCAGCGTGTCGTTGGGCGCGCTGAGGGCCTCCGCCAGGTCCGCGGGAGTCTTGACGACGAACGACCGCGCCGTGGTGTCCGGGCGGAGCACCCTCGGTAGATCCGCGTAGGCCCAGGTCGCGATGTCGTTGTACTGCTCGGTTCTGCCGAGGTAACCGCGTTCGATGGTGTATCCGCCGTTGTTGATCAGGAAGATCACCGGCTTGCGGTCGTGCCGCAGGATGGTCGACAGCTCCTGCGCGGTCAGCTGGAACGAGCCGTCACCCAGGAACAGCAGGTGCCGACGGTCCGGTGCTGCGGTCAGCGTGCCGAGCAGGGCACCGACCGAGTAGCCGATCGAGCCCCCAGTTGATCGATCCGACGAAGGTGCAGTCCGGTGGCAGCTGCAGGCCGAGGAGGGCGTACGACGTGCCGTTGTCGAGGAGGAGCACGTCCCCGGCCCGGAGGTAGCCGGCGTTGGAGGGGCCGGTATCGGCGCCTCCGAGAGACGTGCCTCGTCTGTGGACCCACCCTCTCAGCCGTCACGTTCCGCCATGGGACTGTTTTCGGGGTCCTGCCCATCCCACAGGGACGTTACGCGCGCGGCGGCGTCGCGGACCAGGATGCCGTACTGATCGCGGAGTTCGTCGGAGAGCCGGTAGGTCGGCACAGAGATGCTGAGGGATGCGGCCGGCACCCCGGTCGGATCCAGGATCGCCGCAGCGACAGCGCTCACATCGTCGCGCCACATCCCGGTGTTGATGGCGTAACCGCGCTTGCGGACCGTGGCGAGAGTGGCACCCAGCGCCTCGGCATCCGTCACGGTCTGCCCGGTGTACTTGGTCAGCGAGTGGCGGGTGATCGCGTCCGCCGGCAGGTGGGCGAGGATCGCCAGCCCGGAGGCCGACGCGTGGAGGGGAGCGCGACCGCCGACCCAGGAGACGTTGCGGACGGTGTGCGTGCTGTCGATCTTGTCCAGCAGGATCACGCTGTCACCGTCCACGATCGTCAGGTGGATCGTTTCGCGGGTCTGCCGGGCGAGGTCCGCCATCGCGGGCGCTGCGGCCTCACGGAGCAGGCGCTCGTGGCGCAGTACGTGCCCGGCCAACTTCAGGGGCCTGGCCGTCAGTATCCACCGTGTGTGGCCGCTGCTGTCCAGCGGGCGGATCCATCCCACCTCGGCCAGCGTGGTCAGACTCCGCTGCACGGTGCTCTTGGGCAGATCCAGCTCCCGTGCCAGTGCGCCCACACCGACCGGCTGAGCCTCGGCGAGGGCTTCGAGCACGGAGAAAGTCGTGAAAACGCTACGCATCCGTTGACGCCTCCTGACTGCCCACCTACTTTTGTGTCGCACAGTAGCACAGGCGTGCCGTAATGCGGCACAAATTCACGGCGAGTCCTCAGGAGATGCGATGGCGGGTCCCCTCGACGGCGTGCGGGTTCTGGACGTCAGCCAAGTGATGGCTGGTGCCTATTGCGCGGCGCTCCTCGCCGACCTGGGCGCCGATGTGATCAAAGTCGAACGTCCGGCCGGCGACGAGCTACGTGGCTGGGGAGCCGACTTCCCCGGCGGCCAGTCGCCGGCATACATGGCGGTGAATCGGAACAAGCGCGGGATCGCCCTGGACTTGCGGGACGAGCGGGGAGCCGCCGCGCTGCGCAGGCTCAGTGCGGGAGTCGACGTCCTCGTCGAGAACTTCAGGCCGGGCGCCATGGAGCGGCTCGGCTGCGACTATCCCCGACTCGCCACACGGAACCCGCAGCTGGTCTACTGCTCGATCTCGGGATTCGGCCAGGACGGCCCGCTGGCCGGCCGGGGCGGGTACGACCTCGTCGCCCAGGGCATGTCCGGGATCATGAGCGTCACCGGGGAGCCCGGTGGCGCGCTGGTCAAGGCGGGCGTGCCGATCTGTGACCTCACCGCGGGGCTCCTGGCCGCCAACGGTGTGCTCGCCGCCTATGTCCACCGTCTGCGTACCGGCGAGGGACAGTACGTGGACACATCTCTGCTGGAGGCCGGTATCTCCCTGATGGTCTGGGAGAGCGCCGTCCTGTTCGCCACCGGGCAGGTAGCCGGCCCGCTCGGCTCGCAGATGCGACTCGCGGCCCCCTACGAGGCGTTCCGGACTGCGGACGGCTGGCTGACCGTCGGCACACCCAATCAGCGGATGTGGGAACGTCTCGTGGAGGCCTTGGCATGGCCGGGGCTGGGGACGGATCCGCGGTTTGCCGATCCGATGTCCCGCATGACCAACCGCCCGTCGCTGACCGAGGAACTGCAGAAGAGGTTCCTGCAGCACACCACCGAGCAGTGGATGGACGTCCTCCTGCCGCACGGCATCCCCGCCGGACCTGTGTACGACATCGCTCAGGTCTATTCCGACCCGCAGGTCCGGGCCAGGCGGATGCTCGTCGAGGTCGAACACCCCACGGCGGGGTTGGTGAAGCACATCGGCGTGCCCGTCAAGTTCTCCCGCAGTCCGGCCGTCATCGATCGTCCGGCCCCGCTGCTGGGCGAGCACACCACCGACGTGCTGACCGAAGCCGGCTTCGGCCCATCCGAGATCGAGACCCTGCTCGCCGCGGGCGTGGCCAAGGAGGAGAAGTGAGCGCAGTCCAGCTGAGGCACCACACCCCGCACATCGTGGTGATCACACTCAGCAACCCGCCCGTCAACACGCTCTCATGGGAGAGTCGGGCGCACCTGAAGACGGCCATCGACCGGCTGGAGGAAGAGCCGGAGATTCGTGCGGTCGTCCTCACCGGGGCCGGAGGTGTGTTCACCGCAGGCGCGGACCTGGCCCAGGACCAGCGGATGACCCGGACCGAACTGCCCGCTCTCGTGGCGGACTTCGAGCGGATCGTCGACGGCCTGGAGAGGTTCCGCGCTCCGGTGATCGCCGCGGTCAACGGCCCGGCCGTCGGCGGCGGGTTCGAGCTGGCTTTGGCCTGCGACATTCGTGTCGCATCGAGCGAGGCGTCCTTCGTCGCGGCCGGTGTCAACGTGGGCCTGATGGCCAACTTCTGGCGCCTCGCCAGGATAGTGGGACTCGGACCGGCCAAGGAGATCCTCTTCACCGGCGAGCGCTACGGAGCCGAGCGGGCCGCGGCCTGGGGACTGGTCACCGAGGTATGCGCACCCGAGGCGCTCATGCACGTAGCGCTGGCGAAGGCGGAGCGGATCGCGACCCGCGCCCCCCTGTCGGTCGAGGCCACCAAGCGGTGCGTGAACGACGCCCTGGAGATGAGCCGGGACGAGGCGCACCGGCGACAGGTCGACGAGCTGGCCGAGTTGTTCATGAAGGACGACCACAAGGAGGCATTGCGTGCCTTCTTCGGCCGGTCGGTCGGCGAATACCACCGGCACTGATCCTGAGGAGTGACGTTGCACAGCTCTGTCCTGACCACCGTGCTGTTGCCGATCGCCCTGGCGGTCATCATGCTCGGCCTGGGTCTTTCTCTCACCTTCGCCGACTTCGCCCGCGTGATCGGTGCGCCGCGCGCAGTGGGCACGGCACTGGCCTGCCAGCTGGTGTTGATGCCCGCGCTCTGTCTGGCGCTGCTTGCCCTGACCGCAGCCGACCCCGACACCGCGGTCGGGATGCTGCTCCTGGCCGCATCACCCGGCGGAACGCTCGCAGCCGTCTACAGCCACCTCGCCCGCGGTGACATCGCGCTGAACATCACCCTCACCGCGGTCAACTCACTGATCTCCGTCGTCACACTGCCGCTCGTCATGTGGGGCGTGACCCGCCACTACGTCGGCCACGCCCACAACATCGGACTGCAACCGCAGGGCGTCGTCACGCTGATCGTCACCGTCGTGCTGCCGGTGGCTCTGGGAATGGCGCTGCGGCGCCTGCGCCCGGGCCTTGCGCGGACTCTCGGCCAGACGGTACGGATCGTCTCGCTCATCGTGTTGGGGGTGGTCGTCGTCGGTGCGATCCTGCAGAACGCCGAGCAGCTGGGCCGGTCCCTCGGCTCCGTCCTTCCGCTCACGGCGGCGTTCAGCGTCCTGAACCTGGTCATCGGCTACTGGGTTCCCCGCCTGGCCCGCGTCGAGCGGCCCCAGGCAGTCGCCTCGTCGATGGAGATCGGCATCCACAACGGTGCGCTCGCCGTCACCATCGCCCTCAGCCCCGCATTGCTGAACATGCCGGCCGCCGCGGTGACACCCGCGATCTACAGTCTTGTCGCCTTCATCACCGCGGCGGTGGCAGCCTCCCTGCTCGCCCGGCGGTCCCGCACACTGCCCGTAATGGAACCGGCGAGCAGCACCTGACCGCCGCGTGAGGGCCGTGGAGGTGTGGTCCGGCGCAACGGTGGTGTTCTCCTGCATCAGGGACCGCCACTCGCCTCCGAACCGGGTGATCACGGCCCGCGAGCTTCCGGCGCATCGGGCAGTCTGTGGACCTGATCGACACGGGACGGTTCGGAGGAAGGCGCGCATCACTGGTCCGCGCGCGCCAGCTGGAACGTTGAAACTCCGCGCCATGGTCCGCCGGCGCGGAGTCACCGATCCCAAGTGCTTCCAAGCCGCAACCGTGAACAACGGCAGAACGGGGTTCCGCACCTCGGCCGCGACAGAGATCATTCCCTAACCACCTTGCAGCCGGGCGGAATTGGGCAACCAAGTCCTACGCCATCAGGCCCCGGGCCCCGTATTCATCACGAACGTCACGCCTTCGGCGGGCAACTCGTGGCCGTCGTCGTCGACGAACCCGACCCGCACGGCCTGACCGGTGGAACGCATTCGCCGCAGAGAGGAGGGTCCAGACGGGCGAGGGCGGTGGTGGTCGCCCCACTGCTGGAGAGCCGCCAGCACGAGTTGCAGCTCCTGCCCAGCCGGAGTCAGGTGGTAGCTCAGCCGATGCCGACTGCCCGGCTCCTGGTACGTCCGCGTGCGCAACACACCGGCCTCGCTGAGAAGCTTGAGCCTGTCACTGAGCAGGTTCGGCGCGATGCCGAGGGATGACTGGATTTCGGCGAACCTGTGCTTGCCAGCGAAGATGTCGCGCAGGACCAGCAGAGTCCAACGCTCGCCAAGCACTTGCAGGCTGCGCTCGATGGAGCAGGCCGGCGAATCGTCCGTGGGACCGGACACCTTCCTCGTCGATGGCACTGCCACCCCACCTTCCACATCTCTGCCGGATCCTCACGCATGCCACGCGACCGCATGGCATGACCGAATTGTATACCTGAGTATCGGATCACTATCCAGTGTGCCGCTTGAGCGTCCAGAACAACCACTGGCCTGAGACCGGCGTGACGGCGGGACGACGCGGAGGGTGAGTCCGGCTCCGCCCGCACAGCGATCGCGGCCCACGCGGCCGGCGGCCGCCTCCCCCACGGGACCGGGGGCGCCCCGCTGCCGTCACCGAGCGGGACACCTCACCACATACGGAACGCCGCTCGTGACGCGCACGGCATCGACACCGCGCGTCGGGGCAAGCCCGCCGGCACACGCGTCAGACGGCAGGGGACGAGGTCCGTGACCCGCCGTTCTTGAGTCGGCCGGCTACTGTCGCGAGCAGTTCGTCGGAGAGGTTCTTGTCGGCCACGGCCCTGGACATGAGCGTGGCGCCGACCAGGGCACTGAGGGTGAGCATCGCCTCGGCCTGGGCCTCCTCCGAGTCTTCGCCGAGGCCGGCGAGCAGATCCAGGTACGTGCGGACCTGCTTCTCGTAGGCCTCTTTGAAGTGCTGGTCGCCGCGTCCGGCGGCGGCGCCGAGCGTGACCAGGGCGCAGCCGGTGGCCGGCGCGTCGCGGTGCTGCTTCCCGAGGTAGGCGTCGATGAGACCGGCCCTCGGTTCTCGTTCGTTCTTCCGCGCGGCTCTCTCCATTTTCGCCGAGCCCTCGGCCAGGGCTACGGCCGCAGCCTGGGAGATCAGGTCGTCCCGGGATGCGAAGTGTTTGTAGAAGCCGCCGTGTGTCAGCCCCGCCTCCTTCATCAGGTCCGCGATGCCGGGGCGCGTGACGCCCTCCGCGCGGATCTTGCGGGCTGCGATACGCAATACCCGCTCGCGGGACGCCGCCTTCTCCTTCTGCGAGTGCCCCATGTCGGGTCTTCCTTTCGAGGGAGCGGCTTGCCGCCCACCGGATGGATGACGTTCATCATACACATGAAGTGAATCCTGACTATGAGCTGCTGATACTTGACTACGAGGATGATGCGAGTAATCCTGAATCTAGATGTTGTTCATCATCCACATTCGAGGAGAAGCCGTGCCCGAGACCTACGACCCCAGCCGCACAGCCGTTCTACTGGTCGACCCCTACAACGACTTCCTTTCCGAGGGCGGCAAGATCTGGCCGCGGGTGGAGCCTGTAGCGAAGGAGGTCGGCCTGCTGGACAACCTGCATTCCGTGGTCGGCTCCGCCCGTGAGGCCAGCATGCGCGTGGTGTTCGTCCCGCACCGCCGCTGGCAGCCGGGCGACTACGAGACCTGGGACCACCCGAACCCCTCACAGCGCAAGATTCAGAAGTCGCACAGCTTCGCCCGCGGGACCTGGGGCGGGGAGTTCCACCCCGACTTCCAGCCGCAGGCGGGCGACGTCGTCGCCCAGGAGCACTGGGGCTCGAGCGGGTTCGCCAACACCGACCTGGACATGCAGCTCAAGCAGCACGGCGTCACTCACGTGGCAGTGGTCGGCCTGCTGGCGGAAACCTGCATCGAGGCCACCGCCCGTTTCGCCATGGAGCTCGGCTACCACGTGACGCTGGTCCGGGATGCCACAGCGGCCTTCTCCCCCGAACGAATGCATGCCGCACACGAGCTGACCGGCCCCACCTACGCTCATGCCATCGTCACCACCGCAGAACTCGTCACCGCGTTCCAGGACGCACAGTCGTGAGCCTGATGCCGACCAGGCGACGGCCCGGTGAAGCCGACCCCCCTCGCCTTCCCGATACGCCCGCCCCTGCCCTCCTGGCTGTGCGAGGAGGCGCAATGACCGCACTGTCCACGACCTCGGGCGTGAAGCGCGGCACCATCACCGTCTTCGCCACCGCCACCGCCATCACCGTCTCCAACATCTACTTCACCCAGCCGCTTCTCGAATGAATCGCACAGGGGCTGGGCGTCCCCTCCGCTGCGGCGGGCATCGTCGCCACGACGGGGCAGATCGGCTACGCGCTGGGCATCGTCGTGATCGTCCCTCTTGCCGACCGCGCACAACTGCGCAGGATCTCGAGCGTTCTGCTCGCCATCACCGCACTGGCGCTGCTCACAGGAGCACTGGCCCCCTCGATAGCGGTGCTGAGTCCTGTCGGTCACCACCGTGCTCCCGCAGCTCATCATGCCGACCGTCTCCTCGATGGCCGCGCGCGGCCAGGCGGGCCGGGCCCTGGGAGCCGTCGGTACCGGCCTGACCCTGGGAGCACTGCTCTCCCGTACCGTCTCCGGGGCCCTCGCCGAAGCGACCGGGACGTGTCGCGCCGGCTACTTCGCCGCCGCGGCCGCCACCGCCCTGCTCTTGCTCGTCCTGCCCCGGTACATGCCGGAACAGAGCCCGCACGGCGGCCAGGACAGGATCGGCTACCTGAAGCTGCTGGCATCCCTGCCGCGGCTCATCGTCGGGCATGCTTCCCTGCGCCTGTCCGCAGTCCTCGGCGCGACGGGATTCGCTGCCTTTTCCGCGTTCTGGGCGACGCTGGCCTTCCATCTGCCCCAGAAGCCCATCGAGCTCGGACCGGCCGCGGCAGGCCTTTTCGGTCTCGGCAGCGCGCCCGGCGCACTGGCCGCCCGCTACTCCGGTCGGCTCACCGACCGCTACGGCCCCGACATCGTCAACACCGTCGGCTTGGCGTCCGCCGGCATCGCCTTCGTCGTCTTCCTGTTCGCCGGCGACTCCGTGGTGGCCCTCGTGATCGGTTGCAACCTGCTTGGCTACGGCACCACCAGTGCGCAGATAGCCAACCAGACCCGGATCTTCACCGGGCCCGCCGCCCTACGCGCCAGGCTCAACACCGTCTACGTCTTCGCCTTGTTCGCCAGCGGCGCGATCGGCTCCAGCATCGGCCTGGCGCTCCTCGAAGCACACGGCTGGACAGTGATGGCCTGGGAGGGGATGGCCTTCCTCGCCGTCGGAGCGCTGTCCCTGACGGTCCATTCCGTCAGGCAACGCCGCACATCCGGGGTGCAGAACTCCGTAGAAACAGGCCCGTGTGTCGCCGTCGGCCGCCCTGTCGGCAAGGGCGGCTGAAGCCCGTGGCGAAGGACGCCGGCCTGCTGGACAACCATCTCGCCGGACCGCAGGAAGCGCCCTTGACTTTAAGAATGAAAGTCAGGTGGAATTGCTACCGCCGACGCCAGACCTCGGCCCACGTGCAACACCGAACGGATAGGACATAGACATGCAGATTCAAGGCAAGGCCGCCTTGGTGACGGGCGCCAACCGGGGGATCGGCCAGGCGTTCGCCCGAGTGCTCGCCGAGCACGGCGCCACGGTCTACGCCGCCGCACGCCGCCCCGAACAGATCACCGATCCCGGGGTGGTGCCGATCCAACTGGACGTCACGGACCCTGCCACCATCGCCACCGCGGTCGAGGCGATCGGCGACCTCTCCATCCTGGTCAACAACGCCGGCACCGCCTTCGCGGCGTCGCCGCTCACCGCGTCGCTGGACGACGCCAGGCGCGAGTTGGAGGTCAACTACCTCGGCACCTGGGCTGTGACCCAGGCCTTCGCTCCGACGCTGTCCCACAACGGCGGCGGCGCCGTCATCAACATGCTGTCCGCCGCATCCTGGCTGGCCCTGGAGCAGGCGCCCGGATATGCAGCGAGCAAGGCAGCGCAGTGGTCGCTGTCCAACGCGATGCGGTTGGCCCTGCGCTCGCAGGACACCCGCGTGCTCGGTGTGCACGTCGGGTATGTCGACACCGACCTGTCCGCCAATGTCGACCAGCCCAAGATCAGTCCCGAGGAGGTCGCACGAGCCGCGATCAGGGGACTCCTCACCGGCCAGGAGGAAGTGCTCGTCGACGAATTCAGCCGCCAGATCAAGTCCGCGCTGCCCAACGACATCGCCGCGCTGTACTCGACCCGGTGACGGACGGCTGACTCATGAGCGACCTATGATCAAGGCTGTTGGCGGCGCCAACGGTTGTGGCACGCTACCGTGCCGCCACCAGTGGCGTAGCGGCCGGTGCGGTGCATCATGGGAGTACGGCTTCACCCCGAATCCCACGTTCACGGAGCGGGAGACCGTCCCGAGAGGTTTTGCACGTATGCCCGTTGTCATCGCCCGCCTGATCCCCGCGCCGGGCAAGACCCAAGAGGTGCTCGACGTGTACCGCGAGCTCGCCCCGCTGGTCCATCAGGAACCGGGATGCAAGCTCTTCGCACTACACACCGATGGCAAGGACGTCTTCATCGTCGAGCACTGGCTCACCTCCGAGGACTTCCAGACGCACCTGGCCAGCTCGAATCTCCAGCGGATCAGGGACGCGACCAAGCCCCTACTGACCCAACCCAGCGAGATCTGGCCGGTGCAAAGCGTCCCCCTCGGCGACCCCGACAAGGGCGTGATCCACTAGCGATCCACTGTCTGAGCCGTCACAACAGCGTGTCGATGCAATGCCGGCGCGAGACTCCATGCGGCCCCGCATGGGCCTCCCCGTACACGGCCAGAACAAGTCTTCCACCAGATTCAGAGGCACCCGCCGGCTGTGGCTCAGTGCTGCGTTACAACGTTCTCCAGTGGCTCTCCGTCGGCGAAGCGGCCAATCTGGGAGCACAGCAGCCGCTTGACTCTCGGCAGGAAGGCGGAGGTCTTGTTGCCCATGTGGGGGCTGATGAGCGCCCCCGGAGCATGACATAGCGGGTGGCTTGCGGGCACCGGTTCGGGTCGGTGACGTCTAGCGCGGCACGCAGCCGTCCAGCTTCGGCTCGGTGAGCAACGCCTCGGTGTCGACGACGCGGCCGCGCGCGATGTTCACCAGCAGGCTGCCGTTCCACATGCGTGCCAGGAAAGCGGCGTCGACAAGGTGGATGGTGGCGTCCGTGAGGGGCGTGGCCAGGTTCACCGCGCCGGCGCGTGGGAGCAGGTCGGGTAGGTCCGCAAGGGCCTGAACGGGGCCCAGCGGTGCACTTCGAGCGGTTCGTGCGACCCTCAGCACGTCGCACTCGAACGGCGTGAGTATCTGGCCCACATCTCGCCCTACCTGACCGACCGCATCCGCCGCTTCGGCGAGTACTCCACCCACGTACTCGGCATCCCACCCGAGGCGTACGACCCGTCCCTGGATGTCGACTTCAGCCCGCTGCACGGCGACGGTCCCGGCGCGAACGACTGTGGCCAGGCGGCCTGACCACGCCGCACCCGGCCACTTCTCCAGCGCCACGCTTACGCACGGTCACCAACACGGCCGGCCGACTGGATGTGCATCTCGCCGTACTCGCGTGGCCGTCGCAGCTGGGGCAGTCGGAAGTGCAGCCGGAGGTCGAGCAAGTCGGCGCATTTCATCCGGCTGCACTTCTCGTACAAGGTGAGGAGGCAACTACCTGTCAGGCTGGGCGCTTTGGATTGACGGTCTTGTTGACGAACTCAAGTCGGTTGCCGTCGAGGTCAGTGACATTCGCGGCGTAATATCCGGGGCCGAAGTGCGGACGCGGACCCGCTCCACCGTCATCCTGGCCGCCAGCGGCCAGGGCGGCAGAATACGCAGCGTCTACTTCGGCCGGACTGTCGGCGACGAGGCCGAGGTAGAGGCCGGTCTCACCTGGCTGCCGCTCACGCAGCCAGATGCTGGCACCGACAGCTTTACCCGATCCATAGACTTGATCGCAGAGTCCGAAGAGGCTGGGGACACCCGGAGTGTCCGATTCGTAGGAACCGATCTCTTTCCACCCAAGCGGCTTGAGCGCCGCGAGATAGAAGGCGCTTGAGCGCTTGAGATCGCTCACCGAGATGTACACGTGATCAATCATTGTGGTGTCTCCTTCGGATGTGTCCCGCAGTCAGCGGGCTTGCTTCGTCTCTCGTGCCACCGGGGCGGCGCCGGCCCCTTACGAGGTCCAGACGCGGGCGTTACGCTCGGCGAACTCGCGGAACGTGGTGGCCGGCCGCCCCGTGACCTTCTCGATGTCGCCGGTGGGCGTGGCTCCGCTGCCCGCGATGATGGCGCCGGTGAGCCAGCGCATGATCACGGCGAAGTCGGCGGGGACGCCCGCGGCGAGCGCACCGGAGATCCATGCCTCCTGGTCGATGTCGTGGTAGGCGACGGGGTGGCCACTCACGGCAGCGATAGTGCCCGCGACCTCGCGGAAGGTGAGGGCCTGCGGGCCGGTGAGCGAGTAGGTGGCGCCGGCGTGGGTTTCGGGGTCGAGCAGCGTCTGGGCCGCGACCGCCGCGATGTCGGAGGCGTCGACGAAGGCCTCCCTGCCGCCGGCGCTCGGGGCCGTGATCACTCCGTCGATGACCGGGAGGTGGTCGTCGGCGAAGTTCTGCATCACCCATGCGGGGCGCAGGACCGTGTGGGTAATGCCGGGCCGGGAGGCCAGGTCGGCCTCGACGGCCGCGATGTCGATCCCGGCCGGCGCCTGGTCGGCGTTGTGGACGCTCAGATAGGTGACGTGGCGCACGCCGGCCGCCTCGGCGAGGTCCAGGAAGGCGCCGACCTGGTCGGCGTAGCTGACGCGCATGGTAGGTGTCACCAGGTACAGGCGGTCGACGTCGGCCAGGGCGCCGGAGTGGGTGGCCGGGTCGTCCCAGTCGAACCGGACGTCCGCTCCGGTGCGTGCCGCGGTACGGGGAGCGACCCCTCGCTGGGCGAGGCCCTCGGCCAGCAGCGAACCAGTCCGGCCGGTGCCGCCCAGAACGAGTGCGGTGGGGCGTGTTTCGTTGTTCATGACTCCACGCTAGAAGTCCTGAGCAAGGCACTCCATGCGCGTTGCGCTCGATTCTTTACTTGATGCTCTCGCGCCTTGACCGTGATACTCCTACTGGCCAAGCTGATCCCATGGACCTGCTGTCTGACCACCTGGTGCGGGCGCGCGCCACCGGCGCGGTGTTCGCGCGGACGGTCGCCGAACCACCGTGGGGACTGCATCTTGGCGGCTCGACACAGGGTGAAGAAGCGTAGCGGGTCGTATCCGCGTGTTGGTGTCGAGGGCGGCGGCCGTGGGGTGGTCTCGCAGGCCGGGTCGGTGCTGCTGGTCGAGACGGTCCGCAAGTCCGGCTTGGACACTGCGATATCGGCGGCGCTGGCGCCGTGGCGCAAACCGCGGGCGGTGCACGACCCGGGCAAGATCTTGCTGGATGTGGCCCTGGCCGTCGCATTCGGCGGAGACTGCCTGGCCGACGTCGGCATGCTGCGGGCCGACCCCTCGGTGTTCGGGCCGGTGGCTTCTGATCCGACGGTCTCCCGTCTCGTCGATGCACTCGCCGCGTCCGGCCCGAAGGCCCTGGCCGCGATCCGGGGCGCACGTTCCCAAGTACGCGGGCGGGTCTGGGACCTGGCCGGTGAGAGCAGTCCGGCCGCCGACGGCAGCGTCATCGTGGACATCGACGGTGTGCTGGTGCTCGCCCACTCCGAGAAGCAGGACGCCACCGCGACCTGGAAGAAGAGCTTCGGCCATCACCCGCTCGTCGCGTTCGTCGACCACGGCCCATCCGGGTCCGGGGAGCCGGTGGCCGCCCTGCTGCGGTCGGGCAACGCGGGCTCCAACACCGCTGCCGACCACATCGAAACCCCCAACTCGCCCTGGCCCAACTGCCCGAACGCCTGCGGCGGGGACGGCAGACACTGATCCGGACCGACTCCGCCGGCGGCACCCACGCCTTCCTCGACTGGCTCTCCAGGCGGGGCCGGTGGCTGTCGTATTCCGTCGGAATGACCATCACCGACGCAATCCACCAGGCCGTGCTGAGGATCCCGAAGAAGGCATGGACGCCGGCCTACGACGCCGAAGGGACCGAGCGGCCCGGCGCCTGGGTCGCGGAGATTACGGACATGCCCGACCTCTCCTCCTGGCCGAAGGGCATGCGGCTGATCGTCAGAAAGGAACGCCCGCACCCCGGCGCCCAGTTGCGCTTCACCGACCTCGACGGACTTCGGCTGACCTGCTTCGCGACCAACACCGCGGGCGGCCAGCTCGCCGACCTCGAACTGCGCCACCGCAGACGGGGCCGCTGCGAGGACCGCATCCGAGGCGCCCGCGACACCGGCCTGCGCAACCTGCCCCTGCACGACACCGCCCAGAACCAGATCTGGCTGGAGATCATCTCCCTCGCACTCGACCTCCTCGCCTGGATGCCGATGCTCGCCCTGACCGGCCAAACCCGCGGCTGGGAACCGAAGAAGCTCCGCCTGCGCCTGTTCTCCGCCGCCGCGCAGCTCGTGAACACCGGCCGCCGCCACTGGCTCCGCGTCACCGCCCGATGGCCCTGGACCGACATCATCACCCACGCCATCGGCAGGCTCCACAGCCTCCCGAACCCCGGCTGACCAGCCACTTCAACCGTCCCGACAACCCGCACCACCACACCGGCGAAGTGGAACCCGGCGCCCACCCGACGCGACAACCGGGCCCTCAACCTGCCCCACCCCCGAAAAGACCCCACCACACAGACACAGAGTCCCCGTCAGCAAGCTGACGGGGACTCACGAACGATCAGGCTAAGGGGAATCTCGAATTCCAACAGGATCCGAAAGTCCCTTCCCTGGAGTTGACCGAACCGTGTGCAAGCGCAACGGCAGTTCGCAGCCGTTCGAAAATCGGATAGCTTGATCGCGATCATGAGTATGATCAAACCGTCGCTGTTCGCATACGAGTTCAGTGGCGAGTTCGCGTGGAGTCCGTTCGATTAACGGAAGACCGGATTCCGATCACAAGTCCACCCCCCAATAAACACGGAGACAACCATGTCCCGCATACGTTCCTTCGGCCTCGCCTCAAGCGCCATGGTCATCGCTGCCGGTGCCATGCTGTTCGCGGCGCCCAGCGCCAGCGCCGCGTCCAACTGCCACGCGTACAACCGCAGCGACGGCGCCGGCATCGGCTGGTGCGACTCCGACAACGGCCGCTGGCGAGTCCACGGCTACTGCGCCAACGTCGACGGCGTGCGCGGCCCCTACGCCGGCACCGAGGGTGGCCGCCAAAACGGTCAGGAATGGGCTTCCGTCCTCGACTGCGGCATGGGCGGCGGCGCCGTCAACATGTGGGTCGAAGTGACCGGCTGATCGACCCGGAACCGTGTGCAGAGCCCGTCGAATAGAGAGATGTCGGCGGGCTCCTGCGCGTTGTTCCCTCGTTCATGCCGACGGTGGTATCGGGGGTGGATGTCTGTCACGTAAAGGGCTCTGGCTCGTAGTCGGTGGTAGCGGTGGGTGACGAGGGCTATTGGAGCAGGATGCGGTGGCGGAGGAGGGGGAACCCAGCGCGGCCGTGCATCTGCCTCGTGATCTTCTTGGTGCGGGTGTTGACGCCCTCGGTGCGGCCGTTGTGAAAGGGCAGGGTTAAGACGTGTCTTGCTCTGCTGCGGGTTGGAAGTTGGTTACGGACGAAGGCCTTGGGGTTCAGGTCGCACGCGGTTGCGATCGGGACGTCGAGGTGCCCGGGCCGGGGAAGTGCACGTGGCTGGTGGGGCCGAGCGGGTCGAGGGCGCGCCGCGCTCGGCCCCGCTGGACGGGGTCATGTGCAGAGAGGCCCGAACCGGTCCTTACCCCGGATCAGGCGGCGGTGTGCGCTACGCGGTAGGGGACCAGGAACGGGGTCAGCGCCGCCAGCATCTGCTCGGGTGCCTCTTCGGCGACCCAGTGGCCGGTGTCGGGGATGACCACGGTCTGCACGTCGTGTGCAGCAGCCTTCATGGTGACCCCGGCTCCGTCGGCAATGCTGAGCGCTCCGCCGATTGCCAGGACGGGCATGGTGAGCAAGCCGGACTTCTGGCGTTCCAGGTTCTGCGCAAGCGTGGTGTCGAACGCGCGGTAGAAGCTGAAGCTGCCGCGCAGCGCGTCGCGGTCGGAGGCAAGGGTGCTGATGTAGTAGTCGACGGCGTAGTCGGGCAGCTTCTTCGCAGCGTTGATGTCGAACTCGAAGCCGAAGAAGATGCCTTCCCGTCCTCTGACGAGCAGCTCGTTTATCGTGGCGAGGCGGTTGAAGCCAATGTGCCAGATCCGGTCGTTGAGCCACTCGGGGCCGAAGGCCGGCGGCGAGGTGCTGATGCCCGGGAGGGGCGCCTCGGCGACGACCAGGCGGTCGACCCGCTCCGGGTGGTCGGCGGCCAGGGCGTAGGCGATCGGCATTCCGGTGTCGTGGCCGACGACGGCGAAGCGCTGGTGGCCGAGCTCGTCCATCAGGGCGGCCAGGTCGTCGGCGAGGGTGGCGGTGTCGTAGCCGTCCTGGGGCTTGTCGGTCAGGCCGATGCCGCGCTGGTCGACGGCGATGACGGTGAAGTCCTTGGCCAGGGTGGGCATCAGCAGGCGCCAGGCGTACCAGGTCTCGGGCCAGCCGTGGACGAGCAGCAGGGCCGGTCCGTGGCCGCCGATGACCGCGTGCTGGCGGATTCCGTTGGCCTGGATGAACCGGCTGGTGAAGGTGTCGGTGAACCCGGCCGGGAGATGGGGCGCCTGCGAGACGCTGCCGAAGCCGTTCACGCTGCTGCCTGTCGGCCATCCGCGGCGGGATCCCGCCTCGGCTGCCGCAGCGGACTGGGCGGGGAGCACACTGAGGGATGCTGTGGTCGCCGCGGCCGCCGCTGCGACCGAGGTGGCCAGGAATTTCCGCCGGGAGTGCGGCGGCAGTATTTCGAACACGGTAGACCTCTTTGGTTGTTTGGGATGTAAAGGCGAGACGCCGAAGGACGGGTGTGTCTGTCCACTCGGTTCGTCCCTCGATGCGCCTTGCGCCGGGAAACAGCAGCATTACGGCGCAGGTCCGGACTTGTTGGGCACAGAATTGTGGAATCCACGAGTCTTGATCTGTCGGCGCCGTTCTCGGACGCGGTCCGGCGGATCGTCGCGCGGTTCTGCGCACACGGCTTCGTGCTCCGGTTCCGCCTCGGGACAGCTGGGGGTGCCGACGACGGAAGAGCAGGGCCGGTCAGAGTGTCAACGTGGCCGTCAGCAGGGCGTTGGCCGCGGCGATGTCACCGCTGATCCATTCCGGGTTTGCGGGCTGCCGCTTCCACAGGGCGAGTAGCAGCTCGGCTGCGGGAGCCTTCACCGTGGCCGCTGCGGGCCCCGAGTCCACCGGCAGGGTCTGCGGCATGTCGCCGGGCTGGATCAGCCAGCTGTGTCCGGTGTCGGTGGTGTGAAGCGCCACGGGTGCCGGCAGCGGCTTCTGCTCGCCGCTGCGCCAGACCCTGGGAACCATCACGGCGAACACCTCGTCGATGCCATCGGCGGCGATCAGCGGATCGACGTGCACGTCGGCGCCGGTGGCCAGCTGGGCATCGACCAGGTGGACCGCCGTGTCCTGGGCAAAGCGGCGGAACCAGAGCGCCGCCACCGCGTCTTCGAAGCCGAACGCCCAGGCCGGTGTGGTGGGGTCGGTCTCCTCCAGGGTGGCCAGGATTGCGGCCGCGCCCCCGGCGTACCAGTCGGCGATCTCCTGCCCGGCCGGCGGGGCGAACTGCTCGCCGGGCAACTGCCCGGTCTGCAGCAGGGCCGCCGCGAAGCGGGATGCCTGGCCCAGATGGATGCCCAGGTCGTGCATGCTCCAACTGCCACAGGTGGCCACCGGGGTGGCCGGGTCCGCGATGCGCAGCAGCTGCTCTAGTGCCGCCGCCTCCTTACGCAGGGTGGCCAAATACGTGCCGGTAGCGAGAGGCAGCGGAGCGGGGGGCTGATTCAAGGTGACCTCCGGTAAGGCGGGACCTGATGACGGCGGTTGCCTCGGCCGCCAGGGAACGAGACCTGCTTCAGGAAGCGATCGGGTGAACACCGCCCCTGGGGCCGGTAGGAAGCATGCACAGCAGGCTAGTGTTTTGCAAGTCAGACCTTCCCGGCGAGCTCGGTGACGGACACGAAGGGCAACCTCCGACTCCCCCGTTCGGCCCGACCGAGGTTTCGTTCCGCTACTTCGACACCGGCCAGCCGTGCCCGCAGCCTGCGACCGGCAGGACCAGCGCCAAGCCGCACGGGGTGCCAGATCTCCGCCGCAGCCAAGCACAGTCGATCGGTGGCGACCCTTCGTCCACCATGGTTGACTTTTAAAATTATAGTCAGCTACGTTGCGACGCATGACAAACGCACAGCAGTTCCACGTGGCCGAAGCATCGCCGTCCTACTGGAAGGTGACCTTCTCCAACGGCCCGATCAACCTCATGGACGTGGACACCATCGAGCAGCTCGGCGCGCTGGTGGACCGCATCGAGCAGGCGCCTGACCTGACCGTGGTCGTCTTCGACAGCGACAACCCCGACTTCTTCATGGCGCACTTCGACTTCCTGGCGGATAAGTCGCGCATAGCCGCCATGAAGCCCGGCCCCACAGGACTCCACCCCTACGCGGACAACTTCATCCGCCTCGGCAGGGTTCCGGCCGTCACGATCTCCGCGATCAAGGGACGCGCCCGGGGAGCGGGAAGTGAGTTCGTGCTGGCAACGGACATCCGTTTCGCCGGACACCGCGCGATCCTGGGGCAGTTCGAGGTCGGTGTCGGGGCCGTGCCCGGCGGAAACGCGACGGGGCACCTGGCCAGGCTGGTGGGCCGAGACCGCGCGATGGAGATCCTGCTCGGGGCCGACGACTTCCCAGCGGAACTGGCGGCAGAATACGGCTACGTCAATCGCGTCCTCCCCGAGGGCGAGCTGGACGATTTCGTCGATGCCTTCGCCCGCCGTATCGCAGGGTTCGACAAGGTCGCCGTAGCCGGAACCAAGGCCCTCATCGACGAGAGCGCCCGGATTCCGGACGAAGAGTTCGGATCCGCCCTGTCCGCCTACTTCCAAACGGTAGGGCGGCCCGTGAACGAACACCGCGTCCGGCGCCTCTTCGAAGGAGGCCTGCAGAAGCCGGACGGCATCGAACTCGACCTCGGCAAGCAGGTCGCAGAGAGCAACCGAAACTGACACCTGCAACACAGCGCCCAGAGCGGGACCCGGCCCTCACCGAAGCCGGCGAAGTCCGGCATGAGTGAGCACGCCAGGCGACGTGGAAACCACAGCCCGGACAGCGCCTCTCCGAGATCGCCGTAACCAGTCCCGGCCGAACCCTGGGCAGCGTCCGACCTGGGGTCCGGTCGGCCGACGAGAAGGGAGGAAGGTACGGCATCCGACGAACCGTGGTGCTCCGTACAACGCAGTTCGCAAGTGCTCGGCGAGCGCTGGAGCCTGCTGATCATCCGCGAGATCTTCAGTAGAAGACACCGTTTCACCGAAATCCAGTCGGCACTGGGAGTCGCATCCAACCTCCTCACCACCCGCTTGAAGAAGCTGGTGGACGCTGGAGTCCTGCGAAAGCAGACCTACCAGGAGCCCGGCATCAGAAGCCGCATCAGATACCACCTCACACCAGTCGGCGAGGAGCTGCTCATCGTCCTTGCCGTCCTGCCAGTGAGGGGAGCGCCACTGCCCACGTCCATCCGGACCCACCGTCCTACGCCGCCGACGCTCGTCCGGCCTCTCCGTGCACATTGACCTCATCTCCGACACCAATGGTCATGAGATCCCCCCTCGCGGATCTCGACATGGTGAGCATTCAGCGTGGCTGACCGTTCCCCTTCTGCCGGTGTTGACACTCCCGATCACGTTGACCGTGCGGGCGAATCGGCAAATCCGCGTCGGAACAGCAGGTACTGCGACTAAAAAGACCATGCAGCGTGAACGCGCGACGAAGGGCCTCCGCTCCGCCCGCTGGGCGGGCCAAGAGGTTCCTGTCCGCGTTGAACGGCATCTCCCCGCACGTCCAGCCCCGCCGTCACCTGATGACCGCCCCCCCCGATCGCCGAGCCGAGATGAACATCCGCTTCGCGATCTGGGAGCACATCATCGGCGCGGTTGGTCGGCCCACCACAGCCTGAGCAGCGAGTCGGAACCCGGCCGCACCACGCCTCGACGCACCGTCAGACATCCACACAACCGACACGTGACAGCGCCCGAACACGCCCTCACCGTGACCGGTTGCGCCGACAGGCGGACTACCTGGCCCGATGCAGCCTGCTCGGTTCGAAGAGCGTCCTCGGCCGCGAACACTGCCGTCGAGGGCCTTGCGCCACCGCCACCCTCATTGGATAGTGCTCCCTATCGGATAGGAGTCCCTATCCGATAGGGAGCACTATCCGGCAGCGTCGAGCGCCTTGACGCGAACAGGTGGGATGCATGACACAACGCGTGACCAAGAGACGACGGGAGACGAACGAGCGCCTGCTCGACGCAGCCGAGCAGGCCTTCGCCGAGTGCGGGTTTCACGGTGTCTCGATCGCGGAGCTGTGCGCACGGGCCGGCTACACGACCGGCGCGTTTTATTCGAACTACGGATCCAAGGACGAACTCTTCCTTGCGCTGTTCACTCGACGCTCCGAGATCGTCCTCAAACAGCTCGGTGAGGCGGTGGACCAAGCCGTCGTCTCCGAGCAACCGGTCGCCACGTTCATCGAGCTGGCGAGCGTCGTGGACGAGGAGACCCGAACCTGGTTCCTCATCTCCACCGAGTTCACGCTCCACGCCATCCGCAACCCCGAGGCGGCCAAAGCCCTCGCCCGCCACGACGCTGCGATCCGGGCGGCAATCGCGGAGCTGCTCGCACCACTCCTCGCGACCACACCAAGCAACGTGACCGAGACGGATCTCGACATGCTGCTGCGCCTCGTCGTCGCCGTCCGGGAAGGCGGACTCGCACAAAGCCTGGTGGAACCGGCAGCGCTCCCGCACGGCGAGTTGGAGCGCCGGTTCCTGCCCGCACTGTTCGGAGGGCTCCGATGACGGCCAGTATCGAGCAATGGTGGTCCGAAGGGGAACTGGTCCCGCTCGCCGTCGCCGGAGTCCCCCGCCAGGTGTTCGTCCGCCGCATCGGCAGCGGCCCCGTGATGACCCTGCTCCACGGATTCCCCAGTTCGTCACATGACTGGGCCCAGGCGGTACCTGTTCTCGCCGCTCGCCACACCCTCCTCATACCGGACTTCCTCGGCTTCGGCGCGAGCGAGAAGCCGGCCGATCACGACTACTCGATCCACGAGCAGGCCGACGTGGTGGTCGCGTTGTGGCAGCACGAGGCGGTGACCTCGACGCATCTGGTGGCGCACGACTACGGGGCCACCGTGGCGCAGGAGCTGCTCGCGCGCAGTGCCGACGGGTCATTGAGGAGTCGGATCACGAGCCTGACGCTGCTGAACGGCGGCATCTACCCCGAACTCCACCGACCGGAAGCGGCCCAGACGGCGCTGCTCGACCCGGAAACCGGCCCCCAGCTCAGCGCAGCACTGACCGGCGAACTCATGGCCACCGCCCTCTCACCGACATTCGCCGAGCACTACGACCCAAGCGCCGACGCAGCCGCGATGTGGAAGAGCATGAGCCACGGTGACGGCCACCTGAACTCCCACCGGCTGATCCACTACATCACCGACCGGACTGCCCACCGCGACCGATGGGTGGAAGCCATGGAGATCAGCGATCTGCCCAAGACCTTCATCTGGGGCCTGCGCGACCCCGTCGCGGGCGCCCACATCGCCGAGCGGATCGCCGAACGCATGCCGAACGCGACACTCCACGCCCTTGCGGACGTCGGACACTGGCCCCCGCTGGAGGCGCCGCAACGCGTCGCGTCACTGATCCTCGCCACGGCAGGAAACGGCTGAACTCCGCACGGATCCCTGTGACCGCGCTCACGGCTTGACCACGTCTCCACACATCGAAAGGAACGAAGACCATGACGATCACGCAGCAGCGCCACGCCCCCGAGATGCTCGACCTGATCCGGGCCAACGTCGGCCCGATCCCCGACGACTTCGATCTCCCGCTCCCGCCCACGGGGCTTTCGGTCGAAGAGGAGCGCGAAGTACGCAAGCAGGAACTCGCCGCCGCCTTCCGGGTTTTCGGCAAGCTGGGCTTCTCCGAGGGGGTCGCCGGGCACATCACTGCCCGTGACCCCGAGTTCCCCGACACGTTCTGGGTCAACCCGTTCGGGATGAGTTTCCATCAGATCAAGGTCTCCGACCTGGTCCGTGTCGACCATGAAGGCAATCTGCTGCACGGCAAGCGCCCGGTGAACCGTGCTGCCTTCTGCATCCACGCCGAGGTCCACAAGGCCCGCCCCGACGCCGTCGCCGCCGCACACGCGCACTCCCTCCACGGCAAGGCGTTCTCAGCACTCGGAATCCCGCTGGCACCACTGACCCAGGACGCCTGCGCCTTCTTCGAGGACCAAGGCCTCTACGCCGACTATCGCGGAGTCGTGAGCGATGCCGACGAGGGGCGCCGCATCGGCGAGGCACTCGGCTCGGCGAAGGCCGTCATCCTGAAGAACCACGGCCTGCTGACCGTCGGTCAGTCCGTTGCCGCCGCCGCGTGGTGGTTCATCACGATGGAACGGTCGTGCCAGGCGCAACTCCTGGCCATGGCCGCCGGCACCCCCGACGAGATCGACCGGGAGACCGCGGAGCAGGTCCGCACACAGATCGGCGGGCCCCTCGCGGGCTGGTTCCAGTTCCGTCCGCTGTGGGACCAGATCATCGCCTCCTCGCCGGACCTGTTCGACTGAGGCTCCGACCGAGCAAGACCGGCCAGCCTGGCCAGAACCGACCGGGCGCGGGTCAAGACGTTGATCGGCCGGCTGTTCCACGTCGCCTGCACCGTCGAGGGCACGTGGCGGTTGCTGTAGCGTCATGGCTGAAGCTGGTGTCGCCGTACGTGTGAACGCGGCTCTGACACGCAATGCCTGCCCCCTGTCGGGGAGTGTGGGGCCGACCCCACAGGCCGGGCCCACGCTCCCGAGCATCCCGTGCCTGTCCGCACGCCCCGTCAAGTTCCGGCCCGTCTCATCGGCATGGATCCGTGTTCCGCATCGCAGGGACACCCTCCGCCCGGCGGACAGTCCAAGGGCATGACGCACAACTCCACGGCCTCCCGCCTGCTGCGGGACAGTGAGCCCGACCTGCAGGCCAAGGGGTCGCCACGGCGCGGCCGCGATGCGAGCGCATCGCCTGGCGGCCGTCCGACGAATCCTTCCGTCCGGCACGACATCCAGGGGCTGCGCGGGCTGGCCGTCACGCTCGTCGTACTCGCGCACGCCGGAATCCCGTTCATTGCCAGCGGCTACGTCGGAGTCGACGTGTTCTTCGTCATCTCCGGTTTCGTCATCACCTCGGGCCTGCTCCGGGAGGCCGGGCGGACCGGCTCGCTGTCGTTGCGGCGCTTCTACCGGCCTTGGACCAACCGAACAGCCAGTATCGGTGAGATTGATCTTGGTTCCGTAGCAGGTCAGACAGGGGTCACTGGCGGCGGCGGTCAGCCGGGTCGCGCCTCCCGCAGGTAGACATCGTCTACCAGGCCCTGGATCAGTGGATCGCCCGGGCCTTCGCCCCCGACCGGCTCTCCGCCACCATCGAAGCGCTCACCCACGCAAGCGCCGCAGCAAGCACCGCAGAGCCCCAGACCCCCGAGCAGGCCCAAGCACGCCAGGCGATCAAGGAGTGCGAGCGGCGCCTCGCGCGCTACCAGTCAGCCCTCGACGCGGGAGCCGACCCCGCCGTCGTCACCCAGTGGATCAACGCGGCCCAGCGGGACAAGGACGCGGCGCACCGCAGAAGAAGCTCGACGCGCACCCCACCGTCCCCCGGAAGAAGCAATCCCCGCTCGACGCGCGACAGATCCGGGAGATCACTGAGAGTCTTGGAGATATTGCACAGCGCATCCAGATCGCCGCCGTCGAGAAGAAAGGTCCGCTCTACGACGCCCTGGGCATCACAATCAGCTACGAACACGCAACGAGGACCGCGACCGTAAGATCGAGGCCCTCGTCATCATATCGTCAATCGTTGTGTCCGAGGGGGGACTTGAACCCCCACGCCCGATAAAGGGCACTAGCACCTCAAGCTAGCGCGTCTGCCATTCCGCCACCCGGACTAGGTGTCTGCCGCCTTGCCGGGATCGTTCCCCGCGGCGACATGGACAACAATACCAAGGTTTCGGAGTGCCTTTCACCTGCGTATCCGTGCCCTGGGCGGCGGCCCGGGCCGGCCGGGCCGCCGGGATCGCCGGCGGTATACAGAATGCGAGATCCTGTGTACATGGTGCAATGAATCAGGGCATGAGCTGGTACTTCGGGAAGTTCCCGGGCGGCCGCTCCCCCGCCGGCCCTCGGGTGACGGCACGCACCAGGAGATCGCCGCCGACGAAGGAGCCGCGCCACGAGGCACCGAAGCCGCCGAACAGTTCGTCGCGGTCGCTCCGGGAGCGGGGCACGCCGTGCCCGGTCTTGAAGGCGCGGATCTGCGGCGCGAGCCGGTCGTAGACGGTCCGGTCGTCCGTGGCGAGGGTGGCAACCAGCGCCCCGTTGGACGCGTTCATGGCGGCCAGCAGTTCGGCCTCGGTGTCGACGAGGACGATCGTGTCGACCGGCCCGAAGGGTTCCGCGTGGTGCAGCGGGACGAGGGCGGCGGATTGAGGAGAGCCACCGGGTGGACGTACGCCGTCGCGTCCTGCCCGGGCAGGAACCGCGCCGGGTCCGGCCAGCCCCGGTGCAGCGGTACGGCGCCCCGGTCCACGGCCTCCGCTACCTGGTCGGTGAGTTCCTTGGCCTTGGCCGCGTGGATCAGGGGGCCGAAGTCGAGGTCCGGGAGCGGGCCGGCGGGGGCCGCCACAGCGAGGGGGTGGCCGACACGTACGGCTCGGACCGCCGGGAGATAGCTGGCGAGGAACGCGTCGAAGAGGGAGCGCTGGACGACGAAACGCGGGTAAGCGGTACAGCGCTGTTTTCCGTAGTCGAAGAGCTTGGGGATCACGGTGCCGAGCCGGTCCCAGCCGGAGAAGTCCCAGATGCCCCAGGTGTTCAGGCCCTCCTGCTCCAGGATGTGCCGTTTGCCGAGGTCGGCGACGGCGGTGGCGACGGCGGCACCGGTGTCGCGGCCGCCGACGAAGGACACGCAGCCGATCTCCGGCGCCCGCACCAGCGCCTGGCTCAGCTCCCGGCCGCTGCCGCCGACCAGGGTGAGGGACACGCCTTCGCGGGCGGCCAGCGCCGAGGCGAGCGTGAGCAGGCCACGCCGCCGTGCCGGTTCCCGCCGGTCAGCGACACGGCGAGCGGAGTACCGTGGCGGTCGACGATCGCATGATGCCCCCTGCCGGGGCGGCTGCGGTCGACCGGCGACGGTCCGGTGTGAGCCCCCCTCTTCAGCGCCCTCACGTGCGAGCCGTCGATCGCGCAGTCGTCCATCTCCAGCAGCCCGGCCCGTCGCAGCTCGACGAGCAGGGCCGCATGGAGGCGGGGCCATACCCCGGCCTCGGTCCAGTCCCGCAGCAGCGGTGCTGCTGCCGGAACGGATCTGGCAGGCGGTCGCCGCGCACCCCTAGCACTCAGTGGGCGCCCGGGATGGAGGGCCGTCACCCGTTCGGGGGTGCTCAACCGGCGGCCGGGCGGGAGGGCTCGTAGCGTCCTGCCGTAAGGACGCGTGCCGCACCGGCAGTCCCGCGGGTCCGCTCCCGCCCCGCTCACCAAGGAGGCACCTGTGACCGCCACCCGCACACAGCGCCCCACCCCTACGGCGCCCCCGGTCCGGCGGGCCGCAGCCAAACCCGCTTGGTCGGCCCCGGTGGTGGAATGCCACCGCACCGGCGCCGAGGTCACCGCCTACGCCGGACAGACCGCCCCATGGCGCAAGCGCTGACCCGCGAGCGGTTCGCCGCCAGGCTGTACGACCTGCGCGGACGGTACTGGGACAGCCATCCGTTCCACCAGCGCCTGCACTCCGGCGACTGCACGCCGCCGGAGTTGCGGCGCTGGGTCGCCAACCGCTGGTACTACCAGCTCTGCCTCACCCGCAAGAACGCCGCGATCATCGCCAACTGCCCGCTGCCGGAGGTCCGCCGGGTCTGGGTCGAGCGGCTCGGCCAGCAGGACGGCACAAGCGACACCGAGGGCGGGCTGGCCGACTGGCTGGTGCTCGCCGAGGCGGTCGGCCTGGACCGCGCGGAGGTTCTCGACGAGCGGCACGTCGCCCGTGGGGTGCGCTTCGCCGTCGACGGCTACCTGCACTTCTGCCGGACCAGACCGTGGACCGAAGGTGTGGCAGCGGCGCTCACCGAGATGTTCTCGCCGGACCACATGGCTGCCCGCGTCACCGCCTGGCGGCGGCACTACGAGTGGATCGACCGGGCCGGCTACGCCTACTTCGAGCGCCGCATCCCGGTCGCCCGAAAGGACAGCGCCCGCACCCTTGAGCTCGTCCTGGACCACTGTGTCACCGCCGAGCAGCAGCAGGCCGCTATCGCCGCCCTGGCCTTCAAGTGCGAGGTCCTGCACGCCATGCTGGACGCGGTCGACTACGGGGCCGCCCGGTGAGCACCGCTGGCCCCGCCGTGGTCCCCGGCCTGCGCAAAGGGGTGCGGCTGGTGCACGACCCGGTCCGGAACCAGGCCGCGCTGGTCTACCCCGAGGGCGTGCTGATGCTCAACGACAGCGCGGCCACCGTACTCCGGCACTGCGACGGACGCCGGGACGCGCGAGCGATCACCGCCCGGCTCCGCGACGAGTACGACGGGGTGGACGGCGAACAGGTGGACGCACTGCTCGCCGATCTCGCCGAACGGCGGCTGCTCGCCCTGGACGGCACCGGCGCACCCGCCCGCCCCGTCGCCGCCGCCGGCCCGTCCGGCACCGCCGTACACGCGCCCGCGCCGCTCGGCCTGATCGCCGAACTCACCTACCGCTGCCCGCTCCAGTGCCTCTACTGCGCCAACCCGGTCGAACTGTCCCGCTACCGTGACGAGCTGGAAACGGAGCGTTGGCTGCGCCTCCTCGGCCAGGCGCGGGACCTGGGCGTGCTCCAGGTCCACCTCACCGGCGGCGAACCGCTGCTGCGTCGCGATCTGACGGTCCTCGTCGACCGGGCCCGTCGGCTGGGTCTCTACACCAACCTGGTCACCAGCGGCATCCCGCTGGCCGCCGGGCGGGCCGCCGAACTCGCCAACGCGGGCCTCGACCATGTGCAACTGTCACTCCAGGACGCCGACGCGAGCCGCGCCGACGCCGTCGCCGGGCTCACCGCACATGACCGGAAACTCGCCGCGGCACGGCAGTTCACCGACGCCGGACTGCCGCTGACCATCAACGCCGTGCTGCACCGGAGCAATCTGGCGCGGCTCGGCGACCTCTCCGACCAGGCGGTAGCGCTGGGCGCCGACCGGGTCGAACTCGCGCACACCCAGTACTACGGCTGGGCCTGGCGCAACCGCGCCCACCTCGCGCCAAGCGAGGAACAGGTCCGGCAGGCCGAGCGGGACGTCGCCGCGGCCCGGGAACGCCACATCGAGCGGGCCGAGATCGTGCTCGTCGCCGCCGATCACCACGCCGGCGAGGTGAAGCCGTGCATGAACGGCTGGGGAGAGCGTCAGCTGGTGGTCGCGCCCAATGGAGACGTGCTGCCCTGCCTCGCCGCCGCTCAGCTGCCTGGTCTGCCGGTGCCCAGCGCGGTCACCGGGGATCTGGCGGCGATCTGGCATGACTCGCCCGCCTTCAACCGGTTCCGGGGCACCGCCTGGATGCCGGAGCCGTGTCGCAGCTGCGCACTGCGCGAGGTGGACCACGGCGGCTGCCGCTGCCAGGCCTTCCAGTTCACCGGCGATCCGGCCGCCACCGACCCGGCCTGCCCCCTCTCGCCGCACCATCACCTGGTCACCGACCCGATCCCGGCCGACACCCCGGCCCCCAGACGCTTCCGCTGAGTCGCGTCCGGGAGCCGGGATTCGAGCGCGGCGAAGGCTCAGGATCCGTGCCTGGCCGACCTACTCACAGCGGCACCCGCCTGTCGGGCCGGACGAGGGCGGAGTCGGGCCGGAGGACGGCAGAATCGGGCCGGCAGCGGGCGGGTCCGCGGTGCCGAAGGCCACCAGGTGGCCGTCCCCGGTCCCCACATAGACCCGGCCGCCGCTAATGGCGGGAACCACGAAGCCGTACGTCGTACCGATCGGGAAGGAGCGGCGCAGATGCATGACACCGTTCACGGGCACCGCGTCATAGACCCGCAGTGCACCACCGGCGCCGCCGCCGGAGCCGGACCAGACCGCCCAGACCAGCGCAGAACCGCTGGACGTTCCGTTGGAGGTGACCACGGGAGAACCGGAGCCATAACCGAAGCCCTCGTTGCTGGTGCCCACGCTGGTCAGGGTCGGAATGCCGGAACTGTTCACCCCGAACTTCAGCGCGCGCAGCGGCGAACGGGCGTTGCCGATCTTGGTAGCCACGGTGTACACGTAGCCTCCACCACCGCCCCAGAAGGCGGGGTGACCCCAGACGCCCTCGAAGGGTCCGGCCACGCTCACCGGTTTGTCCGTGCCGTTCGGTCCCTGGCCCATGCCACCCAGGTTGTCCCGGTCCAGCAAGAAGACCCGGCCGTCCTTGCCGACCTGTACCAGCAGGTGCGGGTGCGCGGCGGTACCGAAGCCGTCGGGCAGCGCGACCGGCCCGCCCGAGCCGAGGTCGGTGTCGTTGCTGTCCAGCGTCCGGTTGTTGGCCGGGCTGAAGAAGTCCCGCGCCGAGAGACTGCCATTGCTGTTCACGCCGAGCCGGACCACCGACTCGCCGAAGTGGCCGGGCGGCTTGTTGCCCGGGCCGGGACTCGGCGAGGAGCCCGTGCCGCCGCCGTTGCCGGTGGTGAGGAAGATCCGACCGGAGCCGTCCGAGACCAGGCCGCCGCCGCTCTGCCAGATACCGGCCTGCTGCTTGTCGGAGCCGGCCTCGTCGGACCACAAGGTCAGGCTACGGCTGCTGGTCTTCACCCCGACCACCTGACCGACGTACGGACCGGTGTCACAGTGGGAGGCGAAGGCCGCGTACACCGAGCCGTTCAGCAGCAGCAGACCCGCACGCTGCAAGGAGGTGAACGCGTTGAACGGGTGGCCGGGGCTGTTGGTCGGCGTGCCCTGGATCCGCACCGGCCAGCCCGCGCGCTCGGCGCCGGTGGAGGCGTTCAACGCGTGGAAGTACCAGTGCGGGTGCTGCACATCCGCGCCGTCATTGACCTTGCTGGTGAGGTAGACGGTGTTGGACGACGGGTCGTACACCGGGGTGGAGGTGATCCCGTTGTACGCCGCGGGGCCGACGCAGCCGGCCTTGACCGCCGAGGTGGGCCAGGCCGGGCCGAGCTGACGAGTCCAGTTCGTCTGCCCGGTGACGGCGTCGATGCCGTAGACGTAGTTGTTCTCAGTGGCGACGACCACGTGCTTGCCGGTGACCAGCGGCTGGGCCTCCACCGCGCCGTTCACCGCGGTGGACCAGCGCTGTCCGAAGCCCGACGAGGACACCTGGGCCGGCGACAGGGCCGGCTCGTTCGCGTCCCACCCCGTGCGCCTGTTGTTCAGCGAGACGGTGGAGTCGATGGCCTGTGCCTGGGAGGCGAGCCCGAGCAGCAGCAGGCTCGCCGCTGCGGCGCTCCTCAGCCGCAGCAGCCGCCATCTGCCCTTTCCTCTTCCTCCTGCCCCGGTTCGTTGGTTCGTCGGTGACGTGAGTCGTGTCATGTGCTCCGCCCTGGTTTCGGGTCGCGTGGCCGCTCAACTCGTCCGACGCCGATTGTCATGACGCACACTCAGGCGATCAGGCAAACAGCTCTCGGCGCGACGAGGGATTCATTCCCAGGGAGCAACAGACACGGGGCGATGACACCGGCAGGGTCCTCAACTCCGCGGCGCTCGAAGCCGAGCCGGGCACCTGAGGCTACGTTCATGGCGGGCATCGCCGAGTACAACCTGAAGAAGGCGCTGGACCTGGTTCACGCCTGAATACCAACGACGTCCCGCCTCGATCTCCCATATGCCTGACCTCGAACGATGCCTCGAACGTGATCACTCGTTCGGAGATTCCGTACGTGGACACGGCCTCCGTCTGGTCCTTCGCTCCGACCGAAGAGACACCTGACCAGCACGAACGCCGTGGAGGAACGGGTCTGTTGCAACCTGGCGTCCGGCGGGAAGAGTTCGCGGTGGCGTCACGCTTTCGGGACAACTTCTCCGACTGCCTGACCCTGCGCGGGGACACGTTGTTCGAGCTGGCGGACGCGTTGCTGTGAGCGGACGGTCCGGTGACCACGCTGGTGGACCTCACGCTGACGGCCGAGCATCGGCGCGGGCATGGCGCGATGTACGACACTCAAATACGGGAACATGGAAAGCAGATGATCTAGTCCGAAATGGCCTGCCGGGGCGGCTCGATTCATTCCTTTCGGACGCCCGACGATCACCAGGGCAGGCCCGAGACGAGGTGCGACGGGGGTCAGGAGCGCCGAACTCGACGCCCCCCGAGCACGAATCTTGCCCCGAGAGCCACAGAGAGCCACTCAGAGACGCGTCACCCCGCCCCTGTAAGGGCGTACCTGTCCGGTATCCCCGCCTGAACGATTCCCGCGCCTGAGCGGAACCCGTGGTGGCTCCCCCTCTACGATCTGCACACCGATCACCGGAGGGGGAACACCGCATGCACACCACGCCGTCGGCCACGACGGCCGGGCAGCCCGAGGAGAGCGGGCGGGCCGAGGAAACCAAGGAGACCGGGGAGGCCGGGGAGACCGGTGAGGCCGGGGAGACCGGGCGCCGCGTCACCACCCTGGAACTCTTCTTCGACCTGGTCTTCGTCTTCACGCTCACCCAGCTGACCGTGCTGCTCGCGCACGACCTGTCGTTCGCCACGGCCGGCCGGGTGGCACTGATCATGGTCGTGCTGTTCTGGATGTACGGCGCCTACGCCTACCTCACCAACCAGGTGCCGCCCGACCGGCCGTCGCGGCGGCTGCTCCTCATGTGCGGTATGGCCGCGTTCCTGGTGTGCGCGCTCGCCATCCCGCGCGTGTTCCAGGACACCGGTGTGGTCTTCGGTGCCGGTTTCCTGCTCGTGGTCGCCGTCCACACCGCCCTGTACACCCGCAGCCACGGCTGGGACTCCATCTGGTACGGCGTCACCAACGCGCTCGCGGCCCTGTCGGTGACCGCCGCCGGGCTGGTCGACGGGCTCGCGGCGGACGGACTGTGGCTGCTCGCGATCGCCTTGCAGTTCGTGACGCCGTTCGTCGCCGAGCGCGGGCCTGGTCGCAGGGACGGACGCGGTACGGCGGTGCTGCGCGAGCAGCTCGGGGCCCTGGATCCGGCGCACTTCGTGGAACGGCACGGCCTGCTGCTGATCATCGCCTTCGGCGAATCCGTCATCTCCATCGGGGTCGGCATCGGCGATCTGCCGCTCACCCCGGGCCTGTTCACGGGTGCGTTTCTGGCACTCGCACTGTCGGTCGCACTGTGGTGGACGTACTTCGTGCGCGACGAGGAGGCCGCCGAGGCCGCGTTCCGGGCGACATCGCCGCCCGCGCGCTGGCGGCTGGCGATGAACGCCTACTACTACGCCTTCCTGCCGATGCTGCTGGGCATCGCCTATCTGTCAGCGGGCATCAAGACGACCCTCAGCCATCTCGCCCAACACCCGCACTGGGGACCCACGTTGGCACTCGCGGGCGGGGTGGCGCTGTTCCTCGCGGGCGACGCCGCGTTCCGGACGGCCCTCGGACTGCGTCCCGTCCGCCATCGCGCCATCGCCGCCCCGCTGGCCCTGGCCACCGCCGCGGCGGGCGTCCGCATGCCCGTCTACGGTGAACTCCTGTTGCTGGTGGCCGTGTTGGTCGCCATGCTGTCGATTGAGGCCCGCTGGTGCGCCCGTACCGCGGGCACCGGTCCGTCTCGGGATACGGCAGGCGCAGGGGAATGACGGCCGTCGAGCGGGGGGTTCCCTATCTCGCTGGTCAAAGTGGATGGGTACTGTTTCAGGGCGCCTGGAACGATGTGCCCCGTGGATGTTGATGAGTCGGTGCCAGCGGACAGGGACGGACCGGAGTGGACGGGCGTGGTGAGCCAGCGCCTGCGTTGTTGTGTCTGTGGTGGGTCGACGGATGGTTCCGAGAACTACGTGCTCGTCGAACTGACGGCACAGTTCTCAGGCGCTCGCCAATGGCTGGGTGCGCATGCGCACCACCTGAACTCCATCCTGGCAGAAGGGTTCTCCGTGGAGATCCACCAGATGTAACGGTTCCGCCCGCAGCCGGTATTGGTTGCCCTGGCGGAGCCGTGAAAACGGTGACGGGCGGGGCGGGCGCAGGGAGCTACGGCGGCCGGTTCAGGACTCGTTGCGGTGGTGGTACGAATGCCGGGTGTGCTCGGTGTGCTCGCGCATCAGCCGGCCGGCCTTCCCCTCGTCCCGCTCCTTGATGGCGAAGACGAGGTCGGAGTGCTCGGACCAGGAGGTGCCGCCGCGCATCTTGGCGACGGGGGTGTAGTACCAGCGGACCCTGCGGTCGACCTGCGCGGCGAGCTCGGCGAGGACCACGTTGCCGGCCAGCTCCATGACCTTGGCGTGGAAAGCAGCGTTCAGCGCCACGGCACGGGTCACGTCGTTCTTGGCGACCGCCGTCCGGCCCTCCTTCACGATCTCGAAGAGGGCCTCGACGCCCTTCGCGTCGGAGTTCAGGGCCGCCAGCCGGGCCGCCTCCGCCTCCAGCAGGGTGCGGACCGTGAGCAGCTGGTCGGCCTCCTCCTCGGTGGGCTCGTGCACGAACGCGCCCTGCGCGGGCCGCAGATCGACCCAGCCCTCCGTGTTGAGCCGCTGCAACGCCTCGCGGACCGGCTGCCGGGAGACCCCGAGATGCCCGGCCAGCTCGCTCTCGACCAGATGCTGGCCGGGCTGCAGGGCGCGGGTGGTGATCAGCTCCAGCAGGGCCTCGTAGACGCGCTCGCGCAGGGGGCCCGGGCGATCCAGCTTGGGCACGCTCCCCTGCGGCAGTCCGGTCGAGAACATCACGGTCCCCCTCCTGGGCAGGCCTGGCGCGTGGGCGCTGGACGCTCAGTATCGATTGTCTTTTGTCTACAGTCTACGGTGCACAAAATCCAGGCTTGTTGCATACAGTCTCCGGCCCACTGCATACAGTCCCCCGCTCACTGCATACACCTGCTCACTGCATACACCTTCCGGTCGCTCGCACACAGGCCTACCTGTCGCACCCGCCGCACCCGGTCACGGGCAGCGTACGACCTGCCCGGCGTACGACAGGTTGCCGCCGAAGCCGAACAGCAGCACCGGATCGCCGCCGCTCAACTCTCCCCGCTCGACGAGCTTGGACAGGGCTAGCGGGATGCTGGCCGCCGAGGTGTTGCCGGATTCGGTGACATCACGGGCGATCACCGCGTTGACGGCGCCGAGCTTCTCCGCGAGCGGCTCGATGATGCGCAGATTGGCCTGGTGCAGGACCACCCCGGCGAGGTCCTCCGGAGCGACCCCGGCTTTCTCACAGGCCTGGCGGGCGATGGCGGGCAGCCGCGTGGTAGCCCAGCGGTAGACGCTCTGCCCCTCCTGCGCGAATCGCGGCGGCGTGCCCTCGATCCGCACCGCGTGCCCCATCTCCGGCACCGACCCCCACAGCACCGGCCCGATCCCCGGCCCCTCCCCCGGCCTGCACGCCTCGACCACGGCGGCCCCCGCCCCGTCGCCGACCAGGACGCAGGTGCTGCGGTCGGTCCAGTCGGTGACGTCGGACATCTTCTCGGCACCGATGACCAGCGCCCGGGTGGCCGCGCCGGCCCGGACGGCGTGGTCCGCGGTGGCCAGCGCGTGGGTGAACCCGGCGCACACCACGTTCACGTCCATCGCCGCCGGCTGCGGGATGCCGAGCCGGGCCGCGACCCTGGCTGCGGTGTTCGGGGAACGGTCAACCGCCGTGGAGGTGGCGACCAGGACCAGGTCGATGTCGCCGGGGGCCAGCCCCGCGGCGGCGAGGGCCTTGGCGGCGGCGTGCGCGGCCAGCTCGTCCACCGGTTCGTCGGGGCCTGCGATGTGCCGGGTCCGGATACCGACCCGGCTGCGGATCCACTCGTCACTCGTGTCGACCATGCCCGCCAGGTCCTCGTTGGTGAGCACCCTGGCGGGCTGGTAGTGACCGATGGCGGCGATGCGCGAGCCGTTCATGACGGAGATCCCCTTGATGCCGTGCGGGTAGCGGGATCCACCAGTCTGAACAGTGACTCACGGGTACGACGGCAGGTGAGGCCACAGGATTCGGGCGTTCGAGTTGTCGGCTTCCCTCAGACCCTCGGACACCCGAGCATCCGTCCCGGACCCTCAGCCCGTGAACAGCTGCGTCGCCTTCTGCACGAGCTCGTACACCCCATAACCCAAGGGCACCGCCACCCACAGCCAGGCGAGGACGATCAGGCCCCGTCGGCTAGGCGGGCTGCTGTCGCTGGTCATCCGCGGCCTCCCTCGGAGCGGGGACATGGTGGTGACGGACATGGACGGGACGGACGAATTCGTTGGCGACGAACCCAATAACGAGCAGGCCGATCATGATGCCGAACGACAGCGTGTACAGCGACGCACCGTGCTTGCCCGCCCCCTTCTGCCGGTCGGCGATCCAGTTGACGATCAGCGGCCCGAGCACGCCCGCAGTGGACCAGGCGGTGAGCAGCCGGCCGTGGATCGCGCCGACCTGGTACGTCCCGAAAAGATCCTTCAGATACGCGGGCACGGTCGCGAAGCCGCCGCCGTAGAAGGAGAGGACGACGAGCGCGCACAGCACGAACAGCGGCTTCGCCGAATCCCCGAACAACGCGATGAGCAGGTACATCAACGCGCCGACACCGAGGTAGACGCGGTAAATGTTCTTGCGGCCGATCCGGTCGGAGGCCGACGACCAGCCGATCCGGCCCGCCATGTTGGCCGCCGACAGCAGCGCGACGAAACCGGCCGCCGCCGAAGCCGAGACCGGGGTGGAACTGTCCGCGAAGAAGTCCGTGATCATCGGAGCGGCCTTCTCCAGGATCCCGATGCCAGCGGTCACGTTCGTGCACAGCACCACCCACAACAGCCAGAACTGCGGCGTGCGCACCGCACTGCGAGCCGACACCCGCACACCGCCGGCGTCGCCCGGTCCGCTCGCGCCCGCGACCGGGGTGCCCGCGCCGGGCACCCGGACGAGGAGCACGCCGAGCGCCATGAACACGGCGTACGACAGACCGTGCACCAGAAACGCGAGGGCGATGCCATCGTTGTCACTGCCAAAGGACGAGAGCATCTGCGCCGACCAGGGCGAGGCGATCAGCGCGCCGCCGCCGAAGCCCATGATGGCGATGCCGGTGGCCATGCCAGGCCGGTCCGGGAACCACTTGATCAGAGTGGAGACGGGCGAGATGTAGCCGATGCCGAGTCCGATCCCGCCGACGAAGCCGTAACCGAGGACGATCAGCCAGTACTGCTTCGTCTCGGCGCCGAGCGCGGAGATCAGGAAGCCGGAGGAGAAGCAGACGAGGGCCACCGTCATCGCCCAGCGCGGCCCGTTGCGCTCAACGAGCGTGCCGCCGAACGCAGCCGACAGCCCGAGCATCACGATCGCCAGCTGGAAGGGCAGCGCGCTCTCGGTGCCGTCGAGATGCAGGGCGGACTCGAGGGGCGGCTTGAACACGCTCCAGGCATACGCCTGGCCGATGGAGAGATGGACCGAGAGGGCGGCGGGCGGAACGAGCCAGCGGCTCCAGCCCGGAGGTGCGAGAGGGGGGCTGCTCATGCTCGCGGACGGTAGAGCCAGGGACGGGAGTTGAGAAGGTGTGCGGTCGACCGTATGCGGTGAACGGTATGCGGGATGCGTCCAACGGTCGACCGTCGACATGACGTCGACCGGTAGGTGGCGGGCGAGGAGCCCGGCCCCCGCACGCGACGTGCGTACGTGAAGCCCACGGCTGACGCCGCGCGTCGTTGCGTTCGATGCTCACGAAACCGGGCCTCGATGAGCGCATCGAGTTCGGCGATCTCCTCGTCGAGGGCCATCACCGACTTCGCAAGACGGACCGCCATGCCGGCGGCCAGTGTCTCGCCGGGCAGCGCGGTGTGCTGGGCCTGTGCCGCCTCCAGGGCGGCATTGGCCAGAGCCGCGGCGCTTCGGACCTTGTCGGGTAGCGGGGACGCATTGCTGCGTCCCCGCCCCCTAAGAACCGGCCGTGCTCGATTTCCAAGCAACCGGCTCAAGCAAGTCCCGAGGGCATCGGGGGAGTTGGAGTCGCTGGCTCATTGCCTCCGCGAGCAATGGGTGTGTACGAGGTAGCGTGCGGCGCGACCATCCGCTCTGCTGGACTCCGGAGAGGTGATCGCGCACTTACGAATCGCCTTCCGGATGGCCCCGAGCCATTGCTCCCATGCTTGCGGGGTCTGTGGCTCGTGGTTGGTGTGCAGCAGGAGGCACCGGCAGATCGGGCACCGCCCATGCTGCGCTTGCAGTAGCCGCAGCAAGTCGGTGCTGATCGGGGGCTTTGAGCGGCGACGCCGCTTGGCCCAATAGTCGATCAGAGACGGGTCATCCGGGGACGCCCTCCCTGCAACCATTCGATGCCGGACGATCGGAGTCGAGGAGAATTTACGCAGGTAGTAACCGGTCTCCCGGCTGCCGAATACCCACCTGTCTTGCCTGGACCGGTTGAACCTGCCGAAGTACCGGGCGCTTACCCAGTGCGCCGACTTGTTCGGGTGTGAAAATCTGGCCCACTTATAGACCAGCTTCCACATGTGGTTGTCCAAAGCATTGAACGCTTGCTTGGACACCCCGATCCGGTAGTACGCGGCCCACCCTTTGATGATCGGATTGAGTTTGCTGATCACCATGTCGGCGTTCGCCCCGCGAAGGGCTACCACCTCCCGGGAGAGCCGTTTCCGGATCCGCCGCAACGCATCTTTGCTCGGCTTGGTCAGGAGCTTGCCGCGGAAGCGCCGGATGTTGAAGCCCAGGAAGTCCACGCCCTTGTCCAGGTGCGTGATCTGGGTCTTGTCCTCATTGAAGACCAGACCCCTGGGCGCCAGCCATTCAGCGAGCCGTGACTTGACCTGCTCGGCCTGGTCACGTGAGTGGCACAGGGCGAGGAGATCGTCCGCGTACCTGACCAACACCGGGGAATCCCGTGATGTATGGACGGCTCCGCTACTGGTTTCCCGGTAGCGGACCCCGGCGGCCGTTTCCATGCCGTGCAGAGCAACGTTCATCAACAAGGGGCTGATCACCCCGCCTTGTGGAGTTCCCTCCTCGGTTGGGGCGAACCGTCCGTCTTCGATCACTCCGGCCTTCAGCCACTGGGATATCAGCTCCCTTGCGGGGAAACTGCCAATGGACCTTAGGATGTGATCGTGGCTAAGACGATCGAATGCCGATTGGAGATCGGCGTCGAGCACCCACAGCCGCGTGGATTCCTTCTTGTTCGCGGTGCTGTGGATGGCCACGATGGCATCGTGGCAGCCTCGGCCCGGACGAAATCCATAGGATCTCGGCTCGAACCAGGCTTCCCATTCGGGGTCCAGTGCATTGACCGCCAGGGCCTGAAGGCATCTGTCGGCGATCACGGGAATTCCTAATGGGCGCCGGCGCCCGTTGCTCTTGGGCACGTACACCCGCTTGACGGGCCGGGGTGACCACGGCATCGCGCGTTGTTGCACCCAGTTGGCCAGTTCAGCCTTCTCTTCGGGCGCCACTACCACTTTGCCGTCGATCCCGGCTGTCTTGCGGCCAGCGTTCTCCTCCGTTACCCGCCGCACACTCAGCAGAGCATTGCTGCGGGAACGGAGCATCAACTTTTGCAGGTTCCGGACTTTCTTCAAGTCCCCTGCTTCCGATGCCGAGAAGATCCGCTGCCTCAACCTCCGTACGTCCTCCTCGACTATTCGCCAGTTCACGGCATCCCAGTCGAAGCCTCGGCCCTCAGGTCCGTTCACCACTGCATCGCTGCACTCGGCCTGAGCCTCACGCAGTTGTGTCTGGGTGTCCAACTTTTCCCTCAGTTCCGGAATTTGCGGTCAGTAGTTCTTCACGGACTCACCCGACCCGCGTCAGCACCCTTTCGGGTCAGGGCACCTGCCCCTATCCGGCCAGTTATGCCGGGCCGCTGGCGGAGGAGCCAGTACTCGGTCCGGGTTTCCTGCTGCCTTTCGGCTACCGGCATTCGCTTCTCGGGTCGTCCTGCTCCCGCTGGGGGTTGGAGCCTTCCTCACGGTCGGCCTGCCAGGTTCAGCACCTGGACCCCATCGGGGTTGTCACGTTCCGCTTGAGTGAGACGCGACCGGGGAGGGCGCCCTCTATGCCCCGGGGACGGTGGTGCGTTCCCGCCCAGTAACCGCCCCCTGGACGGCACCTGCCGCATTTCAGCAGCTTGTCCCTATCACCCGCTTGAGCTATCCATCTGCGGGCGTGCTTCTGACGAGACGTCAACGAGGGTTCAAGTACTTCACCCGTCCGGTCTTCCCCAGCCTGTAGCCCCCGGATGGAACGGGAGCCCTTGGACCCTGAACCTTGGGCTTCGCACCCCACAGTTACCCGTGGCGCACGCCAAAGCGGGGACAGTCCTCACGCACTGGACCGGGCGCTATTCCTTCAGCATCAGCTGATCCTCCTTTCGTGGTGAGCGCCACTCATCTCAAGCGACTTCGTGTCGCACGCGATTACGCAGCCAGGTCTCGATACGCTTCGCGCCGGCGCGGTGGATGGCGGTCGGTGTCTGGTATCCCGTCGGGAGAATGACGGGGCCCTTGTTGGTGAGGTCCAGCGCGCGTTCCAACGCGGGGAAGAACTCCAGCAGTTGGGCGCGGAGCCGGTTGATCTGGCGGGTGCGGTCGCCTGCGAGGCCGGTGCGGCGGGTGGTGAGGATGCGCAGGTCGACGGCTATCTCGTCGCCGGGCCGCAGCAGGCCCAGGTCGCGGCGCATGCGGGCCTGGTCGGCGATGACGAAGGCATCCTTGGCGTCGGTCTTGCCCTCACCGCGGTAGGTGCCGGACGCGCGGTGCACGGTCAGGCCAGTGAGGTAGGCCATGGGCTGGCCGTGGTTGAGCAGCAGACCGATCAGCAGCGCAGCACCGCCGTGATTGACGTCCACCGCCCACAGCACTTCCTGGTCGATGTCCAGGACGTCGCGAATCAGTTCCAGCAGGGCCGCCTCGTCATTCAGGACTCGGCGGGACAGCAGCCGCTCGCCCCGCTCGTTGATCACCACATTAGTGATGATGCTCCTTACCGATGTCCATCCCGGCCCAGATCTGGGGCACGGCCACCTCCGTCAGCTCGTCGTCACTCCATCCCGCAGACGACCTCGCCGACGTAGTCCTACAGAGCGATCAAGCCGGGCACCCCAATTGGCGGTCGAGTCGTCGCGGGGCTCCTGGCGGCCATGTTCTCTGAGCCATCCGATCGGCTGAGACGCCATCGCGCCCGCCCACGACGAGCCCGGCGAGCACGAGTTCGTCGGCACCCTCGTCCGCTCGGCGAGCGGGACCGCCTACGAGCACGACGTGCAGGGTCGCCTGGTCCGCAGAACCCGCCAGCTTCTGAACGGCCAGAGCCGCACGTGGACCTACGTCTGGAACGCAGAGGATCTCCTGACGGAGGTGGTCACCCCGGACGGCGACCGCTGGCGCTACGCCTACGACCCGCTCGGCCGGCGCATCTCGAAGCACCGGGTGGCCGAGGACGGCTCGGAGCACGACCGTACGGAGTTCAGCTGGGACGACACTCTTCTGGCCGAGCAGACCGCAGCTGACGGCCGAGTGCTGACCTGGGACTACAAGCCGGGCACCCCTCGCCCGGTGGCCCAGACCGGCCACGAGCCGTCGGCTACACGGTCGAACGCGTCGTTCCTGGCGCGGCTGGCCGAGGAGACGAACCCCGAGCGCACCGCTCGCTTCCACGCCGTGGTCACGGACCCTGTCGGTACCCCGATGGAACTGGTGTCCGCGTCGGGAGACCTGCTCTGGCAGCGCCGCACCACCCTGTGGGGCACGCGCTTCCCTGTCCCGGACGACGGCGCCGGGCCCGTCGACTGCCCGTTGCGCTTCCCGGGGCAGTATGCCGACGACGAGACGGGGCTGCACTACAACCTGCACCGCTACTACGACCCCGGGAGGCCCGGTACCTCAGCGCGGACCCGTTGGGACTGGTGCCGGCCGACAATCACCGCGGCTATGTGCGCACTCCGCTCACCTGGATCGACCCCCTCGGTCTCTCCCCCTGTAACTATGGCCTTGACGACTTGTCCCAGGCGGCCACCGGCCCCAGGAAGGGCCAGCTCTCACCGGCCGGTAGGGCACTGCAGAAACACGGCGACCCGAGCCCGAACAATCTGGCTAAACGGGGGCAAGCCCATGCCGATATTTACAATTTCGGCAAGCTCACCAACAGTGAGCGGACCGAGATCGGCAATGAGATGATCCAGGACATACTCACCGACCCGAATGTGGTCGAAAAGGTCAACACCTCGGCGTCGTCTCAATACGTGGGCATCACCCGCGACTTCAGAGTCCCCGGAGGCTGGGGCGCCCGCTGGAGTTGGCGTGGGGGCCAGCTCACTTTCGAGGGATTTCTGTGATGGCGGGACAGCACGAGACCGAACCGGCATACCGAGCAGAGGACTTCGTCGCAGATGGAGCACTGCGGGACGTCAGCGTCCTCGACACCACGATCGAGGACTGGCGGCGCATGTTCGACGGGCTGCCCGCGGTCCCGGGGAATCATGTCCTTACTTGGACGCACTCCGGCACCACGGAGAGCGGTGCCTTGGACGCCTCTGGCGTATGGTCCCGGCTTGAGCAGGACCCGGAGGAATCGGCGAGCCTGGCCATCGACATCGACGGCGTGTGGTTCACCTGCTATTTCTTCGACATTGAAGAGATCGAGTTCACCTTCGATCCCTCCGACGTGGTCGACAAGGCGACCTTCGCACCCGTTCGCGCCTTCGTGACCTGGCTGGGAACGGCGACGGGCCGAGAAGTCATCGTGACGATGGAAGGCACCGACCACGCTGCCATGCCTGCCCTGATCCGGTGGCGGCCATGAAGTTCGTCAAGCATTGACCCGGAAGCCACTGATCAAGGCATGATGATCCACCTCTCGGTCGTCACATTTGGTGGACAGCCTGTGCGGCTTTCTGCAGGGTGACGCCCGCCTCCTCAATTGCATCGGTGTCGACACCTCGTTCAATCGCGTGACCATGCTCGCTGCCCACGCGGCTTGAACAAGGAGCCGAGGTCTCCCACCCTGACGGCTGCGACGAAGCCTGACCAGTCGGACATGTCGAAGAGCAACACGGGCCCGTGGGGGTTCTTGGAGTCCCAGATGCCGATCCCGTTGGAGAAGTCGGCTACCTCGACGCAGTACGAGTCCTCGTTCCCGCTGTTCGAGCTCCTGCACCAGGCACTCCGTGGCGTGTGCTGAGACCTCATCGATGCTCTTCCGGGATTCATGTCGTGCTCGTGCCGATCCGGTAGACGATCTTCTCGTTGTCCTCCTCGAACCCGAGCGATCGGTAGAAGGTGCGCGCATCCGAGTTCACCCGGTCCGTCATCCATTCCAGGCGGGTGCAACCGGGGCGTGCCGTAGCTAGGTCACGGAGTTCGCTCATCAGCTGGGCGCCGATGCCCTGCCGACGCAGGGTGTCACGGACGTACAGCTCCTTGAGGAAGAGGGAGTGGGTGGCACCGGCGCTCGGCCAGAGGAACGAGTACGCAGCGAGGCCCACGATGTCTCCTGCCTCGTCCTCGACCACCAGGGCGGAAGCCAGTGGCGGCGACCCGAAGAGCGCCTCCTCGACCTGTGCCTGGCGCTCGTCGAGCGGCTGGATGTCGGCATCCGTGGTGCCGTAGAAGCGCTCGATCTCCTCGATCAGTGCGGCCAGCTGTCGGACGTCGTTCTTCTCGGCCGGCCGGATCGTCACGGTCATCGGCGTGCAGCTCCTCTCATTCGGGGTGAACCTCGGGCCTCAGGTGGGCGGCGGTGCGGCTAGGAGGCGGCTGGCGCGGCAGCATCCAGCGCCCAGCCGTGCCGCTGTAGAGAACCCTGGACGTGCCGAATGAGATACGCCAGGTCCGCGCAGTAGACGGACGGGTTGCGGTACCCACGGTCCGTGCTGAAGCGGTGCGGCAGGTAACCGCCGCCGCACACCGCCACCAGGGGACAGCTCCGGCACTCCGCGGCGAGTGCGGCCGTACCCTCCTGCTGGCGGTGCTGGAGCTTGGGGTGGCGGAGAGCCGCGTCGAAGGAGTCGTCGAAGACGTCGAGCCCGAGGCGGGTGGCGCCCTCCTCGACGGAGCGGAGGGTGTCCACGCCCTCGATGCTGCCGTCGGACTCGATCACGACACTGGTGGGTGGAGCCAGCCCGAGCGTCTCCACCGAGCTGCGCACGCCCGAGCTCAGCGCGACGATGTCCTCCAGCATCCGGACGCTGTGCTGGTGGTCCGGGCGGTTCAGCCAGGCGTCGTAGACGCTGCTCATCCAGAGCCCGTACTCGGGCACGCCGGGGTCGTTGCAGTGGGGTGGATCGTCGTGGGTCCCGTGCGGGAAGCCGAAGTCGATCACCGGGGGCTCGAAGGAGGCCAGGTAGTCGTGGACCTCGACCGGGTCGTTGGCCAGGTCCACGACGGCGAGCAGTCCGGCGAACAGGTGCGGCCGGGACCGCAGGAGTTCGAGGCCGCGCACGGTGGAGGCCGAGGTGGATCGCCCGTGGTGGTTCGAATGGCCTCGTGCCCGAGCCGCGGCTGCCTGGTGGCGGGGGTTCCATTGGCCCGCGGCAGGATCAGGCTGCATTGGCCAGGACGGTGGCTTGCGGCCAGCTGCGGTCGACAGCATGGCAGTTCCCGTCGATGTCGACGACGGGGTGAAGGTCGTCCACGGCAGCCCGGCGAGCGATGCTGTCATCCTCGACCGCCACGGTGCCCGGGCGAGCACGACGGTGTCGAGATATTGGATCGTGTGGGCAATGCCGGGGACCCTCCCTTACGTCATCGTCCACATCGTGAGGTTCGTGCCCCCGCTGGCTAAGGTCTTGCCGTCCGGGCTAAAGGCGATGCAGTTGCTTGTGGTGTCGGTGGTGACGGCAGCGGTGCTCCCGCTGTTGGCGGTGTTCCACACATTGACAGCGCCGTCTTTGGTTCCGCTGGCGAGGAGGGTGCCTGGGCCGGGCGCGATGCACGTTATCTCGGAGCCGGGGCCGGCGAGGGTGGCCGTGCTCCTGCGGGCTGCGACGTCCCAGAGCGTGAGTGTCCCGTCGGAGCGAAGGTTCGCCAGCCTCTTCCCGTCGGAGCTGAATGCCAGGGAATGCAAGGTGGAATTGGTCCGGGCGAGAGTGGCGATGTTCGAGCGGGAGGGGACGTCCCACAGTTGAAGCCGTCCGTCGCTGGTGGTGTTCCCGGGGTTGCCGTTGCCGGAACTGGTCGCCAGGACGGTGCCAGAAGGGCTGAACGCCAGAGTTGAGATCCAAGAGGTATCGCCGGTGGTCAGCGGTGTGCCGGCGGTCCGGGTGGACAGATTCCACAACCTGAAGGCAGGGGCGTCGTAGCTGGCTGCCAGCATCCCGCCGCTCGGATGGAACGCCACGTAAGCGACGGAGCCATTCCACTCGACAGGATCGAGGTATGGGAGCGTGGTTTCGGCGCCGGTGGCAACGTTCCACACGCTGACCGTCCCGTCACCGTTGCCGACGGCCAATCTGGCCCCGTCCGGGCTGAACGCCACGGACAAGGCCGTCGAGAAGGCGGGGTTGAAAGCGGTGACCTGAGCGAGTGATTTAGGCCATGGGTTCACGGGCTTGTGCGTGAAGGTCTTGGCCAACGTTTTGGTGGCCACGTTCCACAGCCTGGCCTCGCCGTCGTCGTCGGCGCTGGCCAGGGTGTTGCCGTCCGGGCTGAACGCCACTGAACGCACGACGGCATTGCCGCCGCCTCGGAGCGTCACCGGGCTGCCGGGGCTACTGGCCGGGTGCCGGCTCGGGCCCGGGCTTGGGCTGCCGCCTTTCTTGGGGGTGCCTGCGCTGTCGGCGAGTGTCAGTCCCAGTGCGGCGAGTGTCCCGGCCGACGCCGTGGCCAGTGAGCCGAGGATGAGGGTGCGGCGGCGTGGGCGGTGGCGAAGGGCTGCGGGCGCGGGTGGCGAGACGGTGGGCTGGGTGGGGGCGGGCGCGGTGTCGTGGTTGGGCGCGGTGGCGGTGACCGGTGTGGCCGGGTCCTCTGATGCTGGTGCGGGGCCACGGCTGGATGGCGTTGCATCCCGGGTGGAGGTCGAGTGCGGTCCAGGCGCATGCCGCTGGATCGAGTGCAGGCGCTGGACGGTGCTGGCTGCGTCCGGCCGAGCGTCCGGGTGCTTGGCCAGGAGCGCAGTAACCAGCTCGACGATCTCCGCCGACACGTCGTTTCGTAGCGTGTGCAAAGCGGGCGGTGTTTCCTCCAGGTGCCGGTGCATCAAAACCCAGGGTTGCTCGGAGGCGGGGAACGGCGGGGTGCCAGCGAGTAGCGCGTGCAGCACGCAGCCGAGTGCGTACTGGTCGCACTTCGCGTCGACGTGCTCGCCGCGCCATTGCTCCGGCGCCATGTAGGCCGGAGTGCCGATCAGCCGGTCGGTGACCGTGATACTGCCGGTGGTGTCCGCGGCCCGGGCGATCCCGAAGTCGCAGATCTTGATCCGGCCGTCGTCCTGCAGGAAGAGGTTGCCAGGCTTGAGGTCGCGGTGCACCACTTTTCCGCCGTGCGCGGCGGCCAGCGCCTCTGCGGTCTGAAGCGCGAGACCGACCGCCTCGGCGACCGGCAGACCGCCGGGCGAGCGGGCCAGGAGCTGGGAAAGGTCCATCCCTTCCAGCAGCTCCATGACGATGAACTGCCGGTTCTCGTGCTGCCCGACGTCGTACACGACCGTGATACCGGGATGCTTGAGCCGGGCGCCGATCGACGCCTCGCGCCGAAACCGCTGTAGCTCCTCATGCGTCGCGTGGAACTGCAGCAGCACCTTCACCGCGACCGGGCGGCCGAGCTCGGTGTCGAATGCTCGCCACACCTCGCCCATGCCACCGTGCCCGAGCCGCACGTCCAGCCTGTACCTACCGGAGAGATGGTCCCCCGCCCGCACGATTCCCCCCTGCCGTACTCAACTGCCCGCGTTGCAGAGGCCATTGTGCAGTGTGACGATCACCTGTACCACGGTCCCCGGCCAGCGCCGGTCAAAAACCGTATGGACGTCACCGGAGCCGAGGCCCTCGTCAAACTCCCCACCCTGGTCTGGAACGGCAACTTCGACGCGTAATGGCTACCATGCCGGCGCGAACCCATATGCACCCAATGTCTCCGCTCTCACCACGTCCTCACACTCGCCGGGTGGTCACGACCACTCAAGGAGAGCTGCGCCCATCGGCAATGCGGGTTTCGAGGTCGGCGACGCAGCGTCGACGCCTGCGGCGACCAGTGGCAGAACAGCTTCGCGATCGCGGTCGCCGGGTGCGGTTTCGACGCGCGGATCGCCGTCGAGCACGATGCCCCGCTGACCGACTCGGCCTGTGTGTACTGCGGGAACTGCGTCGGGGTGTGCCCGCGCGGCGCCCTCGCGCCGCGTACCGAGTTCGACATGCGGGCGGCCGGCACCTGGGACGAGACACGGCAGACCGAGACGTCCACGGTGTGCGCGTACTGCGGAGTGGGCTGCACCCTCACCCTCCATGTGCAGGACAATGAGATCGTGAAGGTCACGTCACCGCACGACAATCCGGTGACCCACGGCCATCTCTGCATCAAGGGCCGTTGCGGCTACCAGCACGTACAGAACCGGGGCTGATCAGGACATGGGACGAGTCACGGAACGACGCAAGGTGCTCCGCATCCGGGATGGGGCGGTCTCCACCCGGCCGGACACACTCGTCGCCGAGGAACCCCTGGAGATCCGGCTCAACGGAAAGCCCCTCGCGATCACCATGCGCACGCCGGGCGACGACTTCGCACTGGCGGCAGGATTCCTGGTGAGCGAAGGTGTACTGGCTACTGCACACGATCTACAGAACATCGTCTACTGCGCGGGGGCGACTGCAGACGGCTCCAACACCTACAACGTCGTGGACGTGCGGACCACCCCGGACGTGACATTGCCGGACTTCACCCTCGAACGGAACGTCTACACCTCCTCCTCGTGCGGCCTGTGCGGCAAGGCCAGCCTGGACGCCGTCCGCACCACCGCGCGTTTCCCTATCGCCGACACTCCCCCGGTCCGGGTCACCCCCGAGCTGCTGGCGAGCCTCCCCGACCGTCTGCGGGCGGCCCAGCGGGTGTTCGACCGGACCGGGGGCCTGCACGCGGCGGCCCTGTTCACCGAGGACGGCGAGTTGCTGGACATACGGGAGGACGTGGGCCGCCACAACGCCGTGGACAAGCTGGTCGGACGGGCGCTCCAGAACGGCGACCTGCCCCTGTCACGGACGATCCTGCTCGTGTCCGGACGGGCCTCGTTCGAGCTGGCGCAGAAGGCAGTGATGGCGGGCATCCCAGTGCTGGCGGCGGTGTCGGCGCCGTCCTCGCTCGCGGTGGACCTGGCCGCCGAGACGGGGCTGACCCTGGTGGGTTTCCTGCGGGGCAGCTCGATGAACGTGTACGCGGGAGAGGACCGCATCGCCCTGCAGGAGGCGGACGCCCAGGGCTGAGGCCGACTCCCCGCGGCACGGCGGCGGGGCCCCGCCGGCGGGGAGCGCCCCCTGCGCCGCTGGGCCCCGCCTCAGAGCGTGTCGGGTGGCCGGTTGGTTACGCCATGATGAGGTCTTCGGCGGTCTTGGTTCGCGCGGTCTTGCGGTGGGATTCATGGCTCCACCGCGATGACTGCCCGTCCAGCCGGACGGGCATCAGGCGGATCATCGCGACCTTGGTCATGGCCTGGGAGAGCACACTTCGTCTCCGCCGTTGGTCGGGAAGGATTTGCACCATGGCGCACATGTTGAACTACAACCTCGCCGTCCCCGATGCAGATGACGCCGGTGTCCTGTCCGCGCTGGTGGCTGAGAGTGACGAGCTCGACGCCCTGGTCAGGGCAGTGGACGACTGGTCCATACCGACACCGGCACCGGGCTGGACGGTCGCCCACCAGATAGCCCACCTCGCGTGGGCGGACGCGAACGCAGTCAGCGCCTTACGCACTCCGGACGCGTTCGGCGCCGAGCTCGGGCGGGCGGAAGCCGAAGGCAGCGGGTATGCGGACAAGGCCGCCGCCGCGGGAGCGGCCAAGCCCCGGTCGGTACTTCTGGAGGAGTGGCGGGCCGGTCGAACGGAACTGGCGGCGGCACTGCGCGACACGCCATGGGACCACGCATTCCCCTGGTACATGTCGATGGTGACCCCGGCCCTGATGGCGCCCCTTCGTCTGATGGAAACCTGGGCACACGGGCAGGACGTCTTCGATGCTGTGGGCGGGGCACGCCGCCCGACGGATCGACTGAAGCACGTGGCGTCGCTGGGGGTGTTGGGGCGGGCGCTGTCCTTCGCCGCCGTCGGACTGCCTGAGCCGGCGGACCCCTTCCGCGTCGAGCTGACAGCACCTGACGGACGGACCTGGGTGTGGGGCCCCGAAGCTGCCGCGCAACGGGTACAGGGCGGCGCCATCGACTTCTGCCTGTGTGTCACCCGGCGTCGCCCCTGGTCCGAGACCAACATGACGGCGACCGGCGAGGACGCCCGGAAGTGGCTGGAGGTGGCGCGCGTCTTCCTCTGAGAGCTTTCGGGGTGCCTGTGTCACGCGAGACGCGTGACGGTTGCGATCTGCCCTCCGGACACGGCGGCGGTCCCGATCACGCGGTGTGTGCCGGTGCGACAACTCCGGGGCCGTCAGCGGCCCATGCTCGGCGTGATCAGCTGGCCACCCGACAGGCTCTCAGCCGCACCCCGCCGTCGCCGCGGCCTCGGCGAACCCGGTGATCAGGGGCGAGGTACGGCCGGCCGCCCAGGCCAGCAGCACCTGGTCCGGTTCGGCGTCGACGACCGGTACGTAGCTGATGTCCGGGCGGGAGTACTGCTCGGCGATCGAGTGCGGGACGAGCGTGATGCCGCTGCCGGCGGCCACGCACTCGAACTTCTCCTCGACGGTGCGTACGGGCATGTCGCCCGGCCCGGGAAGCGCGTAGGTCAGCCATGTCTCGCCGTCGAGGTCGGCCAGGGACAGCTCCGGCTTACCGCCGAGGCGGTGTCCGGCCGGGAGCATCGCCACGCGGGACTCGGTGTAAAGGAGCCGCAGTTCGAGACCCTCCTCGCGCAACGGAGCGCGTACATAGGCGATGTCGAGGGTGCCGTCGAGGACGAGCCGTTCCTGGTCGTCCCATTCGATGCGGCGTGCGCTGGTCTCGACGTCCGGGTGCGCGGCCCGGAAGGCACGCAGGGCCTGGGTGACGACGATGCCGGCGCGGAAGCCGACGACGAAGCGGCGGGGCCCGCCCGCGGCCCGGCCTACCCGGCGCCGCGCGCCGTCGGCCGCAGCCAGCAACTGATGTGCTTCCTCAACAAGTTGGCGCCCGGCATCGGTCAACATCACGCCATGGCTGTGGCGTACGAACAGCTCGACCCCCAAGTCCTTCTCCAAGGCCCGGATCTGCCGGCTCAGCACCGGCTGGGCGATGTGCAGCCGCTCGGCTGCGCGGCCGAAGTGGAGCAGTTCGGCGACCGCGGCGAAGTAGCGGACCTTGCGCAGATCCAGGTCCATGACCGCCCCTCTCGTCGGCACGCTCGCGCACCTGTGGTGATGCCTTCAGGGTATCGCCGCGGGCGAAAGAGGACTTGGACGTACACCCTCGTAGGAGCGCAGGCTGGAGTCGTCCGATCGGGATGGAACATCGGTATGGAGAGGGATTTCCCATGGATCTGCGGGGACAGCGTGTGGTCGTCATCGGGGGTACGTCGGGTATCGGGCTCGCGGTCGCCGAGGGGGCGGCGCGGGAGGGCGCGGAGGTGGTGGTCGCCTCGCGCCGGCCGGAGAGTGTGGACGCGGCGCTGAAGCTGCTGCCCGAGGGGGCCGGGGGGAGGGTCCTGGACGCGACGGACGAGGACGCGGTGCGCGGCTTCTTCCAGGAGGTCGGGGTGTTCGATCATCTGGTGTACACGGCGGGTGAGGCGCTGCTGCTGGAGAGCCTGGCCGAGACGACGGTCGAACGGGCCCGACAGTTCATGGACACACGGCTGTGGGGGGCGTACACGGCGGTGAAGCACGCCGCCGCCTCGATCCGCCCGGGCGGGTCGGTGGTGCTGACGACGGGGACGGCGGGGCGCCGGCCGGTACCCGGTTCGAGTGCCGCGTCGGCGCTGTGCGGGGCGATGGAGTCGCTGACCCGGGCGCTGGCCGTGGAGCTGGCACCGGTGCGGGTCAACGCGGTCTCGCCCGGGGTGGTGCGCACCGAACTGTGGCGGGAGTTGCCGGAGGACGTCCGGGAGGGGCTGTTCCGGTCGTCCGCCGAGTCGCTGCCGGTGGGACGGGTCGGCGAGCCGGCGGACGTGACAGAGGCGTACCTGTATCTGATGCGCGGGGTTTACAGCACCGGGTCGGTGGTGGTGGTGGACGGCGGCGGCACGCTGGTCTGAGCCGTCACACGTCACCCGTCAGCCGGCGGCGAGGCGGACGCCGTCGGCGGTCACGACCGTCCCGAGCCGGGGGAAGTCGAGCCGGACGGACGCCTCGTGTTCGGCGGCGGTGAAGGCGGCCATGGCGTCCTCCACGAAGACGAGGCCGTACCCGAGGTCCGCGGCGGCGCGAGCGGTGGACTCGACGCCGAGGTTGGTGGCGATGCCGCCGAACACCAGCGTGGTGACGCCTCGTTCCTGCAGCCGCTCGTGCAGTCCTGTGCCCTGGAAGGCGCCCAGGGTGCGCTTGACCACCTCCAGGTCGCCGTCGCGGACGAGTCCGGCCACCAGGTCGCTGCCGGGCGGCTGTTCGGCGGCCGAGGGGCGTTCTACCCGGACGAGCACGACGGGCGCTCCGGCGCCGCGGAATCTGTGCGCCAACTGCTCGGCGGTGGCGAGCACATGGGTGCCGGTGCGGGGTTCCAGGGGCAGCGCGACGATGCGATCCATCAGGTCGATGAGGATCAGGGCGGTGCGCTGCGGATCGAGTACGGGAGCTGCGGTCATGACGGAACGTTACCCGCCGTCAGCCATCCGTGCCGGAAATCCGGATCAACAGGCCCATGAACTGATCGCGTTCGGCGGCCGAGAGCGGGGCCAGCAGATCGTCGTTTGCCTCGCGGGCCGCCTTCTCGCAGCGTTCGAGGAGGCGGGCACCCTCGCCGGTGAGGGACACGGCGTTCTTGCGCCGGTCCCGGGGGTCGGGGGCGCGGACGACGTGGCCCGCGGACTGGAGGTCGTTGAGGACGCCGACCAGGTCCTTGGGATCGAGGCCGACACTGCGGCCGAGGTCGGCCTGGGCGACCGGGGCGAGGTCGCGGACGGCGGAGAGGACCACGTGGTGCCACATCTTCATGCCCTCGGCCGCGAGGGCCTCGGCGACCAGGGCACGGCCCCGGGCGGCGGCCCGGCCGAGGAGCCAGCTGGGCAGGGAGCGGATCGCGGGCAGGGGAGCTTCGGCCATGACGGCAGCCTAGCCAGAAAACGTTGGACTTCCCAACGAAGACCGGTTACCGTTGGGACTCCCAACGATTTCATGGGTTTTCCCAACGACCGATGCGCCGGGTCCGCCCGGCCATGGAGGTGCTGATGCGTCGCGTTCGCTACGACTCCGCCGGCGGCCCGCTGTTCCTGGAGGAGGCCCCCGTCCCCGAGCCCGGCCCCGGGGAGCTGCTGGTGCGCTGCGAGGCGGTCGGTGTCACGCTGCCCATCGTCCGCAAGGTCACCGAGGCCGCCGAACCCATCGCACTGGGCGGCGAGCTCGCCGGTGAGGTGGTGGCGGTCGGCGAGGGCGTGAGGCGTTTCCAGCCGGGCGAGCGAGTGACCGGCCTGTGCTTCGGCCACGGGTACGCGGACTTCGCCCTGCTGCACGAGGCCATGGCCTCGCCGGTACCGGACGACGCGAGCGCCGTGGACGCGGTCGCGCTGGTGCGCAGCGGCCTGGTGGCGTTCGGAGCGCTGGAGGCGGCGCGGCCCGCACCGGGCGAGGCGGTCCTCGTCACGGCGGCGGCGAGCGGCGTCGGGCACCTCGCCGTGCAGCTGGCGCGGGCGCGGGGCGTGGGACGGGTGGTGGGCGCGGTGTCCGATCCGGCGAAGGCCGGCTTCGTGCGGGCGCTGGGCGCGGACGACTGTATCCAATATGCGGACGACAGTTGGGGGGATCCGGTCGATTGCATACTGGATGCGGTCGGCGGTGATCTGCTCACCCCGGCGCTCGCCGCCCTCGCCCCGCACGGCCGCCTGGTCGCCTACAGCTCGGGCGGCGGCACAATCCAGGCCTACGACCTGCTGGTCGGCGCCAAGTCGGTGATCGGCTTCCAGATGGCCCTGATCGCCCGCGGCCGGCCGGAACTGTACGAGCAGTGGCGCCGGGAGCTGTGGCGGCTGTTCACCGAGGGCGCCGTGACGCCCGCCGTGCACGGCGAGTTCGCCCTGGAGGACGCGGCGAAGGCGCACGAGGCGATCGAGACGCGCGCCAACCTCGGCAAGGTCGTCCTGCGGCCGTGAGGCTCGGCGTACTCGTTGAGGCCTCGGCGCACTCCGTGCACTGCACGCTGCTTGTGGGGCGCCTTGGCCCCAACTACCGTCATCGGTGCGCACGTTGGACATCGGATGTCCGAATGTCCAGATGTCCGACCGATGAAGGGCAGGTCGCACCATGCCGTCAGGTCTTCGCGCCCGTCTCAGATCCGCACTCGCCCTCGTATGCACGACGGCGGCGCTGCTAGTGGCGCCACTCGCCACACCCCACCCCGCACAGGCCCAACCCGTGGATAAGACACCCCAGTTCACACAGCAGGTCCTGTTCAAGGCGTCCCAGGACCCCGGCTACGCCTGCTTCCGCATCCCGACGGTCGTCAAGGCCGTCGACGGCACACTGCTGGCGCTCGCCGAGGGACGGGTCCCCAACTGCGGGGACGCCACCGACATCGACATCGTCCTCAAACGCTCCACCGACGGCGGCCGCACCTGGGGCCCACTCCAGGTGGTCAACAAGGGCCACGGCGACACCCACGGCAACCCGGCGCCGATCGTGGACCGCACCACCGGCCGCATCTGGCTCGCGGAGACGTACAACACAGGCCGTACGGACAGCGCCAGCTGCACCGCGCCGTGCGACCGCACCCCGCACCTCCAGTACAGCGACGACAACGGCCTGACCTGGTCCGTACCGCGCGACCTGAGCCCGGAGATCCTGCCCGCCGCCTGGAACTCCTGGTACGCGACCGGGCCGGCGCACGGCATCCAGCTCACGCACGGACGGTACGCCGGACGGCTGGTCTTCGGGGTCAACGCCGAGTCCTGGGACGGCACCCGGATCACCGCCAACCACGCGGCGCTGATCGTCAGCGACGACCACGGCGGCCACTGGCGGATCGGCGCCCAGGACTCCTGGCCCATCGCCGAGGACGGCACCTTCCGGCAGAAGCCCTCCGAACTCGCCCTCGCCGAACTCGGCGACGGCTCCGTCCTGGTCAGCGGCCGGGAGCAGGACGGCACCGACCTCGGCCACCGCACCCAGGCCGTCAGCCACGACGGTGGCTCCAGCTTCACCGCTCCATTCCGCGACCTGCCGGACCTGTACGCACCGATGGTGCAGGGCTCGCTGCTGCGGCACGGCGACCGCCTGCTGCTCGCCTGCCCCGCCGACCCCGACCGGCGCCGCACGATGATGATCCGCTCCTCCTACGACGGCGGCCGCACCTGGGACAGCGTGGACCGCGGCACGGTCGTCACCACGGACTGGTCCGGCTACTCCGACCTGGTGCGCATCGCCGGGGACACGATCGGCCTGGTCTACGAGGGCGGCGCGGTGGACTCGCGCGACGAGATCCGCTTCGCCCGCTTCACCGAGAACTGGCTCGCCCCGCGCCGCGGCCCCGACCCGGTCACTGCCGACTTGGCCCCGCACGCCCGCCCGGCCGCGGTGCTCGGCGGCGCGCGGCGAACGCAGGGAGTGTTCGGCGGCGCGCTGGAGTTCAACGGCACCGACGCGGCCGTACGTCTGCCGTACAGCAGCCGGCTGCCGCTCGGCACGAAGGACTTCACGGCGTCGCTGTGGTTCCGGTACACGGCCACCACCGGTGAGCAGCCGCTGCTGTGGATGGGCGGGACCGGCACCACGCAACCCCAGGTGTGGCTGCGCGCCGAGCCGGCGAACAACCGGGTCCAGGGCCTGATCACCGTACGGCACGGCGCGGCGGCTCCGCAGACTGCATACGTTCGCACGAATACTGCATACAACGACGGCCGCTGGCATCACGTGGTGCTCCGGCGGGGCGGCGGCCGGCTGATGCTGTCGGTCGACGGTATGCAGTCGTCCGTAGCCGACATCCCGGGGTCGGTCAGCCGTAACTCCCCTTTCGGCGTGCACATCGCGCAGCGCATGGACAGCCGCGCCTTCTTCACCGGCGCCATCGACGAGGTGCACGTATGGGACCGGGCGCTCACCGACCAGGAGCTGTCGGACCCGATGGCGCTGCGGTCAGCGAAGGACACGGTCCTGTGGCTGCCCCTGGACCACGTGGGCCGCTGACGCCCCGGGCGCCGCGTCCAGAACCTCCTCCGGATCGCGGGCACGGCGCTTGGCGATGACCGCGCACACCATCAGCTGCATCTGGTGGAAGAGCATCAGCGGCAGCACGGCGAGGGAGGCGTGGGCGCCGAACAGGACGCTCGCCATGGGCAGCCCGGAGGCGAGGGACTTCTTCGACCCGGCGAACTGGATGGCGATCCGGTCCGCCCGGCCGAAGCCGAACGCCTTGCCCCCGTACCAGGTCAGCAGCAGCATCGCGGCCAGCAGGACGGCTTCCACGACGACGAGGCCACCGAGCCGCGCGGGGCTGACCTGGTGCCAGATGCCCTGGGTCATGCCCTCGCTGAAGGCGGTGTAGACGACGAGCAGGATGGAGCCGCGGTCGACCAGGCCGAGGACCTTCTTGTGCCGCGCGATGAAGCCGCCGATCCAGCGGCGCAGCATCTGCCCGGCGAGGAACGGCACCAGCAGCTGGAGCACGATCTTCACCAGTGAGTCGGCGGAGAACCCGCCGCCGCTGTTGCCGAGGAGCGCCGCCGCCAGCAGCGGGGTGATCAGTATGCCGGCGAGGGAGGAGAAGGAGCCCGCGCAGATCGCCGCGGGCACGTTGCCGCGGGCGATCGAGGTGAACGCGATGGACGACTGGATCGTGGACGGCACCAGCGTCAGGAACAGCAGACCCTGGTAGAGCGGATGGGTCAGCAGCGTCGGCACCAGCATCCGCGCGGCGAGCCCGAACACCGGGAAGAGCACGAACGTGCAGAGCAGCACGGTGACATGCAGCCGCCAGTGGCGCAGGCCGTCCATCGCCTCCCGGGTCGACAGCCGGGCGCCGTAGAGGAAGAAGAGGAAGGCGATCGCGGCCGTCGACGCGCCCGAGGCGACATCGGCGGCGGTCCCCCGGGCCGGCAGGAGCGCGGCAAGGCCAACAGTCCCCAGCAGCAGGACGATGTACGGGTCGATCGGCATCCAGCTCGGCCGGCGCAGGCGTGTCACGGTGCTCCGATGTGCTCTGTTGTGTGCGTGTGGGGACTGAAGTTGTCGTCGGTCGGTCAGCAGGTATCGCTGAGTGTCTTTGTTCGTTCGGGCCCGCAAGAGCCCCTCCATGCTCCCCCGGGCCATGCCGATCGGGAATCCCGTACACCACTCTGACTGCCATCACATTTTGCGATAACCGGCTAATCTGGTGCCGTGTACGACCCAGCACAGCTGCGCACCTTCCTCGCCGTGGCCCAGACCCTGAGCTTCACGCAGGCCGCGCGTCGGCTCGGGCTGCGCCAGTCCACGGTCAGCCAGCACGTCCGCCGCCTGGAGGACGCGACCGGACGGCAGCTGTTCACCCGGGACACCCATTCGGTGGAGCTGACCGAGGACGGCGAGGCGATGCTGGGCTTCGCCCGGCGGATCCTCCAGGTACACGAGCAGGCGACGGCGTTCTTCACCGGCACCCGGGTGCGCGGCCGGCTGCGGTTCGGCGCCTCGGAGGACTTCGTGCTCACCCGGCTCCCGGAAATCCTGGAGAGCTTCCGCTACGACCACCCCGAGGTCGACCTCGAACTGACCGTCGAGCTGTCCGGCACCCTGCACGAGCAGCTGGCCGCCGGAAAACTGGACCTGGTGCTCGCCAAGCGCCGCCCTGAAGACCCCCGCGGCGAACTGGTGTGGCGCGACGACCTGGTGTGGATCGGCGCCGAGCGGCTGCGCCTGGACGCCGACCGGCCCGTCCCGCTCATCGTGTACCCCCCGCCCGGCATCACCCGGGCCCGTGCGCTGGAGGCGCTGGAGCGCGAGGGCCGGGCGTGGCGGATCGTGTGCACCAGCGGCAGCCTCAACGGCCTCATCGCGGCCGCCCGCGCCGGCCTCGGCGTCATGGCGCACTCCCGGCGCCTGATCCCGCCCGGCCTGTTCCGCCTCCCGGACCGCTCCGGACTGCCGGACCTCGGCAAGACCGACTTCGTCCTCCTCCACGGCCGCCGCCACGGCGCGGCGGAGAACGCAGCGAACGCCCTGGCCACTGCCGTCCTGGCGGGCGGCGAACGGCTCCGGCGACGCGGCGACTGAGCAGACCGCGGCGAAAGCCACCGTCCACCGCCGCCGGCCGGATACCGTCCCGCCTCCGGTGGATTCAGCCGGCCACCGGATACGTCAGATGCTTCACCCGGCGCAGGAACGGCGTCGTCTCCACGTGCTGCACGCCCTCCAGGCGGCCGAGCGGGCCGCTGAGGTAGTCGTACAGGTCGGCCGTGCTGCGGGCCACGACGCTGGCGACAAGGTTGGAGGAGCCGGCCGTCGCCGAGACGTGGGCGATCGGACCGTGGGCGGCCAGGGCCCGGCCGACCGCGGACAGGGCGGCCGGGACCGCGGTGATCCACAACAGGGCGGAGACCGGGTAGCCGAAGATCCGCGGCGGGTACTCGACGTCGAGATAGATCGCGCCGGAGGCCAGCAGCGCCGTCAGCCGCCGTTTGACGGAGGAATCCGAGCGGCCGGTCGCGCGCTGGAGTTCGGGGTACGTGGCACGGCCGTCACGTTCCAGTACGGCCAGCAGCGGCTCGTCGTCGGGTTCGAGGCGGGCCGGACCGGACGGCGGTCCGGAGCCGGGACCCGAATCGGATACGCAGCCGGGATCGGCCCGCAGCGCGGCGATCTCGTCCTCGGTGAGCGCGCCGAACTTGCGGAGCCAGCCGTCGACACCGCCGTAGAAGCGGTGCAGGAGCTGGTGGGCACGGATCTCGAGCACGCGCGGGGTGCGCGGCAGTTTGCCGAGCAGCAGGTCGTCATGGTCGCCGGGGCGGTGCGGCCGGGTCAGGAGGATCACCTCGGTGCCGCCCGAGGCGAGACCGATCCAGAAGGTGTCCGGTCGCTTGGCGAGGGCCTCACCGATGGCCAGGGCGCTGTCGGGGGCACAGCGCACGCGCAGCATCCACTGGTCCTGACCGAGCCGGTAGGCATCCCGCAGGGCGACAACGCGCACGCCGCCGGTCGCGACGAGCCTGCGGTAGCGGCGGGCGACGGTCTGGTCGGAGACGCCGAGCACCGTGCCGATCCGGCTGAAGGGAGCCCGGCCGTCCACCTCCAGCGCGGACAGCAGGCGCAGGTCGAGAACGTCGAGAACGTCGGATTCCATCTCCGGCACGCGATCCCCCGTCGGATTTCGTCGCACGAGGCGTACAGAGCGGTCCGATCGGCCCCGCCCCGGTCATCGTACGGAACGACAGGAAGACGACGGGAACGATACGGGGAGTGGAGCATGCGGAGCTGGGGGACGCTCACGGCCGTGTGCCTGGGCACGTTCATGCTGCTGCTGGATGTGACGATCGTGGTGGTCGCGCTGCCGGACATGGCCGGCTCACTGCGCGCTTCGCTGGGCGATCTGCAATGGGTCGTCGACGGGTACGCGCTCGCGCTGGCCGCGCTGCTGCTCGGCATGGGAGCGGCGGCCGACATCATGGGGCGGCGCCGGGTACATGTGACGGGTGTGGTGCTGTTCGCGCTGGCCAGCCTGCTGTGCGGGCTGGCGTCGGGGCCGGGAGCGCTGGTGGCGGCGCGGGCGGTGCAGGGCATCGGCGGCGCGGCGATGTTCGCGACGACGCTGCCCCTGCTCGGCTCCGTCTACCAAGGACGGCAGCGCTCGGCGGCGCTCGGGGTGTGGGGCGCGGTCAGCGGCGGGGCCGCGGCGGTCGGGCCGGTGCTGGGCGGACTGATCACCGAGGGACCGGGCTGGCGGTGGATCTTCTTCGTGAACCTGCCCGTGAGCGTGGCGGCCGTATGGCTGATGCTGCGGGTGGTGCCCGAGTCTCGCGGGCCGCGCGGGATGCGCGTCGACTGGGCGGGTACGGCCTCCTTCGCGCTGTTCGCGGGCGGTGCGACGTATGCCGTGGTGCGCGCCGGCGAGGACGGCTGGACGGCGTCCGCGACACTGACGGCGTTCGCGGTGGCCGCACTGGCGTTGGTGGTGTTCGTGCTGGTGGAGCGGCGGGTGGCGCATCCACTGCTGGATCTGTCACTGCTGCGCCGGCCGGCCTTCGTCGGCGTGATGCTGGGATCGTTCGCCTTCAACGGGGTGGCGTTCGCCGGGATCCCGTACCTGTCGCTGTGGATGCAGACCCTGCTGGGGCTGACGCCGGTGCGCGGCGGGCTGACGCTGCTGCCGATGACGGTGGTGTCGATGGTGGTCGCCGTACTGGTGGGGCGGCTGCTGCACGGGGTGCCGGCCTGGCTGACGGTCGGCGGCGGACTGCTGCTGATCGCCGCGGGCACCCTGTGCCAGGCGGTGCTGGACGCGGGCTCGGACTGGACGGCGCTGGTGCCGGGATTCGTGCTGGTCGGCGTCGGCACCGGGTTCGTCGCGCCGACCGTGGCCGGGGCGGCGCTGGCGGCGGTACCGCAGGAGCGGGCCGGCATGGCGGGCGGTGCGGTGAACACGGTGCGCCAGCTCGGCTACGCGCTCGGCGTGGCCGTCTTCGGCACGGTCCTCACCTCGCGGATGACCGGCACCCTGCCGAACGGGGCGGCCCACGCCCTGGCCGGCGGCGCCGCCGGGGCCCTGCGTGGCCACTTCGCCGAGCACACGCTGCGCACCGCGTTCGCCTCGGGCCTGAACGGCGCGCTGCTGGTCGTCGGCCTCGCGGGGACGGTCGTGGCCGCCCTGGTGCTGCTGCTCGTACGGGCGGGCCGGCCGATCCCGCCCAGGGAGTCCGGCACCGTGTCGCGGGAGGCGGTGGCGGCGCACCGCTGACAACAGCGGCCGACTGCTGACGAAGGCGGGCGGACGGCTGCTCCGACGCGTGCAGGGCGGGGGCGGTCCCGGGAGCATGACTCCGGGGCCGCCCTCGCCGCGCGAGGTCGCGCGTATGCAATATGCAGTATTCGGTGTGCGATATGTGTGGGGAGGTGAACGGCGAACGTGATGTCGTATGCGATGAGCAGGACACTGCATGCCGTGAGCAGGGCACTGTATGCCGTGACCAGGATGGTACGGCCCGTAATTAGCCCGTACAGATTCGGTGGAGATTACGGCACCGAAACTTACTGACCCGTCAGTATCGTGTCCGGCCCTTCCCCATGTGAGGGCATTTTCCGGTCACCTCCCACGAAAAACGTGAGGTTTGCGCGGTTAACTACCCCCTCCCGCCCGGTCACGCCGTGGGGTAGCTTTCACCGCGCTGTGCCGAGCATCACGGGCGTGACCAACAGCGAGGATCGGGGAGCGAGGTTTTGCGCGAGTTCACCAACCCGCCGTTGGCGTCGGCGCCGCCCGTGGGCGGTCTGGCCGACGTCGTCTTCGAGCATGCCCAGAGCGACCCGACGCATATCGCCCTCGGCCGCAAGGATCCCGACGGGCAGTGGCGCGATGTGACCGCTGCCGAGTTCCGCGACGAGGTCATGGCCCTCGCCAAGGGCCTGCTCGCGCGCGGCATCCGCTTCGGCGAGCGCGTCGCGATCATGTCCCGTACCCGTTACGAGTGGACCCTGTTCGACTTCGCACTGTGGACGATCGGCGCCCAGGTGGTGCCCGTCTACCCCACCTCCTCGGCCGAGCAGTGCTTCTGGATGCTCTACGACGCCGAGGTGTCCGCGGCGATCGTGGAGCACGAGGACCACGCGATGACCATCGCCACCGTCATCGACCGTCTCCCGCAGCTGCGCCAGCTGTGGCAGCTGGACTCGGGCTGTGTGCAGGAGCTGTACGACGCCGGCGCGCACCTGGACGACGAGACGGTGCACCGCCACCGGCAGGCCGTCACGCCCGACTCGGTCGCCACGATCATCTACACCTCCGGCACCACGGGCCGCCCGAAGGGCTGTGTGCTCTCGCACGGGAACTTCATGTTCGAGGCGGACACGATGATCCAGCGGTGGCAGCCGGTGTTCCACACCAAGAGGGACGACGAGGCCTCCACCCTGCTGTTCCTGCCGCTCGCGCATGTCTTCGGGCGGATGGTGGAGGTCGCCGCGATCCGCGGCAAGGTCCGCTTCGGGCACCAGCCGCAACTGCACGCCGCCGCGCTGCTGCCCGATCTGGCCGCGTTCAGGCCGACGTTCATCCTGGCGGTGCCGTACATCTTCGAGAAGGTGTTCAACTCCGCACGCCGCAAGGCGGAGAAGGAGGGAAGGTCGGGGCCGTTCGAGAAGGCGGTCGACATCGCGGTGAAGTACGCGGAGGCCGTGGAGGCGAAGGCATGGGGCATCGGGCCCGGGCCGTCGGCGGGACTGCGCATGCAGCACCAGTTCTTCGACAAGGTCGTCTACGGCAAGGTCCGCGCGGCGATGGGCGGCCGGATCCGCAACGCGATGTCCGGCGGTTCGGGGATGGACCGGCGCCTGGGGCTGTTCTTCGCGGGCGCGGGCGTGCAGATCTACGAGGGCTACGGCCTGACCGAGTCGACGGCCGCGGCGACGGCCAACCCGCCCGAGCGCACCCGTTACGGCACGGTCGGCCAGGCCATCCCCGGGATGACCGTGCACATCGCGGACGACGGGGAGATCTGGCTGCACGGCGGCAACGTCTTCCAGGGCTACCTGAACAACCCGAAGGCCACCGATGAGACCCTGCACGAGGGCTGGCTGGCCACCGGTGACCTCGGCTCGCTGGACGAGGACGGCTATCTGACCATCACCGGCCGCAAGAAGGAGATCCTGGTGACCTCCGGCGGCAAGAGCGTCTCGCCCGGGGTGCTGGAGGAGCGGGTCCGCGAGCATCCGCTGGTGAACCAGTGCATCGTGGTCGGCAACGACCGGCCGTACATCGCCGCCCTGGTCACCCTCGACCAGGAGGCCGTCGAGCACTGGCTCCAGATGCGCGGCAAGCCGAGGCTGACTCCGGCGCAGCTGGTGCGCGACGCGGACCTGGAGACGGAGGTGCGGCGGGCGGTGGTGGCCGCCAACACCCTCGTCTCCCAGGCCGAGTCGATCCGTACCTTCCGCATCCTGGCGCAGCCGTTCACCGAGGAACACGGCCTGCTCACGCCGTCGTTGAAGCTGAAGCGGAAGGCGATCGAGAAGGTGTACGACAACGAGGTCGAGGCCCTCTACCGGACCTGACGGTACGTCAACTCGTCGGCTTCAGGCTCACTTGATCGTCACGCGGAAGATCTTGTCGGAGCCGTCGGGGGCGTTGCCGTTGTTGTCGCAGTTGGTGGTGGACAGCCACAGCTCGTCGGCGCCGGGCACCTTGGTGACCGTGCGCAGCCGGCCGTAGGAGCCGACGTAGTACGCGGTGGGTGTGCCGACATTCTCGGTGTCGCCGTTGATGGGGATGCGCCACAGGCGTTCGCCGCGCAGGGACGCCATGTAGATGACGTTGCGGACGACGGCGATGCCGCTGGGCGAGGCCTCGGAGACGTTCCAGGTGGCCTTGGGGTTGGTCATGCCGGGGACGCTGCAGGTGCCTTCGCAGGTGGGCCAGCCGTAGTTCGCGCCGGGCTTGATGAGGTTGAGTTCGTCCTTGGAGCTGTTGCCGAACTCGGCTTCCCACAGGCGGCCGTTGCGGTCGAAGGCGAGGCCCTGCGGGTTGCGGTGGCCGTAGCTGTAGACGTAGTTGCCGAACGGGTTGCCGGGGGCCGGTTTTCCGTCGGTGGTCATGCGCAGGATCTTGCCGTTGAGGGAGTTCTTGTCCTGGGCGAGATCGGGCTGCTGGGCCTCGCCGGTGGAGACGTAGAGATAGCCGTCGGGGCCGAAGGCGAGGCGGCCGCCGTTGTGGTAGCGGTTCTTCTTGATGCCCTGGAGCAGGATCTTGTAGCCGGTGAGGGTGCTGCCGTCGTAGGTCATGCGGACGACCCGGTTGCCCTCGGCTGCGGTGTGCATGAAGTAGACGTAGTGGTTCGTGGCCCACTTGGGGTCGACGGCGACGCCGAGCAGGCCGCCCTCGCCGTTGGTGGTGACGGCGTTCGGTACGGTGCCGACCTGGGTCCTCGTACCGTCCTTGGTGACCTTCCAGACCCGGAAGTCGTCCCGCTCGGTGACGAGGGCGGTCTTGCCGTCGGGCATCCAGTAGGTGCCCCAGGGGATGGTCCAGCCGCTGGAGAGGGTGGCGATGGACGACGGGACACCGCCGTCGGTGGCGCAGGCCTTGGTCGTGAAGGAGACGGTGTTGCTCGGCGGTGAGACGTTGCCGGCGGCGTCGCGGGCGACGACGTCGAGGGTGTAGGGGCTGTTGCAGGCGAGCCCGGTGAGGGTGGTGGAGGTGCCGGTGGTGACGGTCTGGTAGACGGTCGACCCGCTGCGGATGTCGTAGGCGGTGACGGCGTGGTCGTCGGTCGAGGCGCCCCAGGTGAGGTCGACGGTATTCGATGTGATGTCGACTGTCTGCAATGTACCGGGTGCGGTCGGCGGTGTGGTGTCGGAGCTGGGCTTCGTCGTGCAGTCGACGACCGGGCTGGCGGGCGAGGTGTTGCCGGCCGCGTCCCGGGCGATGACCGTGAGGTCGTAGGTGGTGTTCGGGGTGAGCCCGGTGAGCGTGTGCGTCGTGGTGCTGCCCGGTGCTTCGCCGATCTTGTTGCCGTGCTCGTAGAGGTCGTACGCCGCGACGCCCGTGTCGTCCGTCGAGGCGCCCCAGGACAGGGTGAGCCGGTCCTCGCCGATATCCGAGCAGGAGGGCTGCCCGGGGCGGGTGGGGGGCTGGGTGTCGGTGGCGGCTGCGAGGCTCAGGCTGTCGAGGTTGGGGCCTCCGTTGTCGGTGGTGGCGGTCGCGCGGATCGTGTTGGTGCCCGCCTTCAGCTGGACGTTCACGGTCTTGGCGGCCCAGGTGTTCCAGTCGGTGGTGGCCGGGAAGGAGACGGCGGGTGCCGCGACGGTGCCGTTGACGGAGAGGTCCATCGGCCGGTCGGTCGGGGTGCCGTTGGCGTACCGCAGGGTGAGTGACGCGGGGCCTGCGGTGGCCGCGGAGACGGTGAACTCCACGGAGGAGCCCTTGACGTTGGTGTAGTCGACGAAGCCGGTTCCGGTGTAGCCGGTGTGGTTGGTGGCGACGGTGCCCTGGGAGATCAGGGCGTCCTCGGCCTGGAAGTCGGTGGCGGCGAGGGCGGTGCCCTGGCTCAGTGCGGCCAGTGGCAGCGCGAGTACCGCGGCCAGGCCGTAGGACAGAACTCTCCTGATGGTCATGGCTGTTGGTCCCCTTGTTTCCTTCAGCCCGTGTACCGGGTGAAGATCTTGAGGTAGTCGTACGGCTGCTGCGACACGCCGCTGCACGCGTCGCCGTCGGTGCCCGGGCCGCAGGGGCGGTCGCGGTTGGCGGACCAGTAGGTCAGGCGGGCGATGTGGTGCTGTTGGGCGTAGGCGAGCATGGTGCGGAAGTCGGCGGTGCGGACGAGCTCGCCGGAGTCGTCGGTCTTTCCGTTCATGGACGACAGACCGATGTGGGCGTAGGCGGTGGCGTCGTCGTAGCCGTAGGCGGCTTTGACGCGGGCCTTGAGGCCGTCCATGGCCCGGGTGGTGAGGGTGCCCATGGTCGTGGTGCCGCCGCCGAAGTCGAACGGCATGATGCACCAGACGTCGTTCTGCAGGCCCGACCTGGCGGCCCGCTGGATCATGTCGACGCCGGTGGCGTCGGGGCCGGTCGTGGCGGTGCCGAAGGTGATGACCGTCTTCAGGCCGGGGTTGTTCGCCTTCACCGTCTTCAGGGCGTCGATGACACGCTGGCGTACGGTGGCGTTCGACCACTCGGTGTTCTCGATGTCGATGTCGATCGCGTGCAGACGGTATGCAGTGATCAGTTTTTGGTATGCAGTCGCCAGCGCCCCGGCGCTCGCACACTTCTCGCCCAACTTCGCGCCGCTCCAGCCGCCGACGGAGACGATGACATCGCCGCCTGCGGACCGTATACGGTCGACCGTCGACTGATCACTGCCTCCGGTCAACGGTCGACTGCCGTCCCACTTCGGGTTGCAGGTGCCGTCGGACAGGACGAACGCGAGCGTGAACCACTTCACGCCGGTAGCCGACATCACCTTCGTCGGGTCGGGCGGATTCCCCCAGCCCAGGTACTCGTACGGGGCGACGGCCATGCCAGGTGCGGCTGCGGTGGCGGCCGGCCGGGCCGAGCCCGTGGGCCGTACCCGGATCAGGCGGGTCTCCCCCGGTCGCAGGGTCGCGCTGTAGGAGCCGGTGATGGTCCCCGGGTGGGCGCCGGACCACAGGTCGGTGACGTCGCCGGAGCCGGTGAAGCCGATCCGGGACCAGTCCACCGAGACGGTGGCGGAGCCGGAAGTGGCGGTGTTGAACAGGGCGACCGCGTAGGAGCCGTCGCTCTCGCGTTTGCTCCAGACCTGCTGGGAGCCGCTGTCGACCACGCGTTTCGCGGCGACGCCGTCCTGGTCGACGCCGATCAGCCGGTCGTTGGTGAGCATGGCCTTGTCGACCGGGTCGAGGTGGGTGAGGTCGGTGCCGAGCAGCAGCGGGGCCGCCGCCATCGACCACAGGGTGAACTGGGAGCGGCGCTGGTCGGCGGTGAGTCCGGCCCGGTCGCCGTTGCCGATCTCCAGGGAGTCGAGGTCGTTCCAGCCGCCGGGGCCGGCGTAGGGCTGCCAGGCGGCGGCCGAGTCGAAGCGGCGCGCGACGTGGGTCCAGTCGGTGAGGGGGTAGCCGCTGCCGTTCGGGCCCGGGCCGCAGTAGCACTCGACGTCGCCCTGGGTGCGCCAGCTGTTGGCGAGGGTGCGCCAGGTGCCGGCGTGGTCGATGGGGAGGTTGTTGGACAGGGCGAAGGTGATGGGGCGGCCGGTGGCGCGCAGGGCCTTGTCCCAGGCCTGGACGTCGGGGATGTCCTGGCTGCCCACGCCGTCGATCTTCAGGTAGTCCACGCCCCACGAGGCGAACTGCCGGGCCCAGGAGTTCACGAACTCCTGCGCGCCCGGCTTGGTGTAGTCGAGGGCGTACATGTTCTTGCAGTTGTAGTTCTTCTCGGTCGTCGAGGTATCGGCGATGTCCTTGGCGTGGTACGGCGTGCCTTCGACGGGGGTGTTCTTCAGGACGGCGTTCTTGGCGATGCCGGGGGTGACGTAGAAGCCGAACTTCAGGCCCTTCGCGTGCACATGGTCGGCGACGGCCTTGATGCCGTGCGGGAACGTGGCGGGGTCGGCGCTCCAGCGGCCGTACCCGTCGACGGTGAATCCGTTGCTGTCGCACTTCTGCCAGAAGTCGTCGAGGTTGACCTGAACGAAGCCGTGCCGGGCGAGGCCCGAGGAGGCCAGGGCGTCGGCCTGGGCCTCGATCGTGGCCTCGGTGGGATGACGGCGTACGAAGCTCCAGCTGCTCCAGCCCATGGCGGGCCGGACCGACTGGCCGTTGTCGGAGGCGGCCGCGGGGTGGGCGGCTCCCGTGAGCGGTACGGCGGCGGCGATGAGCAGTCCGGCCGCCACCGTTGTGAGTGCTCTGAAGCGGGTCATGGGCGTCGTCCCCTGTTCACGGCGGGGGTGGCGTAGGAGGTGCCGATCCAGGCCTCGTCGATCCGCAGCTGCCGGTAATGGGTGGTGTCGGTGGCGGCGGCCCAGGTGGAGTCGACCTCGATGCGGACGTAGCGGGCGGTGCCGGCGGGCAGGTCGATGCTCTGCACGCCGCGGGCGCTGGGGAGTTGGCCGGTGGTCACGGCGCTGCCCCAGTGGGTGCCGTCGCTGCTCAGGTACACCTTGTACGCCTTGATGCGCGCCGACTGTTCGGTGGCGGAGCGGGCGTAGGCGACGGAGTCCTCGCGCTGGTTGAGCCCGAGGTAGCGGACCTTTTGGGCCGAGTGGAGGTCGAAGGTGAGGGTGACGGGCAGGGTCGTGTCGTTGTCCCAGTAGGTGAGGTAGTTGCCGTCGCCGGCGGCGGAGGCGGGGTGGCCGCTCGCGGAGGTGCTCGCGGTGACGGTGGTGCCGGTCGCGATGCCCTGGCGGCCCGCGGTGATCACCTTGAGGACGGTGTCGTACGGGTCCCAGCCGCCGAGGCCGGTGAGGGTGAGCGTGCCGTCGGACTGCGACCACGCGACGGCTTTGCCGGTGCGGAGGTTGGTGACCGAGGCGATGCGGTAGCCGTTGTCGCGGATGCGCAGGGTGGAGGTGCTGGGCGGGGTCAGGACGTGGATGTACTGGCGGTTCGGGTCGTCCTTGGCGATGGTGGTGACGCCGTGGGCGCCGTCGTTCCAGTTGCCGGGTGCGAGGCCGCCGTACATGTAGCCGCCGCCCTCGGTGCCGTGCAGGGACTCCCAGATCGGGTCGAGGTAGGCGTTGGCGAAGGTGTTGAAGGCGGCCTGGTTCGCCGGGAATCTGCCGTTGACCTGGGCGGTCTCGGCCATGAGTGCCTTGACGGAGGATCCGGCGTTGGAGACGAGGCGGCCGAGGGTGAGTCCGCGGTCGACGGTGGGGTCGGTGCCGTCGTACCACCAGGCGCCGGTGGACGGCAGCTTGAAGTCGGCCTCCGTGAGGCGGGGTTGGGCGGTGTATACAGCCTGCGGGTAATCGTACGCAGGCGTCATTCCCGTCTTCTGCTCATTGCTGATCATGTCCATGATCGGCGTGTCTTCGTTGTTGTTGCTGAGGGTGTAGTTGGGGCGCTTCTGGTAGATCTGCTGGTAGAGGTTGTGGCTCAGCCAGTAGTCGTTGTCGTTGTCGATCCAGAAGCCGCCGAGGTCCGGGTAGCGGTCCATGACCTCGAAGAAGTTGTCGTACGAGAACTCGCCGAAGCCGTCGCGGGTGGTCAGGTCGACCTGCTTGCCCTTGTAGGCGGAGTAGGCGGCGGAGTCGAGCCATTCGTGGCCGCCGTCGCCGTGCCACTGCGGGTCGTCGGTCATGTAGAGGATGACCTTCATGCCCTTGGCCTTGGCGGCCGTGATGAGTTCACCGAGGAAGTCCCGCTTGGTGGAGCAGGAGCCGGGGATCTTCGAGGGCCAGGGGCGGGCGTAGCCGAGCCGGCTGTGGAAGGTCGCCAGTACGAGGTATTGCGTATGCAGTTTTCTGGCTTCGTTCACCCAGTAGTCCGGCGTCCAGCCGCCGGCGATGACGTCCTTCTCCCAGGCGGCGCAGTCTGTGTGGGCGGGGGCGGTGCGCAGTCCCCAGTGCAGGAAGAGGCCGCCGACGGAGGCGCGCAGGAAGGCCTGGCGGGGGTTCTCCAGGTCCAGCGGGCGGGCGGGTGTGCCGCAGTCCTGGCTCGATCCGCTCGCCGAGACGCGCAAGGCGGCGCCGGTGGTGGAGTGACTGTCGGCCAGGCAGTAGCCCGTGACGTTCTGGAGGCCGATGTCGTGCGGTGATCTGCTGCCCTTCTGGGCGGTGAAGCGGGTCAGCCGGACACCGCTCGCCGCGTTCGCGATGACGGCGGGGCGGCCGTCGTCGGCGGTATACCGCACACTGCTGTCGGTGAACTGTATATCGTCGACATTGTGCAGGTACCAGCCGTATGCCGGCCGGGTCCCGATGCTCTTCGGGTTGTAGTCACCCGGGTCGTTGCTCGGCACGCCCGTCGACATGGTGCCGTTGCCGCCCGGGACCGTGACGTTGACGTTGGTGAAGGTGACCCCGGTGATCCGGTGGCCGTTCTCGCCCCACAGGGTCGGGCTGAACGAGGGAGTGTTGCCGGTGGCGGTGATGTTGTCGTACGTGACATCGCTGATCGAGCCGACACCGGGGCTGCCACCGCACCGTTTTCGTGTGCCGATCTTCTCCATGATCGGGGAGTGGACGTCGGTCATGGTGATGTCGCGGTAGTGGACGTCGGAGATCTTCGCGCCGTCCATGGAGACCATGCCGAGGCCGGACTTGTCGGCGCCCTCGATGCGGATCTTCTCGAACTGGTAGTCCGAGAAGTCGCCGCAGGTCTCCGAGCCGAACATCAGGGCGTTGCAGCAGCGCGCCGAGAGCACCGAACCGCTCACTCGCACATGGCCGTTGGGGAGCTTGGCGCCGAGGGCGTAGTCGCTCTTGAAGACGAGGGCGTCGTCGTTGGCGGAGATGTGTGCGCCCGTGATCGTCACGTTCGTGGTGGAGATGACGTTCCAGCCGTCACGGTCGCTCGCGGTGTCGATGGTCAGCCGGTCGGAGACGACGTTCGTGCAGCCGTTGATCAGGGCGGCGAAGTGGCCGCCGCGGCGCAGTGTGAGGCCGTCGCCGAGGCGCAGTCCGTCACAGCGGGTCAGGGAGAGGATCTTGTCGGCCTGGCCGGACTGGGGGTTGCCGGTGATCAGGTGGCCCGCGCCGTCGATGACGCCGTCGCCGGTGAAGCCGATGTCGGTGAGCTTGTCGCCATAGATCATCGCGTCGTGGAAGTGGCTGTGCCCGAAGTCCTGGTACTTGTCGTTCGGGTTGGCCTCGGGCGGGTCGTAGGTGCCCGCCGAGGAGCCCTGGAGGGTGGCGCCCTTGTCGAGCTGGAGCGTCACATGGCTCTTCATATGGATGGTGTTCTCGGACCGGTAGGTGCCGGCCGGGAAGCGGACGGTGCCGCCGCCGGCCGCGGCCGCGGCGGTGACGGCCTTGTCGACGGCGGGGGTGTCGTTGGCGCTGCCGTCGCCCTTGGCGCCGAAGGCGCGTACGTCGTACACGGCCGCGGGGCGGGGGGCTGCGGGCTGCGGGGCCGCGAGGGCGGCGGGGTGGGTAAGGCCGAGGACCACGGCGAGGGCGGCGAGGAGGATCGCCGCCGCCCTTCTGGCGTGGCCGGGCCCGGCGGGATGGGGTGTCAACGGACCGCTCCTCTAGGAGAGTTGGTAGCCGCGCAGGTTCGTGAGCAGGAGGTAGGTGTCCTCCAGGGAGCCCGAGGTGTCGCCGAGGGAGCGGTAGATGCCCCACTTGGGGCGCACCCGGTCGGCGAGGAACGTGTCGACGCCGGACTTCGTCCTGTCGATGACCGTCGTGGAGCCGCTCTTGAGGATCCAGCGGACGGAACCGGCCGTGCCGTTGCCGACCTTGATCTGGAAGTCGACGTCGGTCCACGTGTCGTGCAGCGGGTCGAGGCCGGTGCTGCCGACGAGGATGTCGTCGGTGGCGAGCCGGAGTTCGATGGTCTGCGTGCCGTTCGTGCGGCGCAGCGACTGCACGACGATCGGCGAGGTGCCGCTGCCGGGCTGCTTCATCTGCATGATGTGCGTGAAGGTGGTGGTCGCCTTGAGGGTGCTGGGGATGTACATCGAGTAGGTGATCCGCCAGGTCTGGCCCTCGGTCCACTTCAGGTAGCTGTCCGGGCCGGTGCGCAGGCCGGTGGCCTCCTGGCGCTGGCGGTCGGTGGAGGTGTCGCGGTCGACGGTGTGGATGTTGAAGCGCCAGTTGTCGCCGGTGGCGAAGATGTGCGGGTGGCCGGCCGGGTGGGAGTGGGCGCGGTCGTCCTCGACGGTCTCGAAGGCGCCGAGTCCGTCGGTGCGCGCCGACGGCGACCACTTCAACTGCCAGGAGGCGGCATGGGCCACGGTTGCGGGCAGGCCGGGCGGCAGTCCGGTCGCGGCCGCCGCGGCACCGCCGAGCGCGGCACCCAACACGACCCTCCTGGACGTGCTCATGACATACCACCGTCCTCACGCAGTTGCTCGTTCATGATCAGGAAGGCGCCGAGCCCGTGGAAGTCGTTGACGGCCCGAGGACGGGCGGCATAGTAGGCATAGTCGCCGACGTTGGTGCCGACGGAGATGTCGGACAGGGCGGTACGGCCGTCCGTACCGAGCGACAGCCGGGCCAGCACTCCCTGGTAGCCGCGCCGGGCCACGGACCTGAAGTGCCCGTCCAAATATCCCTGTTGGGCGCCTCGGTCGAGGGCGTAGGCGAACATGCTGGAGCAGGACGTCTCGGTCCAGTTGTCCGGCCGGTCCCCTTTGTCGATCACCTGGAACCATCGCCCGGACGCCGGGTCCTGGTACTTCTCCAGGGCGGAGGCCAACGTACGGAAAATGCTGAGCAGTTGGGGGCGGTACTGCTGGTTCGCGGGGATCGCGTCCAGGACGTTCACCGTCGCCATGGCGTACCAGCCGACGGCCCGGCACCAGTGCTCGGGGGCGAGTCCGGTGGCCGGATCGGCCCAGCTCGCCGACCTCGACTCGTCGTAGGCGTGCCGGAGCAGGCCGCTTGCGACCTGGAGGTGATGGCCGTAGACGTACAGCTGCCGCGCGGCCTCGCCGTTCGTGTACGCGCCGTCATGGAACTCCTGGCCGTACTCGACCAGGAACGGGTTCACCATGTAGGCGCCGTCCGCCCAGAGTTGGTGGGCCCGGCTGCTGGTGTCGGCGTGCCAGAAGCCGCCGTCGGAGGTGCGCGGATAGGTGTTCAGGCGGTCGCGGATCTTCTGGGCGGCCTTGCGATAGCGGTCCTGGCCGGTCTCGTGGTGCAGGATCACCAGCAGCCGGCCCGCCTGCATGCTGTCCAGGCTGTCGAACGACTGGCCGATGCCACCGTCGGCGCTCACGAACCGGTCGACGTAGGCCTGGATGTACGACAGCAGGCGGGGGTCGTGGGTGCGCCGGTAGACGAGGTACTGGCCGTAGAGGTACAGGCCCACCGGGTACGACCAGCCGCCGATGGTCTGCGGGGTGTAGCGCGCCATGGTGGAGTCGACGACGGCCGTGGACCAGTCGCGGGCCGCGGCCGGACGGGAGGAGGGGACGGCGGCACGGAGGGAGGGGGCGGTGGTGGGCGGAGCGGCGGCCGCCGGGGGGACGGCGGCGGGCAGCACCGCGAGGGCGGCCGTGGCGAGCGCGGCGGTGCTCAGCGCCGCGCGCAGGCGTCGGCGTCTCATGATCCTCCTTCTCGGTAGGCGTACGCGCTCCGGTGCGCGGCGGGGCCGTGCACCAGGGCGTGGACGAGGGGGTGGTCCGGGGCGTGCCGGCAGGCGGGGTCGGCGCGGGCGGGATCGCCGGTCAGGGCGTGGGCCTGGCAGCGGCAGCCGCCGTGGTCGACCGTGCGCAGGGCGCAGCCTCGGCACGGTTCGGGCATCCAGGCCTCGCCCCGGAAGGCGTTGAAGGCCTTCGACTCCCGCCAGATCCAGGCCAGTTCACGGTCCTTCACGTTCGGCGGGTCAAGTCCGGGCAGGGCGCCGGCGGCCGGGCAGGGCAGCACCGTGCCGTCCGGAGAGACGGTCAGGGAGACGGCTCCCCAGCCGCCCATGCAGGGTTTCGCGGTGGCGTCCACGAGATCGGCGGCGACCCACACCAACTCCAGCGTGTCTCCCAGCCGTTCACGCCAGCGGGCAACACGGGTGCGGGCACGCTCGGTCTGGGCGGGCGTCGGCAGCAGGGCGGTGCGGTTGCGGGCCGCCCAGCCGTGGTACTGGGTGTTGGCCAGCTCGATCCGGTCGGCGCCCCAGTCGACGGCGAGCCGCACCAGGTCGTCGAGAGCGTCCAGGTTGCCGTGGTGGAGAACGACGTTCAGGCCCAGGGGAAGCCCGGCCTCGCGCACCAGGCGGGCGGCACGCTCCTTGGCCGCGAACGACCGTGCCCCCGCGACGCGTTCGGCGGCCACGGGATCCGCGTGCTGCACCGACAGCTGCACGCTGCGCAGCCCGGCCCGGGTCAGTGCGGCCAGCCGCCGCTCGCCGAGTCCCACGCCGCTCGTGACGAGCTGGGTGTAGAGGCCGGCGCCGTCCGCGGCGGACACCAGGTCCGGCAGGTCGCGCCGGAGCAGCGGTTCACCGCCGGACAGATGGGTGTGGACGACTCCGAGGGCACCCGCCTGCCGGAACACCTCCGACCACTGCCCGGTGGTCAACTCTGCTGACCGGCCGACCAGTTCGATGGGATTCGAGCAATAGCCGCAGCGCAGCGGACAGGCGTGGGTGAGTTCGGCGAGCAGGGCCCAGGGAGGGGCCGCGGCGGTCATCCGAGCCAGCCCTCCTTCCGTAACCGGTCGAGGAACACGGGGACTTCGGCGGCGACGGGTGCGTCCGGATGACGTGCCGTCAGTTCGGCGACGACGGTGTCCACGTTCCGGACGCCGTCGCACAGCCGCAGTACCTCGCCCGCGCCGCCGTCGAGCACCACCACCCGCTCCGGCAGCAGCAACAGATCCGCGCCCCGCACCCGGTCGCGCCGCAGCAGCACTCCCCGGGCAAGGACCGGCCGCCAGGGCGCGATGGGCGACACCGGCGCGGGCGACTCCGGAACGGGCGACACCGGCACGGGCGTCATGCCCCGCACCTGTCCGCCGAAGCCGACGAGTCCGCCGTACCCGTCGCGCCCGCCATGCCCGTCACGTCCACCGCGTCCAGCAGCGCCCACAGCACCTCGCACTTGAACTCCAGGGCGGAGACGGCCCGTTGCTGCTCGTCCGGGGTGCGGGCGCGGGCCAGGACCAGGGCGAGGGCCTGTTCGGCGTCGCGGGCGCCCTGGGTGACGCGGGTGCGGAAGTAGGCGAGGCCCGCCGGGTCGATCCACGGGTAGTGGCGTTCGAAAGCGGCGGTGCGGGTGCGCATCAGGTCCGGGGCGGACAGCTCGGTCAGGGAGGCGGCGACGGCGTCGAGCACCGGGCGCCGCCGGCAGAAGTCGACGTATGCCTCCACCGCGAACCGCACTCCGGGCGGCACCCGGGACGCGTCGAGAAGTTCCTCGCGGTCGAGCCCGGCCGCCTCGCCGAGTCGCAGCCAGCGCTCGATACCGCCCCCCGCACTGTCGGTACCGTCCTGGTCGTGGATGCGGCGCAGCCAGGCGCGGCGGTCCTCGGGCCGCTCCAGAGCGGCGAGGATCAGCGCGTCCTTGACGGGGATGTGCCGCTGGTAGTGGAAGCGGGCGGCGATCCAGCGGCGCAGTTCGGCGGGGGTCAGTTCGCCGCGGTGCATCCGCTGATTGAAGGGGTGCCGGTCGTGGTAGCGCGCCCTGGTGACCGCGCGCAGCCGCTCGGTGAACTCGGCGGCCGGCCAGGGGGCGCGGCCGTCGGGTTCCGGTGCCGCCGCGGTCATGCGGCCGGGGGCGGCTCGGGCGCGCGGCGGTCGGCGAGCGCGTAGGCGGTCACCTCCAGCGCGGTCTCCACCACACGGTAACCAGGGCTTCGCCAGACCTTTTCATCCGATGTCTGCGGGGTGAGGAGGTCCGTCCGGAGGGACAGGGAAGGGCTCTCGTTCATGGGTGCGTACTCGCTTTCCCGAGGTGGGGGAACTCATCAGGGAAGGCCACTGAGGGCAGGGCGGAGTCGACGGCCAGGTCAGGGCAGGTTCACGTACATGCACCGGGTTCATCGACACGTCCGCTGGCGCGATACAGAGTCGCGGGACGATGCGCCGCGGTCAATGGTCCGGACCGAAAACGTCGGATGCGTTTCCGGCCAATCTCCGTCGCAGACGCTGACTCGCCGGTCAGTTTCGCCGGATTCCGCGGTCAGGAATGCGGCACGGCCGTTGATCGTTGACGATGGACGTACCACCTGTCGACAACCGAAGGATCACGAGGCTCGTGAGCAGCAAGGTCCCCCCGATCATCCTCAACAACGGCATCGAGATGCCCCAGCTGGGCTTCGGCGTCTGGCAGGTGCCGGACGACGATGCCGAGCGGGCCGTCACCACGGCGCTCGCGGCCGGGTACCGCAGCATCGACACCGCCGCGATCTACGGCAACGAGGAGGGCACCGGCAAGGCCCTCGCCGCCTCCGGCGTCCCCCGCGAGGAACTCTTCGTCACCACCAAGCTCTGGAACGCCGACCAGGGGTACGACGCCACGCTCCGCGCGTTCGACACCTCGCTGGCGAAGCTGGGCCTCGACCACGTGGACCTGTACCTGATCCACTGGCCGCTGCCGTCCCGCGACACCTACGTCGACACCTACCGGGCGCTCGAAAAGCTCTACGCCGACAAGCGCGTGCGCGCCATCGGCGTGTCCAACTTCCTTCCCGAGCACCTGGAGCGGCTGATCGCCGAGACCTCCGTCATCCCGGCGGTCAACCAGATCGAGCTGCACCCGCACCTCCAGCAGCACGCCGCCCGCGCGTTCCACGCGGAGCAGGGCATCGCGACCGAGGCCTGGTCGCCGCTCGGCCAGGGCAAGGGACTGCTGGAGGTGCCGGCGATCGTCGCGATCGCGCAAAAGCACGGCCGCACCCCCGCCCAGGTCGTGCTGCGCTGGCACGTCCAGCTGGGCACCATCGTGATCCCGAAGTCCGTGACGCCGTCCCGGATCAAGGAGAACATCGAGGTCTTCGACTTCAGCCTGGACGACGAGGACCTCGCGGCGATCAGCGCGCTCAACGAGGACCGGCGCATCGGCCCTGACCCGGCCACCTTCGACTACGTGGGCTGAGCCGCTTCGCCCGGACCGACAGCGGGCTCCGGCCCGCCGGACAACGCCGCGCACACCACGGCCGTCCGCCCCGCCCACCGGCGGGACGGGCGGCCGTACGCCGTCCACCCGCCGTCCGCGACCGCCGCGGCCACCTCGCCCGCGGTCGTGGACCGTTCCCGTGAGCCGCTCCCGTGAGCCGCTCCCGTACGCCGTTCCCGGGACCGTGCGCCCCGTCGTTCAGTCGGTCCGCACGTCCGCGTGGACGATCTCGAACTCCTCCAGGGCGACGACGTCGACGTGCGCCTTGACCACGCTCTCGTGCCGGATGAGTGCCTGCCCGGCCCGGGACCCGTCCAGTGCGGCACGGTCGGCGAAGAGCACCCCGACCAGGCCCCGGCCGCGCACGCGGTCCAGGAAGAGCGCGGCCCCGGCGAATCCGGGCAACACCTCCAGCCGGGGCAGCACTCCCGCGTGGAAGGTGTCGAAGACCAGGTCCGCGTCCGCCGGCGCGAACTCCAGCCGGGTCAGCCGCATGCCGCCGCCGGTGAGCGGCCGGTGTCCGACAGGGAAGACCGTGGCCTCGTAGTTCTCGACCGCGACGGTCCCGGCGAAGGGATGCAGCAGCGCCGGGCGCCGCTCGCGCATCACCGCGTCGCTGTGGTCACGCGCCTCGGCCGACTCCCACCAGCTGACCGAGAACAGGGTGCCGAGACCCCGGTCGACGAAGACGCCCGCACCCAGGAAACCTGGGCGTTCCTCCAGCAGATCGTGCCCCTGCGTGTTCAGGGTCCGGATGGCCGTGCCCAGCTGTGCCGGATTGCCGGTCGCGTACACCGTGCGGACGAACAACATGCGTCCCACCTCCCGGAGCCGTGACCGTGCCGGGCCGACGGCGGCAGACATAAGAGTACAAAGCGGTCTCCTCAGTCTTGCCGTGAGCGCAAATCACCGCAATACGCACAGGTTTCGGGAGTTCGCAACCCGAGGGTTGACGGGGACATGCGGATGGGGCCACGGTGTACGGCACCCGGTAAGGAAACTTTCCTAACAGAAGGGTCCCCCACAGTGCGCTTTCGAACGCTGACCCTCACCGCGGCCTCCGGGGCCGCCCTGCTCGCCGCGGGTGTGCTCCCCGCGCACGCGTCCGCCGTCCCGTCAGCGAGGACCGCGCCCACGTCCGCCCAGGAGGGCTCGGTCAGCGCGGCCGACCTGCTCGCCAAGGTGACGTCCTGTTCGCAGATATCGAACGGCAAGTACAAGACGGACGAGGAGACGTCGGCCACCGTCCCCGTGTGCGGCAAGAACGGCGCGGTGTTCTGGAAGGCCGACATGGACATCGACTGCGACGGCCAGACCACCACCAACTGCAACAAGAACCGCGACCCCTGGTACCAGAACGACACCGCCTTCCACCAGTCCGACGGCAAGCCCCTGACGGCGGAGTCGCTCCCCTACATCGTGGTGCCCAGCTCCAGCAGTATCTGGAACTACTCCAGCGCCGGCATCAAGGGCGGCGGCGTGGTCGCCGTCATCTACGACAACAAGGTGGAGTACGCCGTCGTCGGCGACACCGGCCCCACGAAGATCATCGGCGAGGCCTCGTACGCCACCGCCAAGGCACTCGGCATCGACCCCGACCCGAAGACCGGCGGGGCCGACTCCGGCGTGACCTACATCCTGTTCAAGAACTCCAAGGTCTCCCCCATCGAGAGCCACAGCGCGGCCGTCTCACTCGGGGACCAGCTGGCCAAGCAGTTCCTCGCCAACAACTGACGTGCCGCATACGTCAGTTGGGCTGCCCCAGCGGGCGTACGACCACGGTGTTGACGTCGACCCCGGCCGGCTGCCGGATCGCCCAGACGACCGAGTCGGCGATCTGGTCGGCGGTCAGGAGCTGCCCCGGGGGCAGGCTGCCGAGGCCGTCCCAGAACGGGGTCTCCACCCGGCCGGGGGCGACCAGCGTCACCCCGATCCCGAACTCCGTGACCTGGCGCCGGGTGTTCTCGGCGAGCCCGGTGACCGCCCACTTGGTGGCGCCGTAGAGATTGCCGGGAGTGTTCACGAACCCGGCGACGCTGCCGATGAGGACGATCCGCCCGCGGCTCTCCTTCAGCGCCTCGACCGAGGCGCGGATGAGCAGGGCCGGGCCGAGGACGTTGGTGAGGACCATCTCGGTCCAGCCGGCCGGGTCGCCGTCGGCGACGGAGTCGTGGGTGGCGAAGCCGGCGTTGGCGACGACGGTATCCAGTCGACCGTATGCCTTGAGCGTACGGTCGACAGCATTCTGTATATCGTCGAATGTCGACGCATTACCGGCGATTGTCTGCAGTTCCTCAGGCCGGCCGAGCTCGTCGGCGAAGTCCCGCAGCCGGGATTCCGTACGACCGGTGACGGTGACGCGGTGTCCGGCGGCCAGCAGCTGCCGGGCGACGGCGGCGCCGATGCCGGTGGCGCCGCCGGTGATGAGTGCGACCGGAGAGTCGTTCACGGGTTCCCCCTGTATGTCGGTGACGCGAGGGAGTCCATCACGTGGAGCGCGCTCGAAGTCAACTTCCCGCATCCGAGTGGGAATCCGCCGCTTTCCGGCGCACCCCCCGCCTACGCCGGCCGTACCGCCCGGTGCACCGTGTGGGCCGCGAGGACGAACACGTCGGGGCGGCGTTGGACGCTGCCCGGGTCGGCGGGGTCGAGGAGCCGGTCGAGGGTGGCGCGGTCCTCGGCGTCCAGGGCCTCGGCATGGAGGTCCCGGGCGCGGGACAGCATGGTGACCACGAAGGTGCGGGCCTTCTCGGGGAGGGGGGCGGGCAGGTCGAGCAGGAAGCTGCGGGTACCGGTGTGCTTCAGGCCGGCGGCGGTCAGCAGGGCGGGCCAGTCCTCGGTATCGGCGACCGCGCCGGGGAGTTCGGCGCGCATCTCGGCGAAGCGGTCCTCCTGGAGGGCGTCGAGGCGGGTCTGGAGTCCGGGGCGGCCGAAGCCGAGGTCGCGGGGCAGAAAGCGGGGAGCCAGACCGCCCTCCAGAATGGCCAGTGCGCCGCCGGGAGCGAGCCGCGCGCCGAACGCGGCGAGTGCGGCCTTCTGGTCGCCGAGGTGGTGCAGGCTGCGGCTGGCCCACAGCAGGTCCACCGGATACTCCAACTCGCCCAGTACGTCCGGGAGTTCGCCGACCAGGGTGTCGAATCGGTCGGCTACCCCCTCGCGGGCGGCGCGGGCGCGGGCGCGCTCCAGCAACGGGGCCGAGCCGTCGGCGGCGACCACCCGGGCGCCGGGGAACTCCCGCGCGAACAGGCAGGCGATCACCCCGGGGCCACTGCCCGCGTCCACGATCAGACCGGGCTCCGTCACCTCCTCGCCCAGCCAGGCCAGGGCGCTCTCGTACGCCGGGGCGGCCACCTCGGCCTCCGTCTCCAGATGGGCCGCCATCGCGGCCCAGTCGATGTCGCCGCCGTGGGCGTGGCCCGCGTGGCCCCCGTGAGCCGCGTGACCTCCGTGGGTGTGCTGCCCCTGATGCCCGTCGTGCTGGTGCTGCCCGCCGTGCTCCTGATGTTTGTGGTGCTCCTGTGCCATGGTGTTCAGCCTCTCCTTCGGATGCGGCCAGCCTGCGACGCCGCCCCGCGAGGAGGCCAGTCCTGTTGCCAGTGCCGCAAAAAGATTGCCGATACGGCACAGCGGCGCCGAAAGAAGCCGGGTGTGCGGGGCACAGGGCGATGGCCGCGGCGGCACCGTGGGGTCTCGTGGACGACGAACCGGGCACAGCCGCCGCCGATTCCGGCGGCGCCGTGCGCACTGGAGGGGCGGAGGGGCGTACTCCCCGGTGGAGACGGCGATCCGCCGGGGTCTCGGCCGCCCGTAGACGGTGGGACCCCGGCGGACGTTCACCGCGCCGGTGAGAAGAGACCGGTTACGGCAGCTGTTACGCGACCGGTTACGGCAGCGGCGGGTAGGCGTTCTGCATCAGCTGCTGGAACTCGGCGGAGAACCAGTGTCCGGACAGCGGCGCGTTCGGCAGCGCGCCCGACATGTTGTTGTTGTTGCGGGCGTTGCCCGTGTACGTCGGGTCGCACATCCGGTCGAAGCCCTTGCCCTCATTGTTCGGGATGGCGGTGCTGGAGCCGTCGGACTCCCCCGGGGGCTTCATCCACACGTAGGCGTCGATCCCGGGGGCCGGGCTCGCCTGCGGGCGCTCGCCGAGGCCGGCTCCGGCCTGGTTGCACCAGTTGCCGACGTGGATGCGGCGGTCGTAGCGGCCGCCGTCGACGTAGGCGTCGACGCTGGTCCTCGGGCCCGGTCCGGTCGGGCGGGCGGAGCCGCCCCAGCCGTTGCGGGAGGTGTCGATCAGCATGCCGATGTTCGAGTTGAACCCGACCGAGACCAGCTCGGTGCGGAAGGCCTGGGCGAAGGACAGCTCGTCGGCGTACCGGTTCCAGTCGACCCACTTGGACTGGCGGACCGAGGTGCCGTTCACGGTGTCGTTGATCGCGAAGTTGTCCTCCTTCAGGGCGCTGTAGTTGGCGGTGTTGGTGATGAAGCCCTGGACATCGTCGACCGTCGCGCCGGAGGTGGTGGCCGCCTGCTTGAACACGTTCGCGGCGGCGGCGAAGTTGTCGTCCCAGCCGAGCCAGCCGTGGTGGCCGGCGTCGAGGTAGTTGTAGACGTTCGGGATGGCGCCGAGCTTGGCGAGGGCGTAGCCGACGCCCTTCACGTAGTTGCCGTTGGCGAGCATGGTGTCGCACTGGGGTGTGGCGGTCGCGCGGCTGCCGGTGTTGGTGACGAGGTTGGGCAGCGAGTCGAGCTCGATCGTGGTGACGATCCGCAGCGAGGCGTACTTGGGGTCGGCGAGGATCGCGGCGATCGGGTCGATGAACTGGCTCTCGTACTTTCCGATGTCGTCCGGGCCGAGTTCGCCGTTGGAGGCGAGGGCGGAGCAGTCGCGGCCGGGCAGGTCGTAGACGACCAGTTGGACGACCTCCTGGCCGCTGCCCTTCTGTGCGAGGGCGGCGTCGAGGTGGTCGCGCAGGCTCATGCCGCCGTTGTCGCCGTTGATCGCGGCGATGTGGTCGAGCCAGACGCCGGTCGGCTCGTTGGAGACGCGGGTGCCGCCTGGCTCGGCGGCCGCCTTGGCCGACCACTCCGGGTTCACGTACACCTTGGCGCCGTCGTACGGGTTGTCGACGCGGGTGCCGCTGCCGCCGGTGCCGCCGCCCGTGCCGCCTCCCCCGCCGGTGCCGTCGTCGACGTTGCAGGTGACGCCGTCGAGGGTGAAGGTGGTGGGCAAGGTGTCGGTGCCGCTGTAGGTGCCGTTGAAGCCGAAGCTGATCGAGGAGCCGGTGGCGAGTGTGCCGTTGTAGCTCTCGTTGGTGGCGGTGACGTCGCTGCCGCTCTGGCTGATCTGCGCGTTCCAGCCGCTGGTGACCTTCTGGTCACCAGCGTACGACCATTTCACCGCCCAACTCGACTTGGTCGCCACGTTGTTGGTGACGGTCACGGCGGCGGTGAAGCCGGTGTCCCACTGGTTCTGCACCGTGTAGGCGACGGTGCAGGGGATCGCGTCGGCCGCGGCGTGGGCCGCGGTGGTGGTGGTGAGTGCCGTCCCGGAGGCGCCGGCGACCAGCGCCAGGGCGGCGAGTAACGGTGTTCTGGTACGACTCATGTGTGCGGGTTCCTTCTTCCGTGGTGGGTGTTACGGGTTGAGGGCGCGCAGGTGGTCGCGCAGTCCGATGCCGTAGGCGGTGGGTGTGCCGTCGTAGGCGGAGATCAGGGACGGCCCCGAGGAGCAGTCCCAGGTGTTCCAGGCCCAGCCCAGATAGGACAGGTTCCGGTCGTCGAACCACTTCATGACCTGGTCGGTGAAGCCGTGCGCGCAGGTGTTCTCACCGATCTCCCCGGCGACCAGCGGCACCTGGGCCGCGACCGGGGCGAGGGTGGAGTTCCAGCAGCTCTCGTTCGCGCAGGTGTTGAAGTTGTAGCCGTGGTAGGCGGCGGCGAGATTGCCTACAGGATCCTGTGGTCTGTATGCGGTCCACTGGCTGAGGTCGTTCGCATACGCCAGACCGCCGGCCATGATGACGTTCGTGGATCCGGCGTTCCGGATACTGTCGACGAGATCCTGCATACCGGCGACCGCGTACGGGATCCCGGGGCAGCTCCCGCCGTCCCGCCAGCACTTCCAGGCGTCGGTCGTGCTGGTGGTCGCCCGGTCCGGGTACGGCTCGTTGAACAGGTCGTACACGGGTGCCGGGTCGTCCTTGAAGGTGCTCGCCACCGATGCCCAGAACGGCGGGCTGTACTGCGCGTCGGGCATGGGCTTCTGGCAGGTGGCGTGGACGTCGGAGCAGCCGGCGGAGTTTCCGGTGTACTGGCCGTAGGTCCAGTGCAGGTCGAGGATCGGGGTCATGCCGTGGGCCTCGACGCGGGCCACCAGGTCCTTGACGGCGTTGATGTAGTTGGCGCCGCCGTACTCGGGCTTGATGTTCGAAAGACCGAGCCAGCATTCCTCGTTGAGCGGGATGCGGACGGCGTCGGCCTTCCAGTCGGCGATCGCCTTGATCGCGGCGTCGTCCACCGGGCCGTCCCAGATGCCGCGGCCCTGCACGCACATGAACTCGCCGCCGGAGCGGTTGACGCCGAGCAGCCGGTGGGTCGCACCGGAGGCGTCCTCCAACTCGGTGCCGGAGACATGGAGGGCGGGTGCCGTGCCGGTCGTGGGCGGCGGCGAGGTCGGCGGCTCGGGATCGACGTTGCAGGTCGTACCGTTGAGCGTGAACGCCGTGGGTGCGGTGTTGCCGCCCGACCAGTCGGCGAGGAAGCCGGCGGTGACGCTGGCGCCGGTGCCGAGGGAGGCGTTCCAGGTCTCGCTCGCCGCGGTCACGGTGGTGCCGGACTGGGACCATGCGGCGTTCCAGCCCTGGGTGACCTTCTGGCCGTCGGCGAAGTCGAAGGACATCCGCCAACTGCCCAGCGCTGCTTGGTTGTTGGTGACTTTCACGGAGCCCTGGAAGCCGCCCGCCCACTGGTTGGTGACCGTGTACTCCACCGTGCACGCGGGTGTGGCTCCCTGGGCCGACAGGGCCGGGGCGACGGCGCTCGCGATGAGCGCGGTCGCCCCGGCGGCGGCTAAAAGTACTGAACGCGGGGGGTGTCGCATGAGCGACTCCTTGCAGTGGCGCGCGCCGTGACCGGCGCGTCGACTGACAGGAACCGCTCCCACTGGTGCGATGGAAGGTAGCGCCAACTGGCCATGATGCCCAGGGGAGTTGCTGACTTTTCCTCAAGGCTTTCCGTCGAATCTTTTCGACTCTTCGAGCACCTTGACCGTTCACAGGGTCGTCCCCACTATGGGAGCGCTCCCACTGGTTCAAGCCTTGACTTCTTCCCGAGCCGCAAGCCGCATGTCGCGAGTCGCCAAAGGAGGAACCAGCACATGGATCCCGGACGCAGACCCAGACGCAGAAACAGAGCCGTGCGGCGGTGGTGGACCGCCGTGGCGGCCGCGTTCGCCCTGCCCCTGTCGATGCTCGCCGCCGGCGCGACGACCGCGCACGCGGCGTCCGTGCGGTGCAGCGTCGACTACACGACCAACGACTGGGGTTCCGGCTTCACCGCCGCCCTCACGATCACCAACCGCGGCACCGACCCGATCGACGGCTGGACGCTGTCGTACGCCTACTCCGGCGATCAGAAGCTGACGAACGGCTGGAACGGCACCTGGTCCCAGTCCGGCGGGACGGTTTCCGTGCAGAGCGCGTCGTACAACGCCGCCATCGCCGCAGGCGCCGCCGTCACCACCGGCGCGCAGTTCACCTACAGCGGCACCAACACCGCCCCCACCTCCTTCTCGGTCAACGGCACGACCTGCGCCGGTGCGCACCAGCCGCCGGTCACGGTGCTGACCAGCCCGAGCGCGGGCGCGGTGTACACGCGAGGGGACGCGATCCCGCTGGCCGCGACCGCGGCGGCCGCCGACGGCGCGACGATCGACAAGGTGGAGTTCTACGACGACACCACGCTCCTGGGGACGGACACGAGCGCGCCGTTCACGCTGTCCGTCTCCGATCTGCCCGTGGGCAGTCATTCGCTGGTGGCGAAGGCGTACGACAGCACGGGCGCCTCGGCCGAGTCCACGCCGGTCGGCGTTACTGTCGCCTCAGGACCCTCCGTGGTGGCCTCGCCGTCCCAACTCGGCGTCCAGCAGGGCACGTCGGGGACGTTCGGGGTGAAGCTGTCGACGCAGCCGGGCACGGACGTGACGGTGAGCGTGGCCCGCACGGGCGGCAACACCGGCCTGTCCGTGAGCGGAGGCTCCTCCCTGACGTTCACGCCGTCGAACTGGGACACCGCTCAGCCGGTCACCGTCTCGGCGGACTCCTCCGGCACCGGATCCGCGACCTTCACCGCCTCGGCGAACGGCCACGCGGGGGCCACGGTCACCGTGACGGAACTGGCGGCGGCGAAGACGTACGACGCGCGCTTCCTGGATCTGTACGGGAAGATCACCGATCCCGCAAACGGTTACTTCTCTCCTCAGGGCATCCCGTACCACTCGGTGGAGACACTGATCGTCGAGGCCCCGGACTACGGCCACGAGACCACGTCGGAGGCCTGGAGCTACCTGCTCTGGCTCCAGGCGATGTACGGCAAGGTCACCGGTGACTGGTCGAAGTTCAACGGCGCGTGGACGCTCATGGAGAAGTACATGATCCCCACGCACGCCGACCAGCCGGCGAACTCCTTCTACAACGCCTCCAAGCCGGCGACGTACGCGCCCGAGGAGGACACTCCGGACCAGTATCCGGCGAAGCTGGACACGTCGGTGTCCGTGGGATCGGATCCGATCGCCGGTGAACTGAAGACTGCATACGGTACGGACGATGTATACGGTATGCACTGGATCGAGGACGTCGACAACGTCTACGGCTACGGCGACACACCCGGCGGCACCTGCGAGGGCGGCCCGACGGCGAGCGGGCCGTCGTATCTGAACACCTTCCAGCGCGGGCCGCAGGAGTCGGTCTGGGAGACGGTCCCACAGCCGACCTGCGACGCCTTCAAGTACGGCGGAAAGAACGGCTACCTGGACCTGTTCACCGGCGACAACTCCTACGCGAAGCAGTGGAAGTACACCGACGCCCCGGACGCGGACGCCCGCGCGGTGCAGGCGGCGTACTGGGCGGACGTGTGGGCCAAGGCGCAGGGTAAGGGCGGTGAGGTGTCCGCGACGGTCGCCAAGGCCGCGAAGATGGGCGACTACCTGCGGTACGCGATGTACGACAAGTACTTCAAGAAGATCGGCACCTGTGTGGGGCCCTCGACCTGCGCGGCCGGCACCGGCAAGGACGCCTCGCACTATCTGCTGTCCTGGTACTACGCCTGGGGCGGCGCCACCGACCCCAGTGCGGGCTGGGCCTGGCGGATCGGCTCCAGCCATGTCCACGGCGGCTACCAGAACCCCCTGGCCGCCTACGCGCTGAGCAGTTACCCGAACCTGGAGCCCAAATCGGCGACGGGCGCCTCGGACTGGGGAAAGTCGCTCCAGCGGCAGCTGGAGTTCTACCGGTGGCTCCAGTCGTCCGAGGGCGCGATCGCGGGCGGCGCGACCAACAGCTGGCAGGGCCGGTACGCGAGCCCGCCGGCCGGCACGCCGACCTTCTACGGCATGTACTACGACTGGGAGCCGGTCTACCACGACCCGCCGTCCAACCAGTGGTTCGGCTTCCAGGCGTGGTCGATGGAGCGGGTCGCCGAGTACTACCAGCAGACGGGCAACGCCGCCGCGAAGGCGGTCCTCGACAAGTGGGTGAAGTGGGCGCTGTCCCAGACCACGATCAACCCCGACGGCACCTACCGGATCCCCTCGACCCTCCAGTGGTCCGGCCAGCCGGACACCTGGAACCCGTCGAGTCCCGGCGCCAACAGCTCCCTTCACGTCACCGTCGCCGACTACACCGACGACGTCGGCGTGGCGGCGGCGTACGCGAAGACGCTGACGTACTACGGCGCCAAGTCCGGTGACGCGACGGCCAAGTCGACGGCGAAGGCGCTGCTGGACGGCATGTGGAACAACGACCAGGACAGCCTCGGCATCGCCGTCCCCGAGACCCGCGCCGACTACAGCCGGTTCGGCGACAGCGTGTACGTGCCGAGCGGCTGGAGCGGCACCATGCCGAACGGCGACGCGATCAACTCCTCGGCCACCTTCACCTCGCTGCGGTCCTTCTACAAGAACGACCCGGCCTGGTCGAAGATCGAGGCCTACCTCAAGGGCGGCGCCGCGCCCACGTTCACCTATCACCGGTTCTGGGCCGAGGCGGACATCGCCCTGGCCATGGGCTCGTACGCGGAGCTCCTCGAATAGTCCTCGCCGGCGCTCCGCGTGCACGGCCCCGTCGCAGGAGACGGGGGCGACGACGGCCGGGCGGTCCCTCCCGCACAGGGGGCCGCCCGGCCATTCCGTCATGCCCGGACGCCCTCCCCCGCCGACGCCGCCGGTTTGCGGTACGCCCGCACGGCGAACACCGGGTCCGGGCGGGGACGGTCCTGGTCAGGGAGGCGGGCGAGGCGCGCGGCGAACCGCTCGGTGCGCGGCTCGCCCGGCGGCAGCTGGGTGAACCAGCCACGGCGCAGGTCGGCGATGGTGGTGCGCGGGCTGCGGCCCTGGCCGGCGCCGCGGAACACGCCCGCGCCGGCGGGCTCCAGTCCGTGCCGGACGGCGTGCGCGGTGACGGTGGCGGCGGCGTCCTGGGCGGGGCGGCGCGGGCGGCCGGCGAGGACGGTGTCGATGTCGCTGCCGACGTCGTGCGCGTCGGCCTTGTCGACGGTGGTGACGTAGACCCCGCCGGGCCGCAGCACGCGGGCGCACTCGGCCACGATCGCGCGGACGTCCCCGGCGTCGTCCAGCAGGTGCAGCAGCCAGACGCTGGTGACCGCGTCGAAGGTGCCGGTGGGGAAGGGCAGGCGGCGGCTGTCGGCGCGGACGACGGCGCCCGGGAGTCTCGCCCCGGCCTTGCGGACCATCTCGGCGGTGAGGTCGGCGCCGGTCACCCGCAATGCGGGGCGGTCGGCGGCCAGCCGGCGGGTGAGGATGCCGGTGCCGCAGGCCACGTCGAGGAGCCGGCCCGGCCCCTCGGGGATCAGACCGAGCACCGTTTCGGCGGCGGCGTGGGCACGGGCCTCGCCGCCGCGGGACGCGTCGTACGCGTCGGCTTCCTTGTCGTAGTCGAGCACGTTTCTCAGTGTGCGCCGTGACCTGGGGCGATGTCCTCCACCCTGCGGGCGAGTGCGAAGTCCTTCTCGGTGACGGCGCCGCCCGCGCTGTGTGTGTGCACGGTGAGGGAGACGGTGTGGTAGCCGAGAGTGAGGTCGGAGTGGTGGTCCAGCTCGTCCTGGACCGCGGCGATGTGCATGACCAGCGCCGCCGCCGCGACGTGCGACCCGAGCCGGTAGGAGCGGGCGAGCTTGTCCCCGTCCAGCGACCAGCCGGGCAGCTCCGCGAGCCGGTCCTCGATCTCCTTCTGGGACAGCGGTTGAACGGCCATGGCGTTCGGCTCCCTTCGCGTCGGCGGTTCTCGTTCAGCCTGCCACGTCAGGCCCGTGCGCACTCCGCCGCCAGGTCGTCGGCGAGGGCCGCGATCCGGTGGCGGCCCTCCACCCGGGCGACCCAGTCGTGCGGCAGACCGGTGTCGCCGTGCAGCGCGCCGAGGAGGTTGCCGCAGATCGAGCCGGTGGAGTCGCTGTCGCCCGAGTGGTTGACGGCGAGCAGCAGCGCCCGCTCGACGTCGGGCTCGGCGAGCGCGCAGTACACGCCGATGGCGAGGGCCTCCTCGGCGACCCAGCCCGCGCCGAGGGACTCGGTCTTCTCGGCGGTCGGTGCCCCGTCGTCGGCGAGGTCGAGGGCGGCGCGCAGGGCGGCCGTGGTCTCCGTGTGGCCGCGGTGCCGCTCCAGCAGCCGCAGTGTGCGCAGCACCGCTCCTTCCAGCGAGTCCCCGGCGAGCAGGTGCGCGACGATCGCGGCGAGCGCGCCGGCCGCGTAGTAGCCGGTGGGGTGGCCGTGGGTGATCTGGGCGCCGCGCGCCGCCATGGCGAAGGCCGCGTCGGCGGGGGCCGCGAGGCCGAAGGGGGCCGAGCGCATGACCGTGCCGCAGCCCTTGGAGTCGGGGTTGACCTGGCCCGGTGTGCCGTCGAGCGGGAGCGCGGGGTCGGGCGCGTACATCTGGGCGACGCCGGACAGGCAGGCGTTCCCGGGCGCGCGGCGGGAGTACAGCCAGGCCTCGCCGACCAGTCCGGCGGGCGGCGGTGTGCCGGGCTGCTGCGGCACGGGCTGGTCGGGGCCGGGCTTGGACTGGGTCTCCAGCCAGCGCTCGTAGGCCTGGCGCAGCAGCAGTGGCCAGGCGCCGCCGATGCCCTTGTCGCGCTGCCGTGCGTGCGCCTGGATCAGGGCCTCGACGGTGAACAGGGTCATCTGGGTGTCGTCGCTGATCAGCCCGACCGCTCCGTGCGCGCCGGGTACGAGGCCGGTGACGCCGCGCGGACCGTGCGCGGCGCGGATGCGGTCCAGTGAGGAGAACTCCACGGGGTAGCCGAGGGCGTCACCGAGCGCACCGCCGAGGAGGCAGCCGCGCACCCTGGCCCGGTGGACGGCCGCGGCCTGGAGGGACGGGGACCGCCACGTCGTGTGCCACAGCTCGTTCGTGCTCAACTGAAGCAGCTCCTCGACTACGGTCGGACGTATGACCATTGTCGCTTCCGGTCCTTCCGCGTCCGCCACCGCCCCCGTCGCCGTCACCGCCGCCGACAAGGGCGTCGGCCCGCTGCTGCGCGCCTGGCGGGAGCGGCGCCGGGTCTCGCAGCTGGAGCTGGCGCTGCGCGCCGACTCGTCGGCGCGGCACATCAGTTTCGTCGAGACCGGCCGGTCGCGGCCGAGCGAGGAGATGGTGCTGCGACTCGCCGAGCATCTGGACGTGCCGGTGCGCGAGCGCAACTCCCTGCTGCTGGCGGCCGGTTACGCCCCGCACTACCCGGAGACCCCGCTGGACGACCCGGCGCTGGACGCGCTGCGGGCCGGCCTGGAACACCTCATCCAGTGCTACGAGCCCTACCCCGCGCTGGTGGTCGACGCCTGCTACACGGTCGTGGCCGCGAACCGGGGCATCGCGATGCTGCTGGACGGGGTGCCGGAGAAGCTGCTGGCACCGGCGCCGAACGCGATGCGGCTGACCCTGCACCCCCAGGGGCTGGCGCCGCGCATCCGCAACCTGCGTGCCTGGCGCGGGCATCTGCTGGAGCAGATGGAGCGGCAGATCGCCCTGCAGCGCTCGGAGCGGCTGCGCGCCCTGTACGAGGAGGTGGCGGGCTACCCGGTGCCCGAGAGCGCGCGGGGCGACGTCGAAGACGGCGGGGACGGTGAACCGGCGGACCCGGTCGCGTACTTCGCGCTGCCGTTGCGTATCGAGCACGACGGCCGGATCCTGTCGTTCGTGTCGTCGATCTCCACCTTCAACACGCCGATGGACGTCACGGTCGCCGAACTCGCCATCGAGACGTTCCTGCCCGCGGATCCGGCCACCGCCAAGTACCTGCACACGATGGCCGGTTGACCGCCCATACCAGTCCCCTGCCTGCCCCTACCACGCTTCTCCCCCGCTGCCCCGGCGTTCGTCGGCCATCTTGATGCCCTCGGACCCGTGTGCGAGAGGCGATCACGTGGCAGACTGCCCGCGTACTTCGGCGCGTAGGGGAGGCGTGGCGTGAGTGAGCGGCGGGCTGCGCCCACCGTGGGCCAGGTGGTGCTCGGCAAGCGGTTGCAGGAGCTGCGCGAGGCGGCGGCCCTCACCCGGGACGAGGCCGCCCGAGTCCTGCGGGTGGCGTCGGCGACCGTACGGCGCATGGAGATGGCCGACGTCGCCCTGAAGATCCCCTACGTGCAGGTACTGCTGGAGACCTACGGGGTGCCCGAGGAGGAGGCGGCCGCGTTCGTGCGGCTGGCCGAGGAGGCGAACCAGCCGGGCTGGTGGCAGCGGTTCCACGACGTGCTGCCGGACTGGTTCAGCATGTACGTCAGCCTGGAGGGCGCCGCCCGGATCATCCGCTCCTACGAGCCGCACTTCGTACCCGGCCTGCTCCAGACCGAGGAGTACGCACGCGCGGTGATGGAAGCCGGCACGGTCGGGCAGACCTCGCCGCACACCGTGGAACGGCATGTGTCGCTGCGCCTGGAGCGACAGCGGCTGCTGGAGCGGAACGACCCGCCCCACCTGTGGGTGATCATGGACGAGACGGTGCTGCGCCGCCCGGTGAGCATGCGCGGCGAGGTGATGCGCGACCAGCTGGACAAGCTCCTGGAGTTCGCCGGGCGGGACCGGGTCACGCTGCAGATCGCCGAGTTCTCGGCGGGCCCGCACCCGGGGACGTACGCTCCGTTCACGCTGTTCCGGTTCGCCGAGCCGGAGTTGCCGGACATGGTGTTCACCGAGTATCTGACCGGCGCGCTGTACCTGGACTCCCGTCGCGAGGTGGCCGCACATCTGGAGGTGCTGGACCACATGACGGTCCGGGCCGCGTCGGCGCAGCGCACACAGACCCTGCTGCGGGAGTTCCGCGAGGCCCTGTGACCCGCGTCCGGGACCTGCGGCATCCCGTACGGGACCTGTGACATCCCGTACGGACCGCCCCCTGCGGGATCCTGTTGCTCGTATACCTGTTCACGCTCCGGCCGAGGACACGTCTCGTGGCGGACGTGCCGGTGCTCCCCGGCAGCCGGCCCACCCGGAGCGCCGGGGCCGAGGGCGGCTGAGGAGTCAGGCCGCGCCCCCCTTGGTGTCCCTGTCCTCGTCCACGATCTCCGCGTCCACCACGCCTTCCTCACCGGCGGGAGTCTCCTGTTCCGTGGCCGGGCCCGGTTCGCCGGTGCCGGCGGAGGTGTTCGCGTACATGGCCTGGCCCATCTTCTGGCTGACGGTGGCGAGTTTCTCGACGCCGGTGCGCAGTTCGCCGGTGTCCGCGTTCCGGTCCAGGAGGCCCTTGAGTTCCGTGGCCGCTTCCTGGACCTGCGACCTGGTGTCGGCGGGGATGCGGTCCTCGTTGTCGTGGAGGAACTTCTCGGTCTGGTAGACGAGTTGTTCGGCCTGGTTGCGGGTCTCGGCGGCCTCCCGGCGCCGGCGGTCCTCCTCGGCGTACTGCTCCGCCTCGCGCATCATGCGGTCGATGTCGTCCTTGGGCAGGGCGGAGCCGCCGGTGACGGTCATCTTCTGCTCGCGGCCGGTGGCGAGGTCCTTGGCGGAGACGTGCATGATCCCGTTGGCGTCGATGTCGAAGGCCACCTCGATCTGCGGGACGCCGCGCGGGGCGGGCGGCAGTCCGGTGAGGTCGAAGACGCCGAGCTTCTTGTTGTAGGCGGCGATCTCGCGTTCGCCCTGGTAGACCTGGATGCCGACCGAGGGCTGGTTGTCGGTGGCGGTGGTGAAGATCTCCGAACGGCGCGTCGGGATCGTGGTGTTGCGCTCGATCAGCCTGGTCATGATGCCGCCCTTGGTCTCGATGCCGAGGGAGAGCGGGGTGACGTCGAGGAGGAGGACGTCCTTGACGTCACCGCGCAGCACGCCCGCCTGGAGGGCGGCGCCGACGGCGACGACCTCGTCGGGGTTGACGCCCTTGTGCGGGTCCTTGCCGGTGAGTTCGCGCACGAGGTCGGTGACGGCGGGCATCCGGGTCGAGCCGCCGACGAGGATGACGTGGTCGATCGCGGACAGCTCGATGCCCGCGTCCTGCACCGCCTGATGGAAGGGCTGCTTGCAGCGGTCGAGCAGGTCCGCGGTGAGCTCCTGGAACTGGGCCCGCGTCAGTTTCTCCTCCAGGTGCAGCGGGCCCGCGGCGGAGGCGGTGATGTAGGGCAGGTTGACCGTGGTCTCGGAGGACGACGACAGTTCGATCTTGGCCTTCTCGGCGGCCTCCCGCAGCCGCTGCACGGCCATCTTGTCGGCGCCCAGGTCGATGCCGTGCCCGGCCTTGAACCGCTTCGTCAGATGATCGACGATCCGCTGGTCCCAGTCGTCGCCGCCGAGGTGCGTGTCACCGTTGGTGGCCTTCACCTCGATGACGCCGTCGCCGATCTCCAGCAGGGACACGTCGAAGGTGCCGCCGCCGAGGTCGAAGACCAGGACCGTCTGCTCCTCGCCCCGGTCCAGGCCGTAGGCGAGGGCGGCCGCGGTGGGCTCGTTGATGATCCTGAGCACCTTCAGGCCGGCGATCTCCCCGGCCTCCTTGGTGGCCTGGCGCTGGGCGTCGTCGAAGTACGCGGGCACGGTGATCACCGCGTCCGAGACGTCCTCGCCGAGGTAGGCCTCCGCGTCCCGCTTCAGTTTCTGCAGCACCCGCGCCGACAGCTCCTGCGCGCGCAGCCGGGAACCGTCGACCGTACCGCTGTCCGGGAAGCGCCAGGCGGCGTCGCCCATGTGCCGTTTCACCGAGCGGGCGGTGCGCTCCACGTTCGTCACGGCCTGCCGTTTGGCGACCTCGCCGACCAGCACCTCCCCGTTCTTCGCGAACGCCACCACCGACGGCGTGGTCCGCGCGCCCTCCGCGTTGGTGACGACGGTGGGCTCGCCGCCCTCCAGAACGGCCACCACCGAGTTCGTCGTCCCGAGATCGATCCCGACCGCACGTGCCATGATCCGTCCCCTTCCGCTCGCGCCAGGGCGTCCTTCGGCACTCCCAGCACATGACGTGCGTACGGCGGTGTCAATGGCGGGATACCGGATGGCGGACCCCGGACGCGCTCGGTCTGCGGGAACGGCGGTGCCGCGCCCCCGGGACGGGACGCGGCACCGGACGGCGCGGGGGCGTCAGGCCAGCTCGGCCGAGAGCGTGATGGTCGTACCGGCCAGAGCCTGGCTGACCGGGCAGTTCTTCTTGGCGTCCTCGGCGGCCGAGGCGAAGCCCTCCTCGTCGAGGCCGGGGACCTCGCCGCGCACCCAGAGGTGGATGCCGGTGATGCCCTCGCCCGGCTGGAAGGTCACGTCGGCCTTGGTCTCCAGGCGGGTGGGCGGGGTGCCGGCGCCGGTCAGGCCGTGCGAGAGGGCCATGGAGAAGCAGCTGGAGTGGGCGGCGGCGATCAGCTCCTCGGGGCTGGTTTTGCCGTTCGCCTGCTCGGCGCGCGACGGCCACGACACCGGCTGCGAGCCGATGCCGGAGGAGTCGAAGGTGACGGTGCCGCTGCCCGTGAGCAGCTCGCCCTCCCAGACGGTGTGCGCGGTACGCGTGGTGGCCACGGTGGTTCCTTTCGCGGGTGGTCGGTCCCGTTTCCGGGTGCCGTTTCCGGGTTCCGTGTCCCCATCCGATCACATCCGGGCCCGCCGCATGCCGAAGACCGGCCCACACGTGGTGAACGGAAGGTGACGGTGCGTTCCGCCGGGCCTTGCGCGGTGTTCAGGCCGCCTGTTCCTCCTCCTCGGTGACGGTGGTGAGCGGGACCTCGGGGCCGTTCAGCTCGCGCAGCCAGCGGCGCAGTACGTGGTGCACCTGCTCGGCGCCGACGAGTTCCTCACGGTCCGCGGCCGGTGCGGACAGGTCGAGCGGGGAGAGCAGGAACGGGCGGGACTGGGCGCCGCCGAGGCCGCCGTGGGAGCCGATCTGCTCCTCGAAGGCGAGCACCTCGCCGCCGGCCGGGTCGTACGCGGAGTTCACCATGATGTCGGCGGTGTGCGGGAAGGAGTGGGTGCGCCGGACGGCGTCGGCGGCGCCGGGCCCGAAGCCGGACAGCGGCCCGGACGCGTCGTCCAGGTCGGCCAGCGGGACCTCGGCGCCGTGCGCGCCCAGCACCACACCGCCGTGCTCCGCGCTGCGCACCAGCAGGAAGCCGATGCCGGGGTGGTGGGCGAGGGTGGTGAGCAGGGCAGGGTGGCGGGCGTCGATCTCCTCCCGGGTCATGCGGTGGTGCACGTCCGGGAAGGAGATCAGGCCGAGGTTGCCGGAGGCCAGCACGATCGGCTCGGAGCCGGGGGCGGGGCGATCGGGGGGTCCGCCCGCCCGGAGGGTGCGGGCGGGACGGTGCTGCTCGCCCGTCTCCTCCACCGGCCGGCGCAGCGCGGCCCGCACGGCGGCCCGGGCCTCGGCGCCGCTGCGGGTACGTCCCGCGCGGCGCGGCACGGGCAGTCCGCAGCCGGCGCGGACGAGGTCGCCGAGGGTGAGGCCGTAGCGGCCGTGGAAGGTCTCACCGGGGCTCTGGCCGTGGTCGGAGAGGACGACGAGGCGGTAGGGGCGGGGGGCGTGTTCGGCGACCCGCTGGAGCAGGGCGAGGGCGCGGTCGAGGCGTTGCAGCACCTTCTCGGCGTCCCGGCTGTGCGGGCCGGAGTGGTGGGCGACCTCGTCGTAGGCGACCAGGTCGGCGTAGACGGCGGTGCGCCCGGCGAGCATGTCGCCCATCACCGCGGCGACGACGACGTCCCGCTCGACGACGGTGGCGAAGGCCCGCACGAGGGGGTAGAGGCCGCCGCGGCCGACCCGGGGACGCTGTCCGCGCAGCCGGGCCCGGACGGACTGGCCGACCTCGCGGGCGACTTCGGCGCCGAAGGACAGGGCGGTGCGTACGGCGTTGGCGGGGTCGGAGAAGTAGGCGAAGTAACCGGCGCGAGACCGGTTCTCCCTGCCCCGTCGGCGGGCGGCGATGGACAGGACGAGGGCCTGCTCGCCGGCGCCGCCGCTGAAGAGGTTGCCGCGGCTGGCGCCGTCGATGGTGAGCAGTCCGCCGTCGCCGGTGTGCACGGCGGCGCGGCGCTGCAGCTCGGCGGCGCTCGTCGGCCGGTTGCACACCATCACCTCGCCGCGGTCCTTCTCGTACCAGCGGAACGCCGGCACGTCGAAGGTGCTGCCGTGGAGAATGCCGAGCTGGCTGGCGCCGGTCTGGCTGGACCAGTCGGTGCGCCAGGGGGTGAGGCGGTGGGTGGCTGGCGGTGGAGGTGGGGCTGCGGCTGTGGGTGTATGCGATCGACCGTCGACTGTCGACGTTCGACCGTCGGCTGTCTCCTGTCCGCCGTCGACAGGGCGACGGTCGACCGTGGACCGTATACCGTCGACCGGCCGCGCGTCGACCGTCGCATGCATACGGTCGACCAGCCGCGCGTCGACCGTCGATTGCATACCGTCGACCCCCGACGCATCCACCGTCGACTGCACACCGTCGACTGCCGACACGTCAACCGTCGACGGCGCGCTGTCGCCCGTCGCCAGCCACCCGGCCACCGTCGGCATCAGCCCCTTGCCGACCGCCGCCGTCAGGACGTCGTGGCCGACGCCGTCGAGTTGGACGAAGACCAGACCGGGGGTGGTGGGGCAGGGTGGGTCGGATCTGCGGCGGCGGGCGGCGAGGCGGTGCAGGCGGCGGCGGTAGGCCTCGTCGTCGCGTACGGCGAGGGCCGCGCCGGTGGCCGAGGCGACGGCGGACATCACGGCGGCCACGATGACCGCGGTCTCCGGGGCGGCCGCGCCCCGGCCGGAGGGGTTGATGCGCAGGGCGAGCAGCAGCAGGGAGCCGTTGAGGACGAAGACGAGCAGGCCGAGGAAGAGGGCGGGGACGAGGAGCAGGAGCCGGACCAGGAGTGGCCAGACGACGGCCGACAGGACGCCGAAGGCGCCGGCGCCGCAGGCGGCGGTGATGGCGATCCGGGTGGCGCTGTCGCCGTCGGCGGACTGGAGTTGGAAGTCGGGCAGGAGGGCGGCGAGGGCCAGCATGGTGAGGGTGGAGGCCGCCCATACGGTGGTGCTCCGTCCGATCTGACCGGCGACCCGCCGCCACGGAACGCCTCGTACGCCACGCACGCCCTGTCCACCCCACGTCCCGGCCCGCTCGACGGCCGGGCCCCGCTCCACCTTGTCATACCGGTCCGGGGGCGCCGGCCTGTGGCTGTGCGGCTCGGCAACGGCTCAGCGGCCGTCGTAGCCGGCGGTCGGCATGGACAGCCGGCGGTGAACGCGGGCCTTCATCTGGGCGTCGTAGGCCGGTTCGGCGCGGTCGGCCGTCTCCACGCGCACTCCGCGCCGGGCGCATTCGGCGGTGAAGGCCTCGACGGAGGACAGGGCTCGGCGCAGGACGCGCAGGCTGGGGGCGACGAACACGTCGATGCCGGGGCGGACGCCGTCCCACAGGGCGCAGTGGTCGAAGCGCAGGCCGCCGACGAGGAGTTCGCGGGCGACGACGTATCCGTGCTCGGCGGCCCAGCGGGCGCACATGGCGTGCTGGCTGCGGGCGTCGACGAGGAAGGGGTCGGCCTCCAGTTCCTCCAGCGGGGTCAGGCTGGCGATGGCGGTGACCCGTACGGGCGCGGGCATGCCGGAGGCGGCCTGCGGTTGTCCCATGGCGTCCCCCCTCACCTCCGGGTTTCGCCGCCGACCCTACTCCTGCCCGTAGGCTTCGGGGAGTCGCGTGAAGGAGGCGGAAGAAGGTGCCGGTGGAGATCACCTGGTGGGGTCACGCGACCTGCACGATCGAGGATGCGCGCACACGGGTGCTGACCGATCCTCTGTTCGCGCGCCGGCTCGCGCATCTGCGGCGGCGCCGGGGGGACGTACCGCCGGCCGGGGCCCGGCGCGCGGACGTGGTGCTCGTGTCCCATCTGCACGCCGATCATCTGCATGTGCCCTCGCTGGCGTCGCTCGCGCCAGGTACGCGCCTGCTCGTGCCCCGGGGTGCGCCGCGGGCGGTGCCGGTGTTGCGCCGGCTGCGGCAGTTGCGGGTGACCGAGGTGGTGCCGGGGGACGAGGTGTGCGTCGGTGAGGTGCGGATCCGGGTGGTGCCCGCGGCGCACGACGGGCGGCGGTTGCCGGTGGGGCCGCGTCGTGCGCCCGCGCTGGGGTATGTCGTGGAGGGGGAGGCGCGGACGTACTTCGCGGGGGACACGGGGTTGTTCGACGCGATGGCGGAATGGGTCGGGGCGGTGGACGTGGCGTTGCTGCCGGTGGGCGGCTGGGGGCCGTTCCTGGGTGAGGGGCATCTGGATGCGGGGCGGGCGGCGCGGGCGCTGGCCCGGCTGGCGCCGCGGCTGGCGGTTCCGGTGCACTACGGGACGTACTGGCCGATCGGGATGGATGCGGTGCGGCCGCACGAGTTCTCCGCGCCGGGGGACGAGTTCGTGCGGTTGGCGGGGGTGGTGGCGCCGCAGGTGGTGGTGTGCAGGCTGGGGCACGGGGAGAGTGTGCGGCTGGAGGTCGCGCGGTGAGCCTGCCGGTGTCCGCCGGGGTGTGGGCGGCCGCGTCGGCGCCTGCGGTACCGGTGGTTCCGCCAGAGTCGACGCAGCAGGCTATCGGGTATCCGTCGCTGTTCCTGCTGGTGTTGATCGGGGCGCTGGTGCCGGTGGTGCCGACGGGGGCGCTCGTGAGTTCGGCGGCGGTGGTGGCGTTCCATCAGACGGCGCCGTTCTCGTTGGCGCTGGTGTTCGTGACGGCGTCGTCGGCGGCGTTCCTGGGGGACGGGGCGTTGTACTGGCTGGGGCGGCGTGGGATGCGGTCGCGGGGCGGGTCGCGGTGGCTGGAGGCGATCCGGTCGCGGGCGCCGGACGCCGCGCTGGCTTCGGCGAGGGGGAGGCTGGCCGGGCACGGTGTTGCGGTGCTGGTGTTGTCCCGGCTGGTGCCAGCCGGTCGGATTCCGGTGATGTTGGCTTGTCTGATGGCTGATTGGCCGCTCGGGCGGTTCGGCCGGGGGAATGTGGCGGCGTGTCTGGCGTGGACAGCGACGTATCAAGTCATCGGGATCCTGGGGGGTTCGTTGTTCAGTGAGCCCTGGGAGGGGGTTGTGGTGGCGGTGGCGCTGACGGTGGTGGTCAGTGGGGTGCCGAGTGTGGTGCGGCGGTTTCGGTAGCGCTGTCGTGGTGCGGTCGTCTTCGGGCTACGGGTTTGTCGTGGTTTCTCGCGCAGTTCCCCGTGCCGCTGTCGGGGCGTTGTGATGCAGCACCTTTGAGGCGCCGATCGGCAGATCCCACAGGTCTTCCCTCTCCAGTCCCGCTCTTTCCCAGGCCACCCGCACTCTCGTGAGCGGTTCGAGGACCGGTTCGGCGGAGAGGACGAAGGTGCCCCAGTGCATGGGTGCCATGCGGGGGGCACCGAGGTCGAGGGTGGCCTCGACGGCTTCCTCGGGGTCGCAGTGGACGTCGCTGAGCCACCAGCGGGGGTCGTAGGCGCCGATGGGCATGAGGGCGAGGTCGACGCCGGGGTAGCGGCGGCCGATGCGGGAGAACCAGTGGCCGTAGCCGGTGTCGCCGGCGAAGTAGAGGCGCCGGCCGTCGGCGCCGGTGAGGATCCAGCCGCCCCACAGGCTGCGGCAGGTGTCGGTGAGGGTGCGCTTGGACCAGTGGTGGGCGGGGACGAAGTCGAAGCGGACTCCGGCCAGTTCGGCGCCCTCCCACCAGTCGAGTTCGGTGACGTGGGTGAAGCGGCGGCGCCTGAACCAGCGGGCGAGTCCGGCGGGGACGAACAGCGGTGTGGTGCGCGGGAGTCGGCGCAGGGTGGGGGCGTCGAGGTGGTCGTAGTGGTTGTGGCTGATGACGACGGCGTCGATGCGGGGCAGGTTGTCCCAGGGGACGCCGACGGGGGTGATGCGGGCGGGGGTGCCGAAGATACGGCGGGACCAGACGGGGTCGGTGAGGACGGTCAGGCCGCCGATGCGGACGATCCAGCTGGCGTGTCCGGCCCAGGTGACGGCGAGGGCGTGGGTGTCGGGGCGGGGCAGCGGGCCGGGTTCGACGGGGAGCAGGGGGCGGTCGGCGAGGCCTTCGGTGCCGGGGCGCACGGCGCCTTCGCGGGCGAAGCGGGCCATCGCTCTGAGGCCGGGAAGCGGGGCGGTGAGCCGGTCGTGGAACGTCCGTGGCCACACGCGGTGTTCGCCCAGGGGGCGGGGCTCGGCGAGGGGCGGGACGGAGGGGGCGAGGGGTGTCGGTGCGGCCACGGTGACGGCGGTCGTGGCCGGAGGTGCCGCGGGAGACGCGGCAGGCGCGGGGGGCGTGGGCGAGGTCGTCGTGGGCGATCCGGGTCCGTGCGTCTGCTGAGTCTGCTGCGTCTGCTGCGTCATCGAGGAGACTCCCGTCGCTGGGCTTCGTCGCGGAGATCGTCGAGGAGCGATGTCAAGGAGATCAACGCGCGGTGCACGTGCGGCAGTTCCAACGGTGTGGGGGACGTGAGGCATTCCGCGCGTTCGTCGTCGGTGGTGCCGAGCAGGGGGCCGGTGGCGAGGCGTACGCGCAGGGCGGCGAGGTCGTCGCCGAAGCGGTGGCCGCCGGGTGCAGGCATGCCGAGGCGGGTGGTGAGGAAGTCCTCCAACTCCTGGGCGTCGCCTACTCCTTGGGCGGCGAGGGGTGCGCGCAGGGGGCCGAGGTCGGCGTAGAGGTGGCGGCCGGCCTGCGGGGGGCGGGCGAGGGCACCGGCGGCGACGAGCGCGGCGTGCGCGGCGGCGGCCACGCGCGCGTGGAGTCGTACGGTGTGCTCGCGGCGCTCGGTGACGGGCGGGGGTTCGTCGAGGGCGTAGCCGGCCGCGGCGGCGACGGGGGCGGCGACGCGGGCGCCGAGTGCGGTGAGGATGTCGAGCACGCGCGCGTGGAGGTGGAGTCCGGGTCCGGTCGCGGGGAAGCGGGCGACGGCGGCGGGCCAGCCGGGGGGCAGCAGCGAGCCGGCGAGGTCGGTGACGACGGTGACCCGGTCGGGGCGCATCTCGGCGGGGCTGAGCAGGACGGTGTCGTGGGGGTCGTGCAGGGTGTCGCGCCAGGTCTCGTCGCTGACCATGTGCAGGCCTTCGGAGGTGGCGGCTTCGACGGTCTCGTGGAGGAGTTCGGGGGCGGCGACGGTGGCGGTGGGGTCGTCGGCGACGGACAGCACGAGCAGCCGGGGGTCGCCGCCCTCGGTGCGGACCCGGCGGACGGTCTCCAGCAGGGCGTAGGGGTCGGGGACGCCGCCGCTCTCGGCGGGGGTGGGCACGTGGTAGACGGGCCGGCCGAGGATCCGCGCGTAGGGCGCCCACCAGGCGGCGCAGGGGCGGGGTACGAGGACGTCGGCGCCGTCCGAGGCGAGCGCGGCGGTGAGGGCGAGGAGCAGGGCGGGGGCGCCGGGGCCGGCGGCGACCTGGTCGGGGACGGTGGGCAGGCCGCGCCGGGTCCAGTAGCCGCAGGCCGCTTCGAGGAGGCCGGGGGCGCCGCCGACGGGCTGGGCGTCGGTGCGGCGGGCGGCGGCGGCGAGTACGGCGATGAGTTCGGGGAGGACGGGCAGGCCGTCGCCGGGCAGGGGCGGGCCGTAGCGGACGGGGCCGTGGCCCTCGGGGTCCGTCCGCCGCATGTCCGCCTCCGCGCAGTCCGTGATGGGTCGTCGTGGGCTCGTCGTGGGCTGCTGTGCAGTCCGCTGTCCGGGGTCGCGGGGTACGGCGGCCGGCGCGGGAGGGGGGCCGGTCTCCGGTGGGTGTACCCGGCGGGCGGGCGCCTGTGAGCGGTGCGGGCGTTGCCCCGGTCATCCTCCGGTGGGGCGGCCCACCGCGCGCCGGTGGCCGTGGAGCCGGTGGCCGGCCCCGGCGCAGGCGGCGGCGATGAGGACGCCGCCGGCGACGAGGGCGGGGACGGAGCCGGTGAAGCTGCCGCCCTGCCCGGCCTCGACACCGTGCTGCACGCCGGCCGGGGCGCAGTCGTCGCCGTCGCGGGACGGGGTGCCGTGCGACGGGGCGGCGTGCGGGGAGTCGTGCCGGGGGTCGCTGGGCTCGGTGCAGGTATGGGTGTGGGTGTCCGTGTCGGAGCAGGCGCCGCTTCCGGTGACGCCTCCCCTCCCGCTCGCGCTTCCGCTCCCGCTGGTGAGGCAGTCGCGTCCGCCGCTCTGGCACGGTGCGGTGTCGCGGCACGGGGTGCGGTCGGCGCAGGACTCGCCGTCCCGGCAGCCGGTGCTCTCCCGGCAGGAGGCGTCCCCGGGCCGGCACTGGGTGCCGCCGCTGTCGGCGCAGGGTTTGGTTTCGGGGAAGAGCTGGGCCGGGGCCTCGATTGCGCCGGGCAGCGGGTCACTGGCGGGGTCGGGCAGAGGGCCGGCCGCAGCGCCGGCGCCGAACGACGGGCCGGTCGCGCCACCGGACAAGGGGTCGGTGGCGGAGCCGGGCAAGGGGCCGGTCACACCGCCGGACAAAGAGCCGGTCGCGCCACCGGACATTGGGCCGGTCACGCCGCCGGCCGGAGGGCCGGTGGCGCCGCCGGACAAAGGACCGGTCGCGGCGCCGGACAAAGAGCCGGTCGCGCCACCGGTCGTGGGGCCGGTCGCGGCGCCGGACATAGAGCCGGTCCCGCCGCCGGACCCCCCACCGGTCCCGCCGCCGGTCATCGGGCCCGTCATGGGGCCGGTCGCGTTGCCGGGCGGAGGAGGGCCGGTGGCGTTGCCGGGCGAGGTGCCGGTCGTGGTGTCGCAGTTCGCGGCGACGACGGTGGGGAGGGGGCCGGCCGGGGCGGCGGTGGCGGTGGGGCCGGGCAGGAACAGGGCGGCACCGGCGGCGAGGGCGACGGACAGGGCACGGGCGGTGCGGCGCATGGGACGGGCTCCTCGACGGGCTGCGGCGGATCGGCGGACCCGCGTGTACGGCGGGCGCTGCCGGACGGCGCCACGGGCACGGGGCCGGGGGCACGGGGTGTGCCCTGGTTGCCATCACAGCCCGTGCCGCGCCGGACCGCGCGTCGCCGGACCCCATTCGCGGGACGGGGACGCCCAGCCGGGTGACGGGGGCGCGGCGCCTGTTCGGGGCGGTGCGGGGGCGGACACGTGGTGGTAGGGCGCGGTCGGCGGCCGGCAGGGGCGGACGGCCGGCGCCGGTGTCCCTGCCGGGGCCCGGCGAGGAGGCTCTGCCGTGCCGCGGGCCTGCGGTCGCGGGGCGAGGGAGCGGCCGGGCGCGCGGGAGGGGTGCGGCGGTGTCCGGTACGGCACCGCGCGGCGCGGTACGGCGCGGTCGGCGACCGGCGCGGCAGGGTTCCGGCGCGGGCAGGTGGAGGCGAAGGCCGGGCAGGGGCGGCCCCGGGTGTGGGCGCGGGGTGTGGGCGCGGGGTGGCGGTCAGGCGCCGGCGGTGCGCGGGGTCGTGGTCTCGCCGCAGCAGCGGTCGCGGGCGCCCTCGCGGGTGCGGCCCGCGCTGACGAGGCGGCGCGGGTTGCGGCGCAGGTACTCGCCCTCCAGCTGCGCCATGCGCTCGTTGTGGGCGCGCAGCGCGTCGTTGGAGCCGTACAGCAGGGTGTCGTGGCGCGTGCGGTGGATCGTCTCCAGCTCTTTCATGAGCTGCTGGTCGTCCAGTCGGCTGGGGTCGACTCCGGTCATGGTGGTGCCCCGCTCGTCGTGTCCGTGGTCCCGGCCCCGAGCGTGCTGCCGGGAGGATCCCGGGAGGCCGGGGTTCCTGCCATCCACCATACGAAGATCCCGCGCCCTGAGCCTGCGAAGGCCCGGGGGCGCGGGGTGCGGGGGGGTCAGCGGGCGCGTTCGACGCGGCGTTCGTCCCAGACGGGTTCCGGGGTCTCGCGGACGCGGCCGTCGGTGCCGAAGACGAGGTAGCGGTCGAAGGAGCGGGCGAACCAGCGGTCGTGGGTGACGGCGAGGACCGTGCCGTCGAAGGCCTCCATGCCTTCCTGGAGGGCCTCGGCCGATTCCAGGTCGAGGTTGTCGGTGGGCTCGTCGAGGAGCAGCGCGGTGGCGCCGGCGAGCTCCAGCAGGAGGATCTGGAAGCGGGCCTGCTGGCCGCCGGAGAGCCGGTCGAAGGCCTGCTCGGCCTGCTGGGTCAGCTCGTAGCGGCGCAGCCGGGACATGGCCGGGCCCCGGTCCTGGGCGTGTTCCTTCCACAGGATGTCGAGGAGGGTGCGGCCGTGGAGTTCGGGGTGGGCGTGGGTCTGGGCGAAGTGGCCGGGGACGACGCGTGCGCCGAGTTTCCACTCCCCCGTGTGCGCCACGTCGTCGCCGGCGAGGAGGCGCAGGAAGTGGGACTTGCCGGAGCCGTTGGAGCCGAGGACCGCGACCCGTTCGCCGTAGAAGACCTCCAGGTCGAAGGGTTTCATCAGGCCCGTCAGTTCAAGTCCCTTGCAGGTGACGGCCCTTACACCGGTGCGGCCGCCCTTGAGGCGCATGGTGATGTCCTGTTCGCGGGGCGGCTCCGGGGGCGGGCCGGCCTCCTCGAACTTGCGCAGTCGGGTCTGTGCGGCGGCGTAGCGGGAGGCCAGCTCGTGGGAGACGGTGGCCGCCTGGCGGAGGCTCAGCACGAGCTTCTTGAGCTGGGCGTGTTTCTCGTCCCAGCGGCGGCGCAGTTCCTCGAAGCGGGCGAAGCGTTCGCGGCGGGCGTCGTGGTAGGTGGCGAAGCCGGCGCCGTGCACCCAGGCGTCGGCGCCGGCCGGGCCCGGTTCGACGGAGATGATCTTCTCGGCGGCGCGGGCGAGGAGTTCGCGGTCGTGGGAGACGAACAGGACCGTCTTGCGGGTCTGCTTCAGCTGCTCCTCAAGCCAGCGTTTGCCGGGTACGTCGAGGTAGTTGTCGGGCTCGTCCAGCAGGAGGACCTCGTCGGTGCCGCGCAGCAGGGCTTCGAGGACGAGGCGCTTCTGCTCGCCGCCGGAGAGGGTGCGCACCTGCCGCCACTGGGCCGTGTCGTAGGGCATGCCGAGCGCGGCGGTGGTGCACACGTCCCACAGGGTCTCGGCCTCGTAGCCGCGGGCCTCGGCCCAGTCGGCGAGGGCCTGGGCGTAGGCGAGCTGGGCGGTTTCGTCGTCGACGGTCATGATCGCGTGCTCGGCGTCGTCGACGGCCTTGGCCGCTTCGCGGATGCGGGGCGGGGCGACGGAGACGAGCAGGTCGCGTACGGTCGTCTCGTCGCGTACGGAGCCCACGAACTGGCGCATGACGCCGAGGCCGCCGGTGACGGTGACGGTGCCGCCGTGGGGTTTCAGCTCGCCGGAGATCAGCCGCAGCAGGGTGGTCTTGCCGGCGCCGTTCGGGCCGACCAGGGCGACGGCGGAGCCTTCGCCGACGCGGAAGGACACGTCCCCGAGGAGGGTCCTCCCGTCGGGGAGGTGGTACTCGAGGTGTGCGGCTTCCAGATGTCCCATGACCTGGCATTGTGCGGGGTGGGCGGTGAACAGGGCAAACGCTTATCGGGCGGCGTTCGGTGCCGGGGCGGTCATCGGGCCGCGTCGAGGGGTTCTCCCGTCGGGCCGGGCTCTCCGGCCGGTTCCACCGCGGCGCCCTGCCAGGAGATCGTCTTCCAGCCGTCGGCCGGGGTTCCCTCCAGGACGATCACGCCGGTGTTGTGGAGGGGGCGGGCGGCGGCGAAGGCGACGTCGACGTTGTCGGCGCGGGCGGCGGTCCACAGGCGGATCGCGGCGCCGTGGCTGACGAGGGCGGCGGTGCCGGCGCCGCCGGCCGCGGCCTCGGCGACGACGGCGTCGTACCGGGCGAGGGCCGCCTCGCCGCTCTCCCCGCCGGGGATGCGCCGGGTGGTGTCGCCGGCCGCCCACGCGAAGATGGTGCGCATGTACTCCCGGCCCTCGGTGGACTCGCCGGGCAGCATCTCCAGGTCGCCGGCGGACACCTCGCGGATGCCGTCGCGGACGATGGTTTCGAGGCCCCGGGCGGCGGCCAGCGGGGCCGCCGTCAGCTGGGCGCGCAGCAGGGTGGAGACGTAGAGGGCGTCGATGTGCTCGCCGGCGAGCGCCTCGGGAAGGGCGGCGGCCTGTGCCTCGCCGAGCGGGGTGAGTCCCGGTCCGGGCACGGCTGTGTCCAGGAGGTGGTCCACGTTGGACGGGGTCTCGCCATGGCGGACGAGGAGCAGACGCATGCGGGGCTCTCCCTTCGCGCCGGTCATGCGCCCGGCGCGGACGCACACACGGAAGCGGGCACCTCAGGGTATCCGGACGCGGGCGGGGGCCGGTCCGCCGGGCCCGCGCCCGCCGTCGCGCGGCCCTTGCGCGGCAGCGTCCGCGCACCCATTCTCTGACGCACCGTCAGTCCATGATGCAAAACGACGGTCTCATTATTCGGCCTGCGCGCGTACGGTGATCCGTACCACCGTCGGACCACCGCCGGACCAGAGGTGAAGGGGAACCGCTATGCCGAGAGCACGGGAGACGGCCGTCTACACGCACGGGCACCACGCGTCGGTGCTGCGTTCGCACACCTGGCGGACCGCCGCCAACTCCGCGGCGTATCTGCTCGGTTCGCTGAAGCCGCACATGAAGATCCTGGACATCGGCTGCGGTCCCGGGACCATCACCGCGGACCTGGCGGAGCTGGTCCCCGACGGTCATGTCACCGGCGTCGACCACGCGCCCGGCATCCTGGAGCAGGCCCGGGCCACCGCTCAGGCGCGCGGGCTGGCCAACGTGGACTTCGCGGTCGCCGACGTCCACGCCCTGGACTATCCGGACGACACGTTCTGCGTGGTCCACGCCCACCAGGTGCTCCAGCACGTCGGCGACCCGGTGCAGGCGCTGCGCGAGATGCGCCGGGTGACGAAGCCGGGCGGGTTCATCGCGGTACGCGACGCGGACTACGCGGCGATGACCTGGTACCCGGCGGTGCCCGGCCTGGACGACTGGCTGGATCTGTACGAGCGGGTGGCCCGGGCCAACGGCGGCGAGCCGGACGCCGGGCGCCGGCTGCTGGCGTGGGCGCGGGCCGCCGGGCTGCGGGACATCACCGCGACGTCCGCCACCTGGACGTTCGCCACGCCCGAGGAGCGGGCCTGGTGGAGCGGGCTGTGGGCGGACCGCACCGTGGCCTCCTCCTACGCGGAGCGGGCCGTGCAGGGCGGGCACGCGACCGAGGAGCGGCTGCGGGCGGTGTCCGAGGCATGGCGGGACTGGGGCCGGCGGGAGGACGGCTGGTTCGGCGTGCTGCACGGGGAGATCCTGTGCCGCAAGGAGGCCTGAAGGTCAGCGGGGTTCCTCGCCCGTGAAGGAGTACCGGGTCTCCTCGCCCGTGAAGGAGTACGCGGCCCAGGGACCGGTGAGTTCCACCCGGACTCCCGGTTCCTCGGCCCGCGTGCGGTCCACCAGTTCCACGAACTCCTCGCAGTGCACCCGGGGCACCAGATAGGCCGCGTCGAGCACGTTCCGGGCCGCGTGGCCCGGCGGGGTGCACGCCGGGACGCGCACGCGGCAGGCCTCCGCCCGCCCGGCGAGGCGTTCGTGCAGGGTGCGGACGAAGGCCTCCCCCGGCTCGGCGGCGAAGCCGGGCCCGGCAGGCACACCGGCGCCGGCGGCGGAACCGGGCTCGCGGGCGGATCCGGGGGCGGCCGTCGGCTCCGTGTACACCTTCACGCCCCACTCCACCCGGCCCTCCAGCCGGTCCAGGACCCGGCGGAAGGAGTCCTCGTGGGTCTCCAGCAGCGTGCGCGCCACGCTGTCGTCCTCGCAGACGGTCCCGAGCCGCAGCGGCAGCGGGGTGGTGACCGTGGCCAGCGCGTCGATCACACCGCGGTGCGCGCGGACGGTGGCCGCCAGCCACACCGGGTCCTCCAGGTGGGCCTGGAAGGCCTCCTCGCCGAAGTCGGCCTCGGGCACCGTACTGACGACCGCGACCAGACCGCGGTGGCGCAGCAGGCCCGGCGGGGCGCCCGCGACGCCCGTCAGCTGGGACTGAAGGGGCGTGTCGAAGGGGCGGCAGACGGCATAGACGTAGCGCAGTCCGGCCATGGTCCCTCCTTTGCTCCAGCTCCAGACTGACCCTGCGGCCGCGCCCGCGCCACAGAGGCCGGCGCGGTCCGCCGCGGGCGCCGGCCTGCCGTGTCGCCGCTCAGCGCGCGGCCTTCTCCTCCACCAGCAGTTTCACGGCGTTCACGATGCCCACGGCGTCGATGCCGGCCGCGTTCAGCTGCTCGTCGGGCGCGGCCGAGCCCGGCATGGTGCGCACCGCGAGCCGGACCAGCCGGGGCACGGGCCGGCCGTCGGCGAAGGCCTCCGCGACGGCGTCGCCGAGGCCGCCCTCGGGGTGATGGTCCTCGACGGTGAGCAGGCAGCCGGTCTCGTCGGCGGCCCGGCGCAGGGTCTCGGTGTCGACGGGCTTGACGGAGTACAGGTCGATCACCCGGACCCGGATGCCGTCCTCGGCGAGCCGGTCGGCCGCCGCGAGCGCCTCGGGCACGGTGACCCCGGCCGCGATCACGCTAGCCCGGTCCTCGTCACTGGTGCGCAGCGTCCTGCTGCCGCCGACGGGGAACTCCTCACCGGGCCCGTAGATCACCGGTGTCGCGCCGCGCGAGGTGCGCAGATAGCGGATGCCGTCGAGGCCGGCCATGGCCGCGACCAGGCGGGCGGTCTGGTTGGCGTCGCACGGGTAGAGCACCGTCGAGCCGTACACGCCGCGGAACATCGCCAGGTCCTCCAGGCCCATCTGGGAGGGCCCGTCCTGCCCGATGGCGACACCGGCGTGCGAGCCGACCAGGTTGATCCCGGCGCCGCTGACGGACGCCATGCGCACGAAGTCGTGGGCGCGGGTGAGGAACGCGGCGAACGTGGAGGCGTACGGCAGCCAGCCGCGCGCGGCCATGCCGACGCTGCAGGCGACGAGCTGCTGTTCGGCGATGTAGCACTCGAAGAACCGCTCGGGGTGGGCCTTGGCGAAGGCCTCGGTGCGGGTGGAGTCGCCGACCTCCCCGTCCAGGGCGACCACGTCGCCGCGGGCGGTGCCGAGCGCGGCGAGGGCCGCGCCGAAGGCGTCCCGGGTGGCGACCTCGTCGCCCTCGTCGTAGCGCGGGAGCAGGACCGCCTCGATGGTGCGGTCGCGCAGCGCGGCGGCGGCGGGCGGCTCGCCGACGCGGACGTGGACGTGGCGCGGTCCGCCGAGTTCGGCGACGGCCTCCTCGGGGTGGGGCAGCGGCTTGCCGTGCAGGCCCTCGTGGTCCTCGGCGGCGGCGACTCCCCGGCCCTTGAGGGTGCGGGCGAGGACGACGACGGGCTGCCCGGTGGTGGCCAGTGCCTCGCGGTAGGCCTGGTCGATCTTCTCGATGTCGTGGCCGTCGGTCTCGACGGCGTGCCAGCCGAAGGCCCTGAAGCGGCGGGCGTAGGCGTCGAGGTCATGGCCGTGCCGGGTGGGGCCGCGCTGGCCGAGCCGGTTGACGTCCACGATCGTGATCAGGTTGTCCAGCTGCTCGTACCCGGCGTGTTCGGCGGCCTCCCACACCGAGCCCTCCGCCAGTTCGCTGTCCCCGCACAGCACCCACACGCGGTAGCCGGTGCGCTCCAGGCGTTTGCCGGACAGGGCGATGCCGACGCCGACGGGCAGGCCCTGGCCGAGGGAGCCGGTGGCCGTCTCCACCCAGGGCAGCCGCCGGGGCGTGGGGTGCCCCTCCAGCCGGCTGCCGAGTTTGCGGAACGTGAGGAGTTCGCCGTCCTCGACCGCGCCGGCCGCCTTGTAGGCGGCGTACAGCAGGGGTGAGGCGTGGCCCTTGGACAGGACGAAGCGGTCGTTGGCGGGGTGCTCGGGGCGTTCGAAGTCGTAGCGCAGGTGCTGCCCCAGCAGGACGGCCATCAGGTCGGCGGCGGACATCGAGGAGGTGGGGTGCCCGGAGCCCGCGGCGGCGGAGGCGCGTACGCTGTCGACGCGCAACTGCGCGGCGAGTTCTGCGAGTTCGTCGAGTTCGGCGGTGTTCATGGTTCTCCACGGATCGTTGTGCAGGTCGGCTCACGGGAGGTTTCCCGTGTATCCGTGAGCGCGGCACTCAAACGTCCCGCGGGTCACCCGAACGGCATGGCGGTGTGCGGCCGGCTCCGGCGGCGCCACCGTCGGCCGGGAAGTCCAACTAGGCTCGTCCGTATGGAGATTCTTGGCGCCACACTGCGCATCTGCGTCGATGACCTCGAAGCCGCGGTCCCGTTCTACGAGCGGCTGGCGGGCGGCAGAGCCCAGCGGTTCGCGCGCGGTGGGGTGCAGGTCGCCGCGATCGGGTCCTTTCTGCTGATGAGCGGGCCGCAGGCGGAGCTGGAGATTCTCCGGAAGGTGACGGCGACCATCGCGGTGCAGGACGTGGCGCAGGCGCACGAGGTGCTGACCGGTCTCGGCGCGCGGATCCTCGCCGGGCCGCTGCCGAGCCCGGCCGGGCGCAGTCTGCTGGTGATGCATCCGGACGGGACCGTCTTCGAGTACGTGGACCAGCAGCGGGCCTGAGCCGCCTCGCTACGGCTGGTCCGGGCGCATCCGGAAGTCGAGGCGGGCGGGCAGCGGCTCGTCGGTGAGCCGGGACCACAGCCGGCCGATCGTCTCCTCGCCCTCGCGCAGGTCGGCGACCTCGACGTCCTCGTCGAGGACGGCCCGCGCCGCCTCGGGCCGGCCCTCGGCGAGCAGCAGTTCGGCCTCAAGGAGGCGGAAGCGGCCGCGCTCGCGCACGGCGGGCGGCAGCCGGTCCCACGCGGCGCGGGCCTCGGCCGTGCGCCGTACCCGCAGCAGGGCCCCGAGGGTCTCGCGGCCGAGCGCGGCCTGGGCGGCGGCCCAGATCCCGCCGTCGTCGCCGGCGCCGTCGCCGCCCGGGGTGTGTGCCGTGTCCTTCGGGCCGTGGGGGAGGGCGCGGCACAGGTCGTCGAAGGCGTCCGCGTAGCGTGCGGCGGCCCGCTCGTGGTGGCCGGACGCCTGGTCGGCGACGGCCAGGCAGCGCAGCGATGGCCAGCGGGAGGACGCCCGTCGCAGGGAGCGTTCCCAGCTGCGGACGGCCTGGGCGTGGTCGCCGGCGTGCCACTGGGCGACTCCGAGGTGGTACTCGGTGTGCGGGGTGGCGGGCGCGGTCTCCAGCATGTCCCGCCAGTGCGGGGCGACGAGGCTCTCGCCGGGCGGTCCTGCCCGGTGCGGCTCGGGCAGCGTGCCGGTGCGCAGCAGTTCCCGCCAGGGTGTCTGGGCCTCGCCCAGGGTGGACTCGGGGAACGGGGTGCCGGGCAGCTTCCCGTCGGAGTGCAGCACCTCCAGGGCGCCCCAGCCGGAACCGGCGGCCAGGATCGCGGCCGGTTCGGTGTCGGCGCACGGCAGCCAGCGGGCGTAGGCCTGCTCGACGCGGGCGCGGGGCAGGGCCGCCTCCAGCCGGTCCTCGGCGCCCCGGACCGCCCGGGTCCACTCCCCCGCACCCGGCGTGTCGAGCGGGCCGTACGCCTCCAGCCAGGACACCTCGCTCTGCGCCTCAAGGCGGACGTGTTCGAGCTGGGTGCGGGCGAGGCCGGCCTGGATCTCGCAGTAGCCGCCGGTGCCGGGTTCGGTCAGCCACTGCTGCCAGCGCCGGCCGCCGGGCAGGTGGCCCCACACGAAGAGCTTGCGGCCGCGCAGGGTGTCGGTGGAGGTCTGCACCAGTCCGTGCCCGTCGGCGTCGAGGGCGGCGATCCAGCGGCGCCGGGCGTCCGGCACGTCGTAGAAGTAGTCGGCGGCGTAGGGGCTGTCGAGGGGGCGGGTGCGGTCGATGCCGTCGTACGTGGGCACCGGGACGCGGCGCAGGCGGCGTTCGTAGCCGAATTGCCAGGCCTCGTCGGCGGGTGCGAGGACGCGGACGTCCTCCGGTACCGCGATGTTGGACCACCAGTAGGCGGGCACCGGGTGCTCGTGCGGGTTGCGGATCCGGACGCCGACGTAGAGGAAGTCGGAGCCGTCGGGCAGCCACAGGTCGACCTGGAAGGGCAGGTCGCGCAGCCGCTCCCACTCCCACAGGCGCAGCATCTCGCCGCCGTCGGGGGCGGGGACGCGGGCGGCGTGCAGCGGGGCGCAGGACAGGGTGGTGTGGCCGGTGGCGCCGATGTTCCATTCGATGCCGCCGGAGTACCAGGCTCCGTTGAGGGCGAAGTCGGCGGGCTGGAACACCGGGTTGCGGTAGAGGAGTTCGCGTCCGGTGGGCAGGTGGAGGAGGGAGGCGACGCGGCCGCCGAGGCCGGGCAGGACGGTGGCGCGCAGCCGGTCGTTCTCGATCACCAGGGCGTCCAGGGCGCGGGGTGTGCGGGCTCTGCCGTAGCCGTCGCGGACACGGACCGGGAGCAGGCTGGTGAGCGGCTCGTGGCCGAGTTGCCGAACCATGTCCCGGGGCATGCCCTCCCGGTCGCGGTCGTCGATGCGGTGGACCTCGTCGAGGGGGTGCAGCGGGGGCAGGGGGTTGTCCGGGCCCAACTCGGCGGCGGGCAGGGTCAGTACCTCACGTCGGATCCTCGTCACGATCACCATGGAACCCGGAGGGCGAGCCACTGCCCAGGGGAGCTGCCGGTCAGGATTGCGCAAAGGCGGCCACGACCACGTCGGCTTCCGGGGGCACCCGGAAGCCGTCGAGGGCGGGCGCCTCGGGGTCACGGACGCCGAAGAACCGTACATCCCTCCTGCCGGTCGCGCCCGTCGTGGCGCGGGGGCACGACGTTCGTGACAGCCGGGGCGGGCGGGCGCAGGCCCAGGTCGCAGGGGGCGTCGAGCACGACCGGCCCGCGCAGGGCGGGTCCCCTCACCGCGCCGAGGCGCTCAGCTGCCGGTCCGTATCTCGACGGTCAGCGCCCAGCGTTCGTGGTCGCGCCAGGCCCCGTCGATGTGGATCATGGCGGGCGAGAAGCCCTCCAGCCGGAAGCCGGCGCCGCGCGCCAGCGCGACAGAGGCGGTGTTCTCGGGCTGCACGTTGATCTCCAGCCGGTGCAGACCGAGGGGACCGAAGGCGTAGTCGATGACCAGGTCGAGACCCTCGCGCATCAGGCCGCGCCCGGCGGCGTGCGCGAAGGCGCCGTAGCCGAGCGCGCCGCACTGGAAGCCGCCCCGCACGATGTTGTTGATGTTGATGAAGCCCGCGATGGCCCCACCGCCCCCGCTGCCCTGGTCGTCCTTCTCGCAGACCAGGAAGCCGGCCTTCGTCGGGTCCTCGATCAGCCGGCCCGCGTAGGCGGCGTAGGCCTCGTCGTTGTCCGGCGGGAACAGCCAGGGCCGGTGCAGGTCCTTGCTCTCGCGGGTGCGGGCCGTGAACTCGGGTCCGTCCTGGAGGGTGAAGTGACAGACGGCCACGCGAGGGCCCTGGGCGAGGTAGTGGGGCGCGGTGTGCGGCATCCGGCCAGCGTACGACGTCACCGGCCGTGCCGCATCCGCGCGCCGGGCCCGGCGGCTGGCCCGGCGGGGTCAGCGCAGGGCCGGCTCGTCCAGGGTCAACGTGGCGGTGTCCGCGTCGAGTTCGGCCGCGACGCCGAAGGGGATCGTCAGCGCGCCCGCGCAGTGCCCGAAGCCGAACTCCTCCACCACCGGCACGCCGAGCGCCCCGAGCCGGTCGGCGAGCATGGGCCGCACCGCGGCGTAGTCGCCGCACCTCTCCCAGGAACCCAGCAGGATCCCGCGCACGCCCTCCAGCCAGCCGGCGCGCAGGAGTTGGGTGAGGTAGCGGTCCAGGCGGTACGCCTCCTCGCCGACGTCCTCCAGGCACAGCAGCCCGCCGGCCGCCGAGGGGCGGGCGTGCGGGGTGCCGAGGTCGGTGGCGAGCAGGGCCGGGCAGCCGCCGAGGGTGATGCCGCGGGCGCGGCCGGGCACGAGGGCCGTGCCGCCGGAGGCGATGGTGCGGACCGTCTCCGGGGCGAAGAGGGTGGCCTTCAGGTGTTCCTGTGCCCGGGTGTTCTTGATGAAGTCGATGCCGGCCGCCATCGGCCCGTACAGGGTGGCGAGTCCGAGGCGGGTGGCGAAGGCCTCGTGCAGGGAGGTGATGTCGCTGAAGCCGAGGAAGACCTTCGGCCCGGCGGCGCGCATCGCGTCCCAGTCGAGCAGGTCGATCATGCGTTGTGCGCCGTATCCGCCGCGGGCGCACAGGACGGCGTCGACCGTGGGGTCGCACCAGGCGTTCTGGAGGTCGGCCGCACGGTCGGCGTCGCTGCCGGCGAGGTAGGCGAACTCGCCGTGCCGGTCGAGGACATGGGGTGCGGCGACCGGGTCGAGGTCCCAGCCGCGCAGCACGTCGAGCCCGGCCTGGAGGCGCTCCTCGGGCACCGGCCCGCTGGGGGCGACGACGGCGACGCGGGCGCCGGGGGCCAGCCGCCTCGGCCGGGCCAGTTCCTTCATGTCCTTCACGGGTGCAGCTCCAGTCTCGGGACATCGGGCGCATCCAGCCCGAACACCTGAGCGTACAGCGACATCTCCGCCTCCAGCGCGCGCACCATCGTCTCGGCCCGCCGGAATCCGTGCCCCTCCCCCGCGAACGTCAGATAGGCGTGCGGCACACCGCGGCCCCGGATCCGGGCGAGGAGGCGTTCGCACTGTGCGGGCGGGCAGATCACGTCGTCCAGGCCCTGGAGCAGCAGGAACGGCACGGCGAGCCGGTCGGCGTGGGTGAGGGGCGAGCGTTCGGCGTACCGGTCCGGCACCTCGGCGAACGGCCCGATCAGCGACTCCAGGTAGCGGGACTCGAAGTCGTGGGTCTCGCCGGGGCCCCAGGTGGTGAGGTCGAGGACGGGGTAGGCGATGGTGCCGCAGGCGTAGACGTCGGTGGTGGCCAGGGAGGCGGCGGCGGTCCAGCCGCCGGCGCTGCCGCCGCGGATGGCGAGCCGGGCGGGGTCGGCGGTGCCCTCCTCGGCAAGAGCGCGGGCGACGGCCGCGCAGTCCTCGACGTCGACGACGCCCCACTGCTCGCGCAGCCGCTCGCGGTAGGCGCGGCCGTATCCGGTGGAGCCGCCGTAGTTCACCTCGGCGACGCCGATGCCGCGCGAGGTGAAGTAGGCGACGGAGAGGTCCAGTACGAGGGGTGCCCGGCTGGTGGGTCCGCCGTGCGCCCAGATGACGTAGGGCGGGGCCTCGCCGTGGGGTGCGGTGCGGGCGGGGTGGCGGGGCGGGTGGATGTGGGCGTGCACCTCGCGGCCGCCGGGGCCGGTGAAGGTGCGGGTGCGGGGCTCCGGGTAGTAGGCGGGGTCGACGGCGTCCCGGTGCCGGGCGCCGACGGCGCGGGCCCGGCCGGTGACGGTGTCCAGTTCGACCACCTCGTGGGCGGTGCGGGGGCCGGCGCCGACCGCGACGACCCGGCTGCCGTGGGCGGCGAGGGCGGGCGCGAACTCGGTCCAGGGTCCGGCGGCGTCGACGACCTCACCGGATTCTGTATCCAGTATTCCGAGTACGGTCGACCCTCTACCATGTACGACCGCGATCAGCCCGTTGTCCAGCGGCGCGAACCAGCGCAGGCCCGGTTTCCACAGCGGGCCCGCGAACTCCTCCTCGCGGGGGCAGAGCGGGGTGCCGTCGCGGTAGAGGTTCCACCAGCCGCTGCGGTCGCTCGTATACAGAAGACTGCCGTCCGTATGCCATTCCGCCTGGGCGATCGCCTCGCCCGGCCCGCCGGCGACCGTGTGGACGGTATGCGGTGTTCCGTCGGCACCGATCTCGCCGACGCGCAGTTCCGTCCCCTCCCACGGCATCCGCGGATGGTCCCAGGCGAGCCACGCGGCCCGGCGGCCGTCGGGCGAGACGCGCGGGCCGGTGACGAACCGGTGCCGGCCGTCGGTGAGTTCGCGCACCGCGTGGCGGTCCTCGGCGGCGGATCCGTCGAGCGGTACGGCGGCCAGGAGGCGGCGGACGTCGCCGGGGCCGTCCCCGGTGAACTCCTCCAGCACGCACCACACTTCGCCGCGGGCGGGGTCCAGGTGCGGGTCCGCCCAGCGCAGGCCCGCGCCGACCGGGGAGAGCGGGGTCAGCGGGCGCGGCTCGCCGCCGGGCTCGTACCGGTACAGCCGCTGGTCGGCGAAGTGCGTGAAGACGATCAGCGGCCGGCCGTCCCGCGTCGCTCCGGTCCAGGGACGGCCGCCGTACTCGACGACCCGGTTGCGCACGTTCCACGGCGCGGGCAGCACGGTCTCCTGCGTGCCGTGGGCGGTGCGGCGCACCAGGGCCCGGCGGCCGCCCTCGGCGGGGCGGGGCTCGGTCCACCACACCTCGTCCCCGACGAACTCCACCCACTCCGGGTGTCCGTCGTGCGCGGCGGCCAGCGTCGCGTCGACGGGTGACGGCCAGGTTCCGTACGGCGCGGTCAGCACTCCGGTGTCCTCCTTCGTCGGGACTGGTCTAGGCCGTGCGCAGGAAGCGGTCGAGCACGCGGACGCCGAAGTGGAGCGCCTCGACGGGTACGCGTTCGTCCACGCCGTGGAAGAGGGCCTGGTAGTCGAGGTCCTCGGGCAGCTTGAGCGGGGTGAAGCCGTAGCCGGTGATGCCGAGCCGGGAGAACTGCTTGGCGTCGGTGCCGCCGGACATGCAGTACGGCACCACGTACCCGTCCGGTGCGAACTCCTCGACGGCGGCCCGCATCCGTGCGAAGGTCGGCGAGTCCACCGGCGCCTGCAGGGCCACCTCGCGGTGTGCGAACTCCCAGTGCACGTCGGCGCCGGTCAGCTCGTCGAGGGTGGCGGCGAACTCCTCCTCGCCGCCCGGCAGATACCGCCCGTCGACGTAGGCGACGGCCTCGCCGGGGATCACGTTGAGTTTGTAACCCGCCTGCAGCATGGTCGGGTTGGCGCTGTTGCGGACGGTCGCCTCCACGAGCCTGGCGGCCGGGCCGAGCTTGTGCAGCAGCCGGTCCACGTCCCGGAAGTCGGGCTCGATGCCGTAGAGGGCGGCGAGTTCGGTGAGCGCGGCCCGCACGGTCGGGGTGAGGCGGAGCGGCCACTGGTGCTCGCCGATGCGGGTGACGGCGGCGGCGAGCCGGGTGACCGCGTTCTCCGGGTTCACCTTGGAGCCGTGTCCGGCCCGGCCGCGCGCGGTGAGCTTCAGCCAGCCGGTGCCCCGCTCCCCGGCCGCGATCGGGTAGATCCGGTGGCCGGCGCCGTCGTGGAAGGTGAAGGCGCCGGACTCGCTGACGCCCTCGGCGCAGCCCTCGAAGAGTTCGGGGTGGCGGTCGGCGAGGAAGCCGGAGCCGTCCTCGGCGCTGGCCTCCTCGTCGGCGGTGAACGCGATGACGAGGTCCCGGCGGGGCCGTACGCCGCGGCGGGCCCAGGAGCGGACGACCGCGAGGATCATCGCGTCCATGTTCTTCATGTCGACGGCGCCGCGCCCCCACACCACCCCGTCGCGGACCTCCCCGGAGAAGGGGGGCACGCTCCAGTCGGCGGCCTCGGCGGGCACCACGTCGAGATGACCGTGGACGAGCAGCGCGTCGGTGCCGGGGTCGGTGCCCTCGATGCGGGCGACGACGTTGGTGCGGCCGGGGGTGCGCTCCAGCAGCATCGGGTGAAGGCCCGCGCCGGCCAGCCGTTCGGCGGCGTACTCGGCGGCGGGCCGCTCCCGGCAGTCCCCGCCGCCCCGGTTGGTGGTGTCGATGCGGATCAGGCCGGAGGTGAACTCCACGACCTCGGCCAGGGCCTGCTCGTCGACCCGCTCAGCGGTCTGCTCGTCGACCTGCCGGTCAGCCATACTGCTCCTCCACGGCGGCGGAGACGATCGTGGTGACCGCCTTGAACGTCCGGATCCCCTCGTACATCGTGGCGCTGGTGTACGCCACCTTCCGCTCCCCGATCCGCGCGACCCCGGGGACGACGGTGGCGGCCATCGCCAGATGCTCGGCGTCGAACTCGACCGCGACGGTGAACGGCCCGGCCTGCACCGGTTCCTGACGGACCGCCAGCCGGGCCGCCTCCTTGGCGGCCGCGCGGATGTCGGCGGCGGTGCGGGCCGGTGTGCGGCAGACCGCGGCGTAGCGCGACACATGGTCCTTGACGGCGACCTTCAGCGCCTCGGGGGCGTAGCCGAGCGCGTCCTCGCAGGCGAGGTCGTCGCCGGTGACGAGGACGACGGGCACGCCGTACTCGGCGACGACGTGCGCGTTGAGCAGACCCTCGCTGGCGCGGACGTCGTTCAGCCAGACCCCGGTGATCTGGTTGGCGAGGTAGGTGTGGGCGAGGACGCCCTCCGTGCCGGCGCCCGCGTGGTAGCCGACGAAGGCGATACCGTCGACGTCGCCGTGCTGCACGCCCTCCACCATGGAGAGGGTCTTGTGCCGTCCGGTGATCATCTCGACCCGCTCGTCCAGCCGCTCCAGCAGCAGGTTGCGCATGGTCCAGTGGGCCTCGTTGACGAGCACCTGGTCGGCGCCGCCGTCGAAGAAGCCCTGCGCGGCGGCGTTCACGTCCGAGGTGAACATCGACCGGCAACGCTCCCACTGCGGTGTCCCCGGCAGTACGTCGGCCGGCCACGTGACGCCCGTGGCCCCTTCCATGTCGGCACTGATGAGGATCTTCATGGTGCTTCACGGTACGCGTCGGCGGGGGAACTTCCTACGAGGCGGAACGGAGGCCGAGCCCACTGCCTGGAACTCTGTCGAGGGGCAGGCCAGCCGCCACGCCGGGCGTACTCTGCGGGCTGTGACGGTGAGATACGTGTGGGGCGGCAGCAGGATCAGGACGCTGGAGGACTTCTGGCGTGTCGTCGGCGAAAGCATGGGCTGCGGCGGCTACTTCGGGCGGAACCTCGATGCCTTCGCCGACTGCCTCCGCGGCGGCTTCGGGACACCGGACGACGGTGACTTCGAGATCGAGTGGCGTGATCACGAAGTGTCCCGCCGGCACCTCGGACACCACGAAACGGCTCGTCAGCTTGAGATGTGGCTCGCCCGCTGTCACCCGACGCACAAGGACCGCATGGCCGCCAGGCTCGCAGAAGCCCGCGCGGGACGTGGCCCGACCGCCTTCGACTGGCTGGTCGAGATCATCGAAGAAGAACTTCCCGGGGGCCTGAGGCTCCGGTAGGAGCACGGCGGACTCGTCGCAGATCGGACAGCCGGCCTGCGTCGACGCGGCCGGCAGGACAGACCGGACTGCTCACGGGCCGCCCGGCCGAGGCCGGCGGAGGCAAGCCGGCAGTCGAAGAACACACGGATGGGCCCGCCTCCCGTCGGCGTGCCCGAATTCCTTCCGGACCACCAGCGAGCCCCGCGGCCATCACAGGCCCGGCCCTTCCGCCGCACTGAAGCGCGTACGCACTTCCGGCCCGTGAGACGGCCCGCGCCGCCGTCACGGGTCGGCGCTCCGCCGCTGGTCAGGCGTCTTGTCGTCCCACGAAGTCATCACTTCCCCGTGGGCTCCTGGCCTCCGGCTGCCAGACCCCGCCAGGATTCCGTCCGGTCGGCCGTACCACGTCCGGCCCGGGGCTGTCCCAAGTGGGCTTGCCCGGGCTCGGACGTCCAGGAATCAAGATCCATGCACCGGGGAGAGGTCTCCAATGACGAACAGCATCAAGCGGATACTCGTATCGGCATCCGTGCTTCTGCTGGGCATTGCGGCTCAGACGGCGTCCGCATCGGCTGTGACCGTCCGTCCGATGACGTTCGACGAATGTGGCCACAACGGCGACTCCGGCGTCGACAACTGCATGTACATCAGTGGCGCCGGCCTCTACGCCTCCGAGGTGCGTGGGTGGTCCACGCATGTGGGTTTCGGGTACCCGGTCCACGAAGAGGTCACCGGGCCGAACGGTGTGGTCTGCAACTCGGCGACCGTCACCACCAGCGACGGATCCGCGGTCGTCGGCTGCCAGATATACCCGAACAAGAACATAGCCGCAGGTACCTACTGTTCGATCCTCTGGGAATACCAGGGCGGTAAGTACTACAACGACGCCGAGAACTGCGGCACCGTCAGCGCCTAGGCCGGCACGATCGCCCGGTGCCGGACGACCGCCGCTCGCTTCCCTCCGCTTCGGCCGGAGAAGGCTCGGCGGGCGTCCCTCACGGGGCGGGCGCGGAGTAGCACAGCCGGGTACGTCCCGGCGGAGTCGTCAGGCAGGCCGTCAGCGGCGCGTGCCGGGCTGGGAGTGCGATCAGGGGCGTGTAGACGAAGGCGTCCACGAGGCTGGGATCGTCGACGGTGACGCTCTGCTCCGGCTCGCCGCGTGTGCTCAGGGTGAGGCGGTCGCCGAGCCGGGTGTTCCAGACCCTGGCCCACGCCGCCCGGCACAGCGGATTGGACCGGATCTCCAGCCCCGCCCCGCCCGGCGTGACCACGTCCAGCAGCGTCTGCGGCTCGACCCCGCACAGCGTCACACCCGGGTCCTGACCATTGCAGGCGGCACCGCTGCAGGAGACGTGGAAGCCCCCGCCACCGCCCGTGCCGGCGGTGGACACGGCAGCCAACGCCGCGCACGCCGCGAGCACCCCGCCGACCACCGCGACGAGCCAGGCCCGGCGGCGCCCGAGCCGGCGGACGGCCGGCGGGGGTACGGCCTCCGCACCGGTGGGCGCATCGTCCTGACCCCCCGTTCGGGCCGGCCGGATCGAACCGCGGCGGCTCCACTCGGCTTCGGCCAGTTCCCACAGCGCGCGCATCCGCGGCTCCGGTTCGCCCGCGAGGCGGCACAGCCCGCGCACAGCAAGCCAGGGCGGCAGCGCCTTGCCGCTGAGGTAGCGCTGCCAGGACGATGTGCTGTACGCGGACTCCTCGGCCAGCGTGGCGAGGGTCAGCTTGGAGCGTTCCCGCAGCCGGCGCAGTTCGGCCGCCAGCCGCGCGCACTCGGGCGGCGTCGGGTTCATCCGCGCAACGCCGCCCAGGTGCGCGGGCCCACCTGCCCGTCGACGTCCAGGCCGAACTTCTTCTGCGCGCGGATCACCGCGGCCTCGGTCAGCGGCCCGAAGGAACCGTCGATGCCACCCGGTGTGATGCCCGCGCGCTGCAGCAGGCACTGCAGCTCGGCGACATCGGAGCCGGTCGTGTCGACGACGAGCTGCTGTGTGCGGGTGGTGCTGTTCCCCGCGTACCACAGCCCGTCCCGGCGGCTGTACACGCAGGTGTAGATGACGCGTCGAGCCACGGCTGCCGAGGGACGGGCGCCGGCGCCCGGCGCCATCAGCAGCGCGGTGGCGCTCGCACCGACGAGAGCCCCGGCGCCCGCGATGAGCACCGACCGCCAGACCGATGACCGGCGCGGCTCCGCGCCGCCAGCCGTCCCGGCAGAGGCCGGCGGCCCGTTCTCGGTCTCCTCAAGCCGCGGCGACACGTCGACGGCGGCGGCGCTCGGCTGCGTGCGCCATGCTTCTTCCGCCACCTCGTGCACAGCCAGCAGCCGGACGGCGTCCGCGCCCACCACCCGTGCCAGCGCTTCCACCGCTTCGCGTGGCGGCAGCGCCCGACCGCCGAAGTAGCGCTCCCAGGAGGAGGTGCTGTATCCCGTGTCCTTGGCGAGTTCGGGAATCGTCCTCCCACTGGCGTCCTTCAGCTGCCGCAACCGCGACACAAGCTTGGCAACCGCCGGATCGAGCCCCTCCGGCAACGCACGCCACCGCGCCATGAACCGCCCCCTCAGACGGACGCGGAGGCCGCCTCCACACACCGTCAGGCGGTGATCCTAGCGGCCCGAACACCTGTGGGACGACGCGCGGCGGGCCGCGGCGGCAAGGGCTTCGGCCGGGGCGCCTAGTGAGCCGCCAGCAGCACCGCGAGGACGCCCACGGCCAGCACCGCGACGAGACCCAGTGTCACGCGCCGGGGATCCGCTCGCGTGACGTGGCCCAACGGCTCACGACGGCGGAAGGAGGGGATCCAGACGAAGCTCTGCCCGTCCCCGGTGTGATGGTGGTGGTTGCCGTGGTGACCCGATCCACCGCTGTGATGGTGATGGCTCAACCCACCGCTGTGATGGTGTCCGCTGAAGCCGCCCCCGTGGTGGCCGCCCCCGCTGAATCCTCCGCCGCCGTGCATGGTGTTCACCCCGTTGTTCGTCTTGCGTTGATCGCAGTCGGTTCTTCACCGCCCCCCTGCCCGGGTTTCGGCGGCCTACACCTGGCGAGCCCGCCCGGGCACGGAACCGACCGGGCGGGCCCCGGCCTCAGGCGGTCTGCAGCTCCAGCAGCGACGTCACCAGCCGGTCCACCTCCTCCCGCGTGTTGTACAGCGCAAGCGACGCGCGGGCCGCCGCGTCGAGGCCGTAGTGCGCCAGGGCCGGCTGGGCGCAGTGGTGGCCGGCCCGTACGGCGATGCCGTCGCCGTCGAGCCGGTCGGCGATCTCGGCCGGGGTGCGGCCGGGCAGGGTGAAGGTCAGGACGCCGATCCGCTCGGCCGCGGAGCCGAGCAGTTCGAGGCCGGGGACCTGGGCCAGGGCCTGTTGCGCGTACGCCGTCAGCCCCGTCTCGTAGTCCGCCACCGCCTCCCGGCCGAAGGCCGTCAGCCAGTTCAGGGCGGCCAGCAGCCCGGCCGCACCCGAGATGTGGCCGGTGCCGGCCTCGAAGCGGTGCGGGACCGGGGCGTACGTCGTACGGTCGAAGCTCACCGACTCGATCATGTTGCCGCCCGACTGCCACGGCGCCATGGCCTGGAGGATCTCCGGCCTGGCGTACAGCGCGCCGATGCCCGTGGGGGCGTAGATCTTGTGGCCGGAGAAGGTGTAGAAGTCGGCGTCCAGGTCCGTCACGTCGACGGGGAAGTGCGCCACCGCCTGTGCCCCGTCCACCAGCACCTTCGCCTGGTAGCGGTGCGCCAGCGCCGTCATCTCCCGCACCGGTGGCACGGTGCCGAGGACGTTGGAGGCGTGGCTGACGACCACGAGCCGGGTGCGCGCGGAGAGCAGGTCGGCGTACGCGTCCTGGTCGACGGAGCCGTCCGGCCGCAGCGGTACGGGCACGACGCGCGCGCGGGTCTCCTTGGCGACCCGCTGCCAGGGCACGATGTTCGCGTGGTGCTCCAGCACCGGTACGAGGATGTCGTCCCCGGGGCCGAGGTTGGCGCGCCCCCAGCTCTGGGCGACCAGGTTGATCGCCTCGGTCGTTCCCCGGGTGAAGACGATGCTCTCGGGAGAGGGCGCGCCCAGGAACCGCGCGACTGTGGCCCGGCCCGCCTCGTACATCTCGGTGGCCTCGCGCGCCATGGTGTGCGCGCCGCGGTGGATGTTGGAGTTGGCGGCGGCGTAGAACGCCGTGAGTGCCTCGATGACCTGCCGGGGCTTTTGCGTGGTGGCGCCGTTGTCCAGCCAGACCAGCGGGTGGCCGTTGACCGTCCGGTGCAGGATCGGTACGTCCCGGCGGGCCGCTTCGGGCGAGAAGCCCGGGGAGGCACCGGACGGGCCGGCCGGCGTGGGGACTTCGGCGGCGACGTCAGGAGTAGTCATGGTATTTGGACACCTCGACGTTCTGGAGCACGGCGAGCGCGTCCTCCACCAGGACCGCCGCGTTGAAGTACGCCGTCATCAGGTACGACGTGATGCCCTTCTGGTCCACGCCCATGTTCTTCATCGCGAGGCCCGGCTCGACCTCGTCGGCCACCTTCGACGGGCGCAGGCCCACCACTCCCTGTTCCGCCTCGCCGAGGCGCATCAGCAGGATCTCGGTCGTGCCCACGCCCGCGCCGCCGGAGAAGCGCACCTTGTCCGAGGGCAGCAGCGGCACTCCGCGCCAGGTCAGCAGCGGGCTTCCGAAGCGGTTCTCGATCACCGGGGGCACGCCCCGGCGCGTACATTCACGGCCGAAGGCGGCGATCGCCTTGGGGTGGGCGAGGAAGTACGCGGGCTGCTTCCACACCCGCGTCAGCAGTTCGTCGAGGTCGTCGGGGGTCGGGGCGCCGGTGCGCGTCTGGACGCGCTGTCCGGGGGCCACGTTGTGGAAGAGCCCGAACTCCGGGTGGTACAGCATCGAGGCCTCCTGCCGCTCGCGCAGGGCGTGCACGGTGAGGTTGGCCTGGGCCCGTGTCTGGTCGATCGGTCCGTTGTAGAGGTCGGCGACGCGGGTGTGGACGCGCAGCACGGTCTGGGCGAGCGTCATGTGGTACTCGCGGGGCGTGTCCTCGTAGTCGACGAACGTCCCCGGCAGATCGGGCTCGCCGTCGTGTCCCGCGGTGAGGTCGACGGGGACCTCGGCGCCGGCCATGACGTGGGCGCCGGTGACATACGCGTCCAGCGCGGCGCGTAACGTCGCGTCGCGCTCGGCGAGCCGGGCGAGTTCCGCGCGCTCCAGGCAGAGGGCGGTGCCCGCGGTCAGCGCCTGCACCCGGTAGGGCAGGGTCTCGGCGGCGGTCCATGCGGCGAGGTCGAAGAACTGGCCGTCGCCGATGACGTCGAGGAGCGCGTCCGCGCCGTACTGCCCGGTCGCGTGCTTCTCCGCGCGCCCGTGCGCGATCACCCACAGCCGGTCGGCGGGGGCGCCCTCCTGGGCCAGGATCTCGCCCGGTGCGAAGGACACCTGTGTGAACGCGCCGGCCAGTTCCTCCAGCAGTGCCTCGTCCGCCTCGCGCAGGTACGGCAGTTCGCGCAGGTCGCCCGGGATGACGCACGGGGTGTCGCCGTCGGTCGTGTTGATGCGGTCGTCGCCGAGGACGTAGGTGCGGCGCCGGTTGACCCGGTAGACGCCGGAGTCGACGTCCACCCAGGGCAGCGCGCGCAGCAGATAGCGCGGCGTGATGCCGCGCATCTGCGGTGTCGTCTTGGTCGTGTCGGCGAGTTGCCGTGCGGCGTCCGGGCCGAGGCTCAACCGCTCGCTCATGTGAACTCCTCGCAGGTAGGGCGTGGGAACGAGGAGCGATCGTCTTCCTGGTGACCTGTTCGTCACAAGAGAGCATTTATCTGCTGATGGCAGGAATTGTTATCCGTACGCAGATTCCGTGATCGTACGCACGCCCGAGTGGCCTTGGTCGCCGCAGGTCGCGGCGTGCGGGCGTGGCGATGAATTTCTACCGGCACACGGTCGACCGGATCACCAAATCGTCCATAGAGGGCCGAATTTCACCTCATATGAATGCTTGGTGAAACCCAAAGAGGTATTTATCATTGCCGCCCGAGCAAAGCCGGGCGGCAATGGGCGACAACGGACGGCAACGGGCGGGTTCTATCGCCCCGCGAGCACGAACCAGCGGGCCGGCAGGTCGATGCGGGTGCCGTCGGTGAGGTACTCGGTCTGCGGCAGGCTCGTCACGCCCTCGGCGAGGACCGTCAGGCCCGCCGCGTCGAGCAGGCGCGGGATCTCCTCGTCGTCGGCGTCGGCGGGCTTGAGCCCGTGCTGGAAGACGCGCTGGAGCTTGGGCCCCGGGCCGGACGGCTGGGCCGCGGCGCGCCGCAGGACGTCCCGGGAGCCGGAGGTCAGCTCGACGACGAACGCGCGCCCCTCGGTGCCGATGATCCTGGCGACGGCGGCGGCGACCGCGGGCCGTGCCTCCGGTTCGCTCTGATGCATAACGGCGCGCAGGTAGACGTGGGCGTCGCCGAGCCGCCCGTGCAGGGCGCGGACGGCGTCGGCGTCGGTCAGGTCGAGCTGCTGGAACTCGACCGTGTCGTCGTTCTTGGCGCGGCGGGCGTGCTCGACGGCGGCGTGCGAGAGGTCGACGCCGACGGCGCGGGCGAACCGGGTGGCGAGGTAGCGCGTCGTGGTGCCGTTGCCGCAGCCCAGGTCGACGATGGTCCGCTCCGCGTCGGCGTGGGGCAGCAGCAGAGCACTGTGCGGTTCGGCGGACAGGGCGGGATCGCAGTCCCAGATCGCCTCGCCCGCCTCGTCGGAGGTCTCTCTCCAGTAACTTTCCCAGGCGTTGCGGTAGTTGTCCGAGACGTTCATGCGATCTCCCCACGGTTCGGTTCCGTGATCGGGATATCGCGCAGGCCGGGAGCGAGGCAAGGGCCGGGTGGGCACCTTCACGAGATGTGCGGGCGCCCCGGGCGTGCCGGGGGCGCGCGAGGTCAGGGCGCACGCCCCTCCCCGTTCACCCTGCCCCGTTCGCCCTTCCTCGGTTCGCCGCTCCTCCGGTTCGCCCCTCGCTCACGTCCCTGCCGTGATCGTCTGCTCGAACCAGACCGTCTTGCGGTGCCCGCTCGCCGTGGCGCCCCATTCGCGGGCCAGCCGGCTGACCACACGCAGCCCGCGGCCTGCCTCGTCGTACGGGCCGGCGCCGAGCATGGCGGGCAGGGCGGGTTCGTCGTCGGTGACCTCGAAGAGGAGGGCGTCGGCGAGGATCACCCGCAGACCGACCGGCTCACTCCCCGCGTGCCGGACGGCGTTGGTGACGACCTCGCTGACCAGCAGCTCGGCCGTGTCCACCGCCTGCGGCAGCCCCCAGTCGAGCAGTTGGGCACGCACCAGGCGGCGGGCGCGGGCCACCTCGCGCGGATCGGGGTCGAGGCGCCACTCGGCGACATGGTCACCGGGGATGCCGTTGAGGCGGGCCATCAGCAGGGCGACGTCGTCCTTGCGGCCGCCACGGGTGTTGAGAGCCCGGATGATGGTGTCGCAGGCGTCGTCCATGGAGGCGGCCGGGTGCGCGGCGGACTCGCACAGCGCGGCGAGGCCCTCACCGATGTCGCAGCCGCGGACCTCGACCAGGCCGTCGGTGCACAGCACCAGCCGGTCGCCGGGTCCGACCGCGATCCGGAGGGACTCGAACGCGACGCCGCCGACGCCGATGGGGGCGCCGGTGGGCAGGTCGAGCAGTTCGCTGCTGCCGTCCTCGGCGCGCACCAGGACGGGCGGGATGTGACCGGCGTTGGCGAGGTGCAGTTCGCCGCGGATGGGGTCGTAGACGGCGTAGAGGCAGGTGGCGAGGTAGTTGTCGCCGAGCCGGCGGGCGAGGTCGTCGAGGTTGCGCAGGAGCTGGGCGGGCGGGGTCTCCATCGTGGCCATGGTCTGTACGGCGGTGCGCAACTGGCCCATCATGGCCGCCGAGTTGAGGCCGTGGCCCATGACGTCGCCGACGACGAGGGCGGTGCGCGAGCCGGGCAGTTTGATGGTGTCGAACCAGTCGCCGCCGATCCGGCCGAGACGGGTGCCGGGCAGATAGCGGGTGGCCACGTCGCACCCGGCCATCCGCGGGTTCACCTGCGGCAGCATGCTGTCCTGGAGGGTGTCGGCGACGTTCTCCTGGTACGTGTACATGCGCGCGTTGTCGAGCACGAGGCCCGCGCGGGCGGCGAGCTCGGCGCCGGTGGTGCGGTCCATGTCGTCGAAGGCCGGCCGGTCGGGGCGGCGCATCAGCACCATGAAGCCGAGGACGACGTTGCGGGCCTTGAGCGGCACGATCAGCAGCGAACGCCCGCCGATGAGCGGCCGCAGGTCGCGCTTCTCGAACTCCCCCGAGATCCGCTCGGACAGCTCCTCGGTGACCCGCGGGATCAGCACCGGCTCGCCGGTGACCATGCACTTGTAGAACGGGGTGTGTTCGGGGAAGGCGAAGGCCTCGCCGACGGGCACGGTGTCGTCCCAGCGGCCGGGTTCGTCGTTGTGCTCGACCCAGACGCGGAACATCACGGTGGTGGCGTCCGGCGGGCCGTCCGGGAAGTCCTCGCCCGCGAGGACGGCGGCGCGCAGATGGGTGCCGGCGAAGTCCGCGAAGCGGGGCACGGCGGCGCTGGTGACCTCGCGGATGGTCTCGCCGAGGTCGAGGGAGGAGCCGATGCCGGAGCTGACCTCGTTGAGGAACTCCAGCCGCTCGCGCACCGCGGCGTACTCCAGGTCCGTCTCGGCGCCGGCCGGGACGAGGGGCGGTGCGGAGCGCTGCTGGGGTACGACGGCCTCGGCGTGCCGGCGGCCCGGGCGGCGGGGCACGCCCCAGTACGGGGTGACGGGCACCCGGTCGTACTGGCTGAACTCCAGGACGGGATAGCCCAGTTCGAGGACCTGGGCGACGATGCGGGAGCTGAGTCCGGGGCCCATGTTGGGCAGGATCTCGGGCAGCCGCCGGGCCAGCTCGTCGGAGGCGGGCAGTTCGGTGTGGCGGGCGAAGCCGGGCGCGATGCGCTCGGCGGTCTCGTCGTCGTAGCCGCGTTCGTCGCGCAGCCGGGTGGCGTCGGCGGCGAGCACGAGCAGCCGGGACGGGCCGGGGCCGACCAGCGGGTAGGCCCACCACAGCACGTCGAGCCGCTCGCCGGGTGCCCCGTCGTGCCCGCTCTGGCGGGCGCGGCCGGCCGTGGCGTAGCCGGTGTGCCCGTCGAGCGAGGCCTCCAGGTCCGGTCCGGGTGCGTCGTACGGCGGGTACGCGTCCCGCGTGTCGTCGCCGTGCGTGTCCTCGGCCAGGGCGCCGGAGACCGGCAGCAGGTCGGCGGCGGGCCGCCCGACGGCGTCCTCGCGGCCTACGCCGAACAGCCGCCCGGCGCCGCTGCTCCAGTGGGACACGAGGCCGGCGCGGTCGACGACGACCACGCCCAGCGGAATGCGGCCAGCGGCGGCGTCCCCCTCGCCGCGGCCGGGAGGTGTGTCCCGCGTGCTGCCACGGTCGTCGCCGAAATCCATGGCCCAGGCCCTTTCTCCCCACGGCTGTTCGCAAACGATCTGTGAAGCCTGCCACTACCGTACGGCGGGGTACGGTCGCGATGTGTGGCAATCCTGGAATTGGATTCACCGGATCGCACCGGCGCGCGGCCCGGTGCCGCGCGGGCGCCCCCCGTCGGCTCCCGCTGCGGCTGCCGGTCAGTCCTCGTGGCCCAGTTGCAGGTCACGCTCGGTGCGGCCGCCGCCCGCGACCTGGAGGACGGTGGCGACCGGCGGGTAGCCCGCGGCGATGACGGTGTACTCGCCGGAGGAGAGGTCGACGAAACGGAAGGTGCCGTCCGCTCCCGTGGTGAGGGTGTCGACGACGTTGCCCGCGGCGTCGAGGAGCGTGACGCGCGCGTCCTCCACGGGCCGTCCGCCGCTCGCCCGGACGGTGCCCCGCAGCACGGCGCCGCCCGCGAGTTCGACGTCCTGCCGGGTCTCCCGGGAGGCCTGCACGCTGATCGGGAGGGCGGCGGGGCGGTAGGCGGGGGCGCTGGCGGCCAGCGTGTACTCACCGGCGACGAGTTCGGTGATGACGTAGCCGCCCTCGCGGCCGCTGCGGGTGGTGGCGACGACCTCGCCGTGCACGTTGGTGAGCGTGACGGTGGCGTCGCGCACGGGGCTGCCGTCGGCGGTGAGGACACTGCCCGCGAGGCGTCCGGCGCCGCCGAGGACGACGTCGAGTTCGACGGGGCGTTCGCCGACGGTGACGGAGACGGCCTGTGGCTGGTGGCCGCCGGCGGCGGCGATGAGGACGTACGAGCCGGAGCCGGGTGTGCTGAGCGCGTACCGTCCGTCGTCGCCGCTCGCACCGCGGCCGATCTGCTGTCCGGCGGCATCGATGAGGGTGAGGGCCGCGCGGGGCACCACGGTGCCATCGGGGTGCTGCACGGTACCGCAGACCGGGACGCCGGCGGCGTAGGCCGAGCGGGCCTGCGGGATCGGGGGGTTCGCGGGGACGGTCACGGTCACGTGCACGGCATCGGGTTCGTGGTCCGGTTCGGCGGTGGGGTGGGACACCAGGGGTTTCTCCTTGAGGAAGAAGGCGACGAGCAGGCCGGCGACGAGCACCGGGACGAGGTAGAGGAAGATCCGGGGCATCGCGTCGGCGTAGGCGCGGATGTAGGCGTCGCGCAGGGCCGGCGGGAGCGCGTGCACGAGCTGCGGGGTGAGGGAGTCGGCGTCGGGCAGCCCGGCGCCCGCGCGCGGGGGCAGCTCCCGGCGCAGCGCGGCGGTGAGGCGGTCGGCGAAGAGGGTGCCGAAGATCGCGGCGCCGACGCTGCCGCCGATCTGCCGGAAGTAGTTGTTGGCGCTGGTGGCGGTGCCGAGGTCGGCGGGCCGTACGGAGTTCTGCACGGCGAGGACGAGGACGGGCATCACCAGGCCGATGCCGGCGCCGAGGACGGCCATCCAGATGCTGTAGTGCAGCCGGGGCGTGTCGACTTCGAGGCGCGAGAGGAGCCACATGCCGACGGCGGAGACGGCGCTGCCGAGCACGGGGAAGACCGTGTAGCGGCCGGTGCGGCTGATGAGCTGGCCGCCGATGACCGAGGCGCCGACGATGCCCGCCATCATCGGCAGCATGAGCAGGCCGGACTCGGTGGCGCTGGCGCCGTCGACCATCTGGAGGAAGGTGGGCAGATAGCTGGCGGCGCCGAACAGGGCGACGCCGATGACGAGGCCCACCAGGCCGCTGACGTTGAAGACGGAGTCGCGGAACAGCCGGAGCGGGATGAGGGGTTCGGCGGCGAAGCGCTCGGCGACGAGGAAGAGCACGGACGCGGCGAGGGCGCCCGCGCCGAGGCCGGCGATCTGCCGCGAGCCCCAGGCGTACTCGGTGCCGCCCCAACTGGTCAGCAGCACCAGGCAGGTGGAGGCGGCGGCGAGGAGCAGGGCGCCGAGGACGTCGAGGCGGCCTCGGGCGGCGGGTTTCGGGAGTTTGAGGACGACGGTGACGACGGCGAGGGTGACCAGGCCGAAGGGGACGTTGACGTAGAAGCACCAGCGCCAGGAGAGGTGGTCGGTGAAGTAGCCGCCGAGCAGCGGGCCCGCGACGGAGGCGAGGCCGAAGGCGGCGCCGATCAGGCCCATGTAGCGGCCGCGTTCGCGGGGCGGCACGATGTCTGCGATGATCGCCTGCACGCCGATCATGAGCCCGCCCGCGCCGACGCCCTGGAGCGCGCGGAAGGCGATCAGCTGGTCCATGGACTGGGCCCGGCCGGCGAGCGCGGAGCCGAGCACGAAGACCGCGATGGCGAACTGGAAGACGCCCTTGCGGCCGACCAGGTCGCCGAGCTTGCCGTACAGGGGCAGGCCGACGGTGGAGGTGAGCAGGTAGGCGGTGATCGCCCAGCTCATCCGGTCCAGGCCGTGCAGTTCACCGACGATCTTCGGCAGCGCGGTGGCGACGATCATCTGGTCGAGCGCCGCGAGGAGCAGGGCGAGCATCAGCCCGAGGAACACCAACCGCACGCGGCGTGCACCGAGTCGGGGCGCGGGTGCGGGGGCCTGCGGTGCGGCGGCGGTCTCCTGTCCGGCCGGCGCCACGGCCCGCTCCTGCTCCGCCAGAGTCGTTCCGCCCACGTGCCGCTCCTCTCGTCACACCTGCTCACATTTCCCGCGTAAGGCGTCAACTGTGAACAACTGCGGTGAGTTACGGAATCGTTCCGGGCAGGGCGGAGATGCACTCGAACCGGTGAAGGGGTCCAACACCCCTTCACCGGCGGAGCGTTGGACCTACTTCTCGACCTCGGCGGCGAGGTTGGCGAGCAGGGCGTCGTAGATCCGGCCGAGGCCCTTGGGGGCGAAGGTCTTCTCGAAGAAGCCGCCGATGCCGCCGGCGCCCTGCCAGGTGGTGGTGACGACGGCCCGGGACCTGCCCTCGCCGGCGGGGGTGACGCGCCAGGTGGTGACCATGGAGGAGTTGCGGTCCTTCTCGACCAGCTCGCCGTCGGTGGGCTCGCTGACCTCCAGCAGGCAGTCGCGCACCCGCTTGCTGGTGGCCTGGAGCTTCCAGTGGACGAGGGTGCCCTCGCCGTCGCCGCCCTCGCGGACCTCGTACTCGCTGAACTGCTCCGGCAGCAGCTTGTGCCGCGTGCCGCTGTAGTCGGCGAGGGCGTCGAACACCTTCTCCGCGTCCGCCGCGACGACCCGCTCCGTAGTGGCCTCGACCTGCGCCATTGCGTTCCTCCAGGACCTGCGTTTCTCGGGGTTGGGGCAAGCCAACCACCCCGGTGCCCGGCCCCCCAAATCGGGGGGCGTCAACACGGGCCGCACGATCATGGGAACAGGTGTTCTATTGTGTGCGGCAGTGCTACCGAGGAGGCGTCATGCGCTGGGAGAACCTCACCGTCCGGCCCGCCGCGACCGTGCAGCCGGCGGGAGCGGAGGAGCCGGCCGCGCACGGCCGGGCCGCCGAGCCCGCGCTGTTCGGCGCGGACGCCGTGGCCAGCCGCACCTTCGACACGCCCGAGTTCCGCGGGATCACCTTCCACGAGGTCCGGGCGCGCTCGGTGCTGAACCGGGTGCCGGGCGCCTCGCGCATGCCGTTCGAATGGACCGTCAATCCGTACCGCGGCTGCAGCCACGCGTGCTCGTACTTCACTGCATGACCCTATTGAGCCCGGGAGGACCGATGCTCAGCACTCCGAACGCGGACAAGGCCTGGAAAGACATGACGAGGTCATTCCCGACCCCGGAGGCGCCAGACCAGTATGCCGCCCCGGGCAAGGCGGAGAGGACGGCTTACGCCGTGCTGCTGCACGGACCGGCTGCGCGCTCAGGCGGCGCCGACGCGAGCCAGTGGCTGCTGCTGCGCGACCGCACAGCGAAGCGCCTGTAACCGACGCACCAGAAGCAGCCACACACTTCAGGAAACGCGTCAGTCGCCCAAGACGCCGTCCGGTCGAGGTGAAGGCTCCACGGGTGAACGACCGCCGCATCGAGGACGAGACGGGCGAGCGCAAGAGGTTCTCCTCGAAGATCCTGGCCCCGTGGTGCCGCAAGTCGCCCAAGGTGAGCGAGGTGCTGCCGCTGCTCTACCTGCACAGACTGTCGTCCGGAATACCGCACCAACTTGTCGGTCAGCCATCCGCGTCACAGCCCCGCCAGCGGACAAGGGATCGACAACCCTGGGCCCGGCCCGAAGCCGTCCTGCGTGCCTCACCTCCGAAGTCAACGCCTTTGGCCGCGAGAGGGATACCCGCCGAAACGGAGCAGGATGACGTTGCTGGCGCCTCGCACTGCGCCCGGCATGACAAGCTGTGCTTGCCCACCCCCGAACCCAGGAGGTCACCATGACCGCAGAGCCCGTATCTACGGAAGGTTCGGAGCCGGCTGCCCCCGAGACGTCCCCTCTGGAGCCGGACAGCGACGGCAACTACGACCTCAAGCGCAAGTTCCGCGAAGCCCTGGCGCGCAAGCGCGGTGCGCAGGCGGACGCCGCTGATGTTGCCGCCAAGTCCGATGCGTCGAAGGTACGTTCGGCGCACGGCCCGGCTGCGAGCCAGCGGTCGTTCAGGCGCAAGAGCGGCGGCTGAGTCGATGAGTACCGCGATCTAACCGCTTCACCGGCACTCGCGCTATCCACTCGCGCGTCCCGTGCAGTGGCCCGCGACGTGCGCATGCCCGTGCGCGCGTTGCGGGCGGGGCGTAGCCGGCGGACTCGCCTGGGGAAATGGCCCAGATGCGGTTGGCTCGGGTCGGTGGCGCCGCCGAACTGGAATTCCGGGATGAGGGCACTGCCTTGTCCGAGGGTGCGCGGCCGGTGGTGCGCGCCTTGCGTGCCCCTGTACCGCTGTGAAAAACGACCGCGGTTGTCCGGGGTGACGGTAGGCATCCGCGTGGCAAGGACATTCGTTCCCCGTCCTGCTGCGGCTGATCGACGAACAGTCGGTCGCGTTCCCGGCAGCGGTCGCCTTCGTGCCCAGCCACGACGTGCAGGTGCCGGCCTGCCCCGAGTGGATGCTGTCCGATCTGGTGCAACATCTGGGCGGGGTGCACCGCCGCCATGTCACCGGTTCCTCCCGCGGCTTCGGCCGCGAGTTCGCGCAGGCGGCCCTGGAGCGCGGCGACAGGGCCGTCGCCCGCAACACCGACTCCCTCGCGGACCTGCCGGTCGCCCACGGCGAGGCGATAAGCCTGGTCGAGCCCGGCGGCTTCGCCACCGTCCGGTCCGGGCGTGCCGGACCTCGATGCTCGCGGGGCTGCCACCGGAACCGACCGTGCTGCTGGGCTGTGGTTCAGGCGTCGATGATGACGGGGATGATGAGGGGCTTGCGGCGGTGGGTGCGGAACGCCCAGTTCGCGACGGCGCGGGCGAGGAGTTGTTCGAGTTGGCGTGCGTCCCCGACGCCTTCCTCGGCCGCGGTGGCCAGGGTCTTCTCGATGACGGGGATGACCGGCTCGAAGGTGGTGTCGTCGTGGACGAAGCCGCGGGCCAGGAAGTCGGGAGCCTCGGCGAGGGCGCCGGTGTCCGCGTCGACGATCGCCACGACCGTGACCACGCCTTCGGCGGCGAGGGTGAGGCGGTCCTTGAGGGACGCTTCGGTGGCGCCGCCGACTTCCATGCCGTCCACGTAGACGTTGCCGGCGGGGACCTTGCCGGTGATGGACGCGCGTTTGTCGACCAGGTCGACGACGACGCCGTCCTCGGCGATGACGACCCGGTCGGGGTCGACACCGGTTCGGACGGCGAGGTCGGCGTTGGCCCGCAGGTGGCGCCATTCGCCGTGCACGGGCATGACGTTGCGGGGTTTGACGATGTTGTAGCAGTAGACGAGTTCGCCGGCGCTGGCATGCCCGGAGACGTGCACCTTGGCGTTGCCCTTGTGGACCACGTGGGCGCCCCACCGGGTGAGTCCGTTGATCACCCGGTAGATGGCGTTCTCGTTGCCGGGGATGAGGGAGCTGGCGAGCAGGACGGTGTCGTCCTTGCCGATGCGGATCATGTGGTCGCGGTTGGCCATCCGTGACAGCGCGGCCATCGGTTCGCCCTGGGAGCCGGTGCACACCAGCGTGATCTTGTGGTCCGGGAGCTTCTCCAGCTCCTTCGTGCTCACGACCAGACCGGAGGGGACCTTCAGATAGCCCAGGTCACGGGCGATGCCCATGTTGCGGACCATCGACCGGCCGACGAAGGCGACCTTGCGGCCGTGCTGGTGGGCGGCGTCCAGGACCTGCTGGATGCGGTGCACGTGGCTGGCGAAGCTGGAGACGATGACCCGGCGCGGCGCGGTGCGCATCACCTGCTCGATCGCCGGGTTCAGCTCACGCTCGGAAGTGGTGAAGCCGGGTACTTCGGCATTGGTGGAGTCGGTGAGGAACAGGTCCACGCCCTCCTCGCCGAGGCGGGCGAAGGCGCGCAGATCGGTGATGCGGTCGTCGAGAGGGAACTGGTCCATCTTGAAGTCGCCGGTGTGCAGCACCATCCCGGCCCGGGTGCGGATCGCGACCGCGAGGCTGTCGGGGATGGAGTGGTTGACCGCCACGAACTCGCAGTCGAAGGGCCCGAAACCACGCCGGTCGCCCTCCCGCACCCGCACCGTGCGCGGCCGGATCCCGTGTTCCTTGAGCTTGGCCTCCAGGAACGCCAGCGTCAGCTTGGAGCCGACGACGGGAATGTCGGACCGCTCGCGCAGCAGGTACGGCACGCCGCCGATGTGGTCCTCGTGGCCGTGGGTGAGGACCACGGCCACGATGTCGTCCAGCCGGTCCCGGATCGAGGTGAAGTCCGGCAGGATCACGTCCACGCCGGGCTGGGTCTCCTCCGGGAACAGCACCCCGCAGTCGACGATCAGCAGCTTGCCCGCATGCTCGAAGACGGTCATGTTGCGGCCGATCTCACCCAGGCCGCCCAGGGCGATGACCCGCAGCCCTCCTTCGGGAAGGGGCGGGGCGGCTTTCAGTTCAGGGTGCGGATGACTCATACCCTGACGGTACCCGGACAGCGGGACGGGGTGATCCATTGCCCGTGTGATCTCCTTCTCCCGACGGAGCGGGATACCCGCAGCGTGCCTCGGCACGATCGGATCACGCCGGCGACCGGGAACAGGCAGGGGTGAAAGCGGTACCACCTTCCGTGGCCGAACCGTTCGCCCGGTGCTGGAGAAGATCTCGTGCACCCTGTCGCGTCTTCCGGCGTTCGTCACCTCCCGGCGGGCCTCGGCGTTGGTCCACTCGAAGTGGTCGAGACGCGGGTGCCCTCGGCGCTCACGAGCAAGTGGGCCGAGAGGGCCCCGGGGCAGCTTCCTTCGCCAGGCAGACAGATGGCAGTGTCCCCGAAGCGCTCGCCGCCCCCGCCCGCCATGCCGGAACCCGATGTGATGCCCCATCGAACTCGACCCGGATGCTGGCGCGTTTTCGCTAGCGGCTTCCGTCATGCCGTTATAGCGTTTTGGTCAGCAGTCGTGGTTCCGAAGTTCCGTTCGCCCGTGATCGCCTCACGGGCGTTCTTGCTGTTCAGCGCCTCTCCGGACCAGGGCGATCACCTCCCGGTCACGCAGAGTGCGTGCCCGGTTTCCCTCAAGGAGACAGTCATGGCCAAGGGCACAGTGAAGTGGTTCAACAGCGAGAAGGGCTTCGGCTTCATCGAGCAGGAGGGCGGTGGCCCCGACGTCTTCGCCCACTACTCCAACATCGCCAGCCAGGGCTACCGCGAGCTGCAGGAGGGCCAGAAGGTCCAGTTCGACGTCACGCAGGGCCAGAAGGGCCCGCAGGCTGAGAACATCCGCCCCGCCTGATCGCGCGCCCCGGTAAGGTCCCGGCATCCCGGCTTCGGGACGCCGGGCCCTTACCGTCTGCCGCAGTGGTCAGCGGGCCAGAGCCGATCGGTGTCTCGCGTGTCCCAACGAGCCATTGCCAGGAAAAGTGCGCGGAACTGCCGGTACGACGGCGCCAGGCAGGTGACGGGGCAGTGCTACCAGATCACCGCCGAACCTCCCGCAGCCTGACGTTCAACTGCGGGAGGTTTCCACCTCAGAGTCAAGCCAAGGTCCACCATCATGCCGGCAGCAGCACGAGTGAACCGGCTGTGGCGCGGGACTCGATCGCCCGATGGGCCTGCGCCGCGTCGGGCAAGGCGTAGGTGCCACCGAACCGTATGCGCAGTATGTCTTCGGATATCGCGCTGAAGACCTCGTTCGCGCGCCACAGAACCTCAGCGCGGGTACGGACGAAGTGCGGCAGCACCGGCCGGGTCACGAACAGCGAACCCAGTTCGGCGAGACGCTGCAGATCGAACGGCGGCACTCGGCCGCTCGCGGATCCGAACAACGCGAGTGTGCCCCGCGGCCGAAGCGAGGCGAGGCTCGACTCGAAGGTGGCCGCACCGACGCCGTCGTAGGCGGCGGAGACACCTTCGCCGCCCGTCAGTTCCCGGATATGTTCGGCGAGATCGTCTCCGTATCGCAGCACGTGCCAGGCCCCGGCCTCCCGGGCGAGCTTCTCCTTCTCGTCGGTGGACACGGTGGTGATCACCTCGGCACCTCGCGCCGCGGCCCACTGCACCAGAAGCTGGCCCATGCCGCCGGCACCCGCGTGAACCAGGATCGAGTCTCCCGGCGTCGGTCGGTACACCGACTCCAAGAGGTAGTGCGCGGTCATTCCCTGCAGCAGCGCCCCACCTGCGACCTGCCAGTCGATCCCGTCGGGCACCGGCACGCACTGATCGGCCGGCACGGCCACGAGTTCGGCGTAGCTGGCCCTGCCGTACGCCCAGGCCACTCGATCCCCGACGGCGACCTCGGCTCCCTCGCCCGCCGCCACGACCTCGCCTGCTCCTTCGAGGCCCGGAACGGGGAGTTCAGCGGGGTACTCCCCTCTGCGCACGTACACGTCGCGGTAGTTCACGCCGATCGCTCTGGTCCGCACCAGCACCTCGCCCGGCGCGGGAACCGGGTCCGGCATCCGCCGGTAACGAAGGGCATCAGGGCCGCCGGGCTCGGTCACCACTACTGCGTGCACGAGGTCTCCCCTTCTCGCTCTCGTCGGTTCGGCCGCATCACGCTGTCCGGGCCTTCTGTTCGCGACGGAATCGGTACAGCACCGGTTCGGTATAGCCGTTCGGCGCCGTCGCGCCCCGGATGATCAGTTCGCGGGCCGCCTGCCACGGGAGGGAGGCTTCCCGTGCAGGGAGCAGCGGCCGGTAACCCGGTTCGTCGTGGAGGCGCTCGTCGAGGACCGCCGCCGTCCGGCGTAGACCCTCGTCCACATCCCGCACGGTGATCACGTTGTGGTGCAGCCAGTTCGCCAGCAGTTGGGTCGACATCCGTATCGTGGCGCGGTCTTCGAGTACGACGACACCGTCGAAGGCGGGCATCGGGGAACTGGCGACGGCACGCTCGACCCAGCGCACCGCATAGCCGAGAACGGTGTAGCAGTGGGCGTCCAACTCCCTCCGCAGGTCGGTGAGGGTTTCGGCGACCGGCGGGCGCAGGAGCTCGCCGAGCGAACGTCGCGGTCCGGCCGCCGCGATCTCGCGCTGCACGTCGGCGATGTCCACCTGGTGGTAGTGCACGGCGTGCAGAGTCGCGGCGACGGCGGTCGGCACCCAGGTCGTCCCCGCGCCCAGAGAGAGCTGGCCGATCTTGGACGCGAACAGGTCGCTCATCCGCTCGGGCGTGGGCCACATGCCGAGACCGATCAGTGCCCGCCCCTGAAGGCCATGGGCCAGGCAGGTGTCGACGTGCCACTGCTCGTACGCCATCTGCCAGTCTTGGGTCTTCATGGCGGTCTTGGGCACCATGGGCCCGGCCGCCATCGACGTGTGGATCTCGTCGGCAGTTCGGTCGAGCAGGCCGTTGTTGGTGGAGACGACTCGATGCCGTACCGCCTCGAGGCACGCCGCCAGGTTGACGGTGGTGCGCCGCTCCTCGTCAAGGAGACCGAGTTTCACCGTGTGATCCGGCAGTCCGAGCAAGCGCTCGATGCGGCCGAAGAGCTCATCGATGAAGGCGAACTCGTCAGGCCCGTGCAGTTTCGGCACCGCCAGATACACCGCACCGGCACGGGAGTTCACGCGGGAGGTGTCGCCCCGCAGGTCGTGCAGCGCCGCGAGGGTGGCGATCACCGCGTCGACGATGACTTCCGGCACCTCGGCGCCCTCGTGGTCGAGGATCGCGTCCGTGGTCATCAACTGCCCGACGATCCGGGCGAACAGCAGTGCCCGCCCGGGCAGCGATATGCGGCTGCCGTCCGGGGCGGTGTACCGGCGATCGGGATGCATGCCGCCACCGTGCCGCGTGGTGTAGCTGCCGCGCATCAGACGCAACCAAGCGCGGTAGACCTCGATCTTGTCCGTGACATCAACGGCAGCGACGCAGTCCTCGAAGTCCATGATCGTGGAGATCCCGGATTCCGGGACCACATCCTGGATGCCGGCCGCGTCGAGACGGCCGAACGCGCCATCCGGGTCGAACTGGATCTCGACGTGCAGGTGATGATGTTCGATCAGCACGACCGACGGCCGAGCTGGATCACCGCGGAATCCGGCCAGCCGCGCCGCAGGGGCCAGTGTGCTGAACCTGCCGTCGGCCATCTGCACGCGCAGCGCACCGTCGGCGACTTGATAGCGCGTCGATTTCGCGTGCGAGCCCTCGTCGAGCGGCGCCATCACGTCGAGAAGGCCTCGGGCGAAGTCGATGACCGCCTCGCGGCGTTCACCGGTGTCGCCCTGAGGAATCACGTCGGTCTTGTACAGGGCGCGATACAGCGATCCCCATCGGGCGTTGACCCCTTCGAGCACGAAGGGCTCGTCGACCACCGGCACCAGCAGCTGCGGACCGGCGATCCGCGTGATCTCCGCGTCCGTACCGGCGGTGTCCACGGAGAAGGGCTCCGGTGTCGCGACCAGGTAACCGATCTCGGTCAGGTACCGGCGATACGCGTCCGCGTCGAAGTCCTCGCCGCGGTGCTCGGTGTGCCAGGCGTCCACGCTGTCCTGCAGTGCGCGGCGCCGGTCCAGCAGTGCGCGATTGCGCGGCGCGAGGTCGTCGATCAGCTGCTCGAATCCGGCCCAGAACTCCCCGGCAGCCACGCCGATGCCGGGGAGAGCCTCCCGTTCCACGAAATCCCGGAACGCGCGCGCGACCCGCAGGGCCCCGATCCGGACCCACGCGTCCTCGGCGACGTCAGCGATGCTCATACAGGCACCACACCATCGTCGCCTCCAGCTTCTTCAAGATCTTCAGATTCTCGATGGATTCGACGACGTCCACCGATCCGATGCAGGCATCGACGGCCTGCTCGCTCACCAGCCGCGCGGCTTCCGGCTTCGCCCGGACCGTCGAGACCACCACGTCGGCCGGCATGTGCTCGCGCACGAACTGCAGGGTGGCCGGGTGGGACGCCGCCGAGCGGATGTCCGCGATCCCGCCGGAGAAGTCCGAATGGACCGCGACGCACATGGGCTTGGTCGGCGACTCCCAGACCCCGACCATCGTCATCGAACGCAGCTTGCTGAAATGAAGGTCGACCCAGGAGTCGATCACTGACCCGTTGTTCATGTCCAGATACCCGGCGGCGACCAGCGCCCTGCCGCCGTGTGTCTCGGAATCATCGATGGCGGCGCGGAAGGAGGGGAAGAGCTCGATATTCTCGCCCCCGATGCGGACGGCCTCCGCGTGCGCGTCCGTCCCCGACGGTCCGAGCGTCTTGATGATGCCCTTCACCATGATGCAGTCCCCGTACTGCTGGAAGCGCTGAATTCGTAGGTTGTCAGGTGGGCGGCTTCGCCGACGGTACGGCAGCCGGACAGGGCGAGATCCGTCTCGAGTTCCTCGCGCAGCAGCGACAGCACGGCGTCGACGCCCGACTCGCCGCCGACGGCGAGCCCGTAGAGGATCGGCCGCCCCAGCAGGACGCCGTCGGCGCCGCGAGCGAGGGCCTTGAGTACGTCCGAGCCTGATCGGATGCCGCCGTCGACGAGTACTTCCACCGTGTCTCCCACTGCGGCCCGGATCTCCGGCAGCACCGTGAGTCCGGGCACGGCTCCGTCGAGCTGACGCCCGCCGTGATTGGAGACCACCAGCGCGTCCACGCCCGAGCGCGTCGCCATGAGGGCGTCCTCGCCGGTCAGGATGCCCTTCACGACGAGCGGCAGCCGGGTGCGCTCCCGCAGCCATTCGATGTCGCTCCACGCCAATGAGGGGTCGAACATCACGGTGGTGTGCGAGGCGACGGCCGAACCTCCGGCCGGGGCCCGTTGCGCTCCGATCGCGGCCTCGCCGCGGAAGTGGGCGGCGTAGACGTCGGGCGGCAGCGCGAAGCCGTTGCGCTGGTCTTTGAGGCGGCGGCCCAGTCGGGGCACGTCGACGGTGAGCATGAGCGCCTGGCAGCCCGCGGCTTCGGCCCGGCTCACCAGTTCCTTCGTGGCGCCCCGATCCCGCAGCCAGTACAGCTGGAACCACAGGTCGGCACCCGACTCGGCGATGCGCTCCACCGGTGTCCCGCTGAGCATCGCCACGGTGAACGGTACGCCCGCCGTCTTCGCCGCGCGTGCGGTGGCCGCCTCGCTCTGCGGATGTACCAGCCCGTGGTAGGCCATCGGCGCGATGGCCACCGGCAGGCTCGCTTCGGTGCCGACCAGGCGGGATGCGGTCGACACATGCGATACGTCCCGCAGCATCCGCGGCGCCACGTACAGGTTGTCGAAGGCGCGCAGATTGGCCGCCACGCTCCGCTCGGCACCGCTGCCGCCGGAGATGAAATCCCAAGCGGCGGGCGATATCACGTCGCAGGCCGCGTCGGAGAACTCGGCCACGGATTGCGGCCGACTCGGTTGCCCGGCCTCCGTCACCTCCGTCACCGTTCCTCCCGCTGGCTCCGCTCCGCCTTCCTGGCCTCGAACAACGCCTTGACGTTGCCCTTGCCGAAGGTCTCGGCACCGACCCGCTCGATCACCTCGAAGAAGAAGGTGTTGCGCGGATGCGTGGAGTGCGTGAAGATCTGGAACAACTCGCCGCCGTGGTCCCGGTCGGCGAGGATGCCCAGTTCGCGCAGTTGCTCGAGCTCGTGACGGGCTACGCCGCCGAGGCGGTCCGGCAGCAGGTCGTAGTAAGCGCCCGGAGTGTCGAGGAAGTCCACCCCGCGCCCGCGCAGCTTCTGAACGGCCGTCACGATGTCCGCGCAGCTGAACGCGATGTGCTCGACCCCGGGCCCGGCGTTGTTCTGCACGAACTCCGCGATGAAGTCCAGGGACTGCCCCGGCTTCGCGGCGGACTCGACGATGGTGAACGTGACGTCGCCCGCGGCGTTGCGCACGACCTGGGAATCCATACCCTGACCGCCGACCATGGTCCGGTCCTCGAAAATCACCGAGAAACCCAGGACGGATTCATAGAACTTCACCGCGTTCCGAAGGTCGCCGGCTCCGACGAGGTAGGCGAAGTGGTCCAGCACACCGAATTCCGCAGGCACTTGCGCCGCAGACTCCGGTGCCGGGACGATGCCCGGCGGCAGTTGGCCAGGTGCGGCATCATCCGGGCGTTCGACCAGGCCGTGCTGGACATCGCCGAACGCACCGAAACCGGCGACCAGCACACCGGCGCGCTCGACCGGCTGAAGCACGGCTTCGGCGCCGTTGGCCACGGCCTCCGCGAAGGCCGCATCGACCGACGGCGTGCGCAGCCAGATGTTGGCCACGCCGTCGCCATGGGTGCGGACCCAGGTGGACACCGGGGAATCCTCGGTCAGCCCCTGGGTGAGCAGGAGCACGATGCCCCCTTGCCTCAACGCAATCGAGCGGTGGGACTGGATGCTCGCGCTCGACGTTCCCGCTATCTGGAAGACGTATTTCGACACGAGATCTTTGACGGTCGCGTCAATGTCTTCGACATAGAACTCGACGTGATCCAACCGAGCATCACGCAAAACTTGCATGGCAGCTCTCCAAACGCTTGAAGTCAACCCAGATCAGCGGGGACTTCGAATAAGCAATCCCCCAGAACGCCCCGACCTGCGGCTGACGCACCCCATTGGCAGCCGCGGCTCGGTTGAGGAGAGCCGCGGGCCCTTTATTGCTCGTTCAACTCGAACTTACAGGCCCCTCAGGCGACTTGACAATGGCCGCATTCGGCAGCACAACGGAGTCGATATTAAGTCCTTGTTTCACGGCACATCTTGTGCGCGCCGAGCAGGCAATACGTAATCGCCGGTTGCAGTTCTCGCACATCTGAGGCTTGCCATTCTGTGGATTTCACCGAACGACGGTGCCAACTATTCGGAGCCTCCGCACCCCAGGAGCAACCCTTGACACACCAGAAGCGCCTCCGCATGCGAAGGCGCTTCTGAGTAACTCTCCGGGCTGGTCCCCCTGCTCACTCCCGCGTGGTGATCACCGCGGGATCCTCGCGGGCGCCTCGCGAGCCGGCGTCTCGGCCGGTTCCGGAACGGTCCGCCGCACGGAGAGCAGCGATACGCACGCGATCAGCGCAGACAGGGCTGGAACGGCCACCGGTCCCCCCGTCGACAGGGCGAGGCCGCCGACGGCACCGCCGACGGCGACTCCCAGGAACTGCACGGAGAAGTGCACCCCCAGCGCCAGGGACCGCTGCGCGGGCGCCAGGGCGGCGATCCGTGTCTGCTGGGAGACCCCGCCGCAGCACCAGGCGGCACCCAGGCAGAACAGCGCCGGAAACGCGGCGATCGCCGCGGTGGTGCGAGCATGCCAGGCAGTGCCGACGGCAATGGCTGCGAGGAGCAGCGCCATCAGCGAGAGAGCCACGCGCAGCACCCGTGCCACGGGCACCTTGACCAGGATCCTGCCGATCGTGCGCCCGGCCAGCAACGCACCCGCACCGAAGACGATCATCAGCGCCGCGACACCCTGACTTCCCATCCCGGTCGCCCGCTCGACGATCGGCGCAAGATACGTGTAGGTGCAGTACGCGGCGAGGAAGACCCCGAAGGTGGTCAGCAGACTCCACCGGACGGCCGGGTTGCGCAGCAGTTCGGCCCGGCCGGTGCCGACGGGAGCCACCGGCACCGTCGGCAGCAAAGCCGCCAGCATCAACGCAGTGACCAGCGCCAGGACCGTGACGAACAGGAACGTACCCCGCCAGCCGAACAGTCCGCCGATCAAGGTGCCGATCGGCGCGCCCAGAGTGAGCGCCAGCGCGTTGCCGCTGGCGGTGACCGCGATCGCGTTGGGCATGTCCTGCGGACGGCACAGCGCCGCCGCGGCGGCGGCGGCCGGCGCGGCCAGCAGGGCCGCGCTCAACGCGGCCAGCACGCGCGCCGCGGCGAGCACGGCATAGTCGAGTGCGCACGCCGCGAGGGCGTTGCTGAGCGCGAAAGCCAGCATGGCCCCGATCAGCACCGACTTCGGCGGCACTCTGCGGAACGCGCCGATCAGCGGCGGCCCGCCCAGGGCGTAGACCAGCGCGAAGACCGTGACCAGCTGCCCGCACACCGACACGGACACATGCATGGAGTGCGCGACCTCCGGCAGCACGCCGGCGATGACATACCCCTCGGTGCCGACGGTGAAAGTGGCCAGGGCCAACACGTATACCCGGGGGTTCATGCCGGTTCCGGCGCGGTGGGAACCGGTGCGGCAACGCGCCGGCGCGCGAGGTCGTCGGCGGCCTGCGCGGTCGTGATCTTCGTGCGCGCGGCCGTTTCGAACAGGCCGGTCAGCGTGTCGGCGATCGACTCGATGCGCTTGACCGCTTCCTCCGGTTCGTCGCCCAGGACTTCGCGAGAGACCGCGTTGACGACACCGCCGGCGTTGGCGATGTAGTCGGGGGCCCAGAGGATCTCGCGCTCCCGCAACAGCTCCGCCACGCCGGGGTCGGCCAGTTGGTTGTTGGCCGCGCCCGCCACCGCGCCGCAGCGCAGCCGCGCCACCAGATCCCGGGTCAGCAGGCCGCCGAGCGCGGCGGGGACGAGCACGTCCACCTCGGCGGTGGCCGCCGCGTCGGGTGCGGCGAACACCGCGCCCAGTTCCGCGCCGAGGGAGCGCTTCGCCGGGTCGACGTCGCTCAGGATCAGGCCGGCTCCCGCGGCCGCCAACTGCCGGGCTATCTGCTCCCCGACGTGTCCGAGACCTATCACCGCGAATTTCCTGCCCGCCAAGGCCGGCGAGCCGAACAGCGCCAGGCAGGTCGAGCGCAGCGCGGCGACGACGCCCAGGGCCGTGAACGGCGAGGGGTCACCGCTTCCGCCGGCGGCCTGCGGTCGGCAGAACACGTGCTCGGTCCGTTCGCCGATGACCGCCATGTCGGCCGGTCCGGTACCCGCGTCGGGGCCGGTCACGTAGGCGCCGCCGAACTCCGCCACGATGTCGCCGACATCGTGCAGCGCCGCGCGGCGTTCCTCCGCGGTGAGGCTCCGCCCGGCGGGAAGGACCACGACCGTCTTGCCGCCGCCGTTCGGCAGTCCGGCGGCAGCACACTTACGGGTCATGCCCTCTGACAGGCGCAGCGCGTCGCGCAGGCCGTCCTCCCAGCTGTCGTACGCCCACATCCGGCAGCCGCCGACCGCACGGCCGAGAGCAGTGGAGTGCACTGCGACGACGATCGGCAGCCGGCTTCGCCGCCCGCGTCGCACCACGACCGATTCATGACTGAACTCCATCGGAGTCTCCACGTGTCCTCCCGTGCACCCGGATCTTCAGGACCCCTCACCGGGGCCAGGCCAGGCCCCTGCGGCGTCCGCTGTCCAGCCTGCTGACGGCCGGTCAGCGGGACCAGAACCGAATCCGAGAACTTCCCGGCACCGTTTTTGCGAAGTCCACAAAAGTGCAGCGTGCGCGTTCTTGATCTCCTATCGTCGAGGCGTGGTCGCAGCGCCGCTGCCATGCAATCGCGAGAGAGAGCACTACGAAATCCACATATCGGGAGGGGCCATGGTGGAGCCCGTGACCGAAGGGGCCGGGGCGCAGGGCGACACCGCCGCGGCGTGGCAGCCCGTCGTCGAACTCTGCGCATCACTCGCCGCAGAACTGCCCACGGTGATCCCGAGGATCGTCGACCGCATACGGCTCGAGATCCCGAGCTACAGAATCGTGGACCGCGAGCAGCAGGAACGCGACGTCACCCGTCACTACCAGGGACTGCTGACCGGCGTGGCCGCACGCCGCTCACCCACCCGCGAAGAGGTCGAGGCCGCACATGCGCTCGGAGCCGAACGCGCCGCCACCGGCCTGCCGCTGCACGCCCTCATCGAGGCCTACCACGTCGGCTACCGCGAGATGTGGAACGTACTGCTCGCGCGTGCTCAGTCGCACGACACCCAGGCCGGCGCGCAACTCCTGTCGATCGTCGGGATGGTCTGGACGTGGGTGCAGGCTTCCAGCAGCGCGGCCGCCGAGGCGTACGGCGTTGCCGTCCGCGCTGCCGATGCCACGCTCCTGAGACTGACCCACCAGTTCCTCGACGGACTTGCCACCGCCGCGCCCGCCGGCGTCGACCTCGAGCAACTGGCTGCCGCCCTCACCTTCGACCCTGCCGGCGGGTTCCAGGCGCTGTGCTCACCGGCCGAGGCCTGGACCGACGAGCGCATGATGGATCTGCGGCACCGCCGGTGGCCGGGCACGCTGCGCTGCGCGACCCGCGGCAACCTCATGATCGCCCTGGTCCAGGACATCCCGCCGCAGGCCGTGGTCGAAGCGGCCCAGCGGCAGAACCCTGACGCGAGCTTCGGCATCGGCCTGCCGCGGACCGGGCTCCCCGGCGCCGCGATGAGCATGGCGGACGCGAGAGCGGCGCTGCCCCTGGCGGATCCGGGACAGGTGAAATCCTTCGCAGACCACTGGCTGCTCGCCACCTTGGCGCCCACGGCGCAACGCTTCGCGGTGCTGCTCGAACCGCGCCGAGAGGCCGCGCAACAACACCCCGACCTGGCAGAGACCGTACTCAGGTTCGCCGAGAACGGCTTCTCGCTCACCGCGACAGCCCGCGTCCTGCACGTGCATCCGAACACTGTGAAGTACCGCCTTCAGCGCTGGCAGCAACTCACCGACTGGGATGTACGCACCTGGCACGGACTGTCGTCCACCATGATCGCGCTCGGCCTGCCGACACTCTGAAGCGCTCATCCGGCCAGGTCCGCAACTCGGTGACATTGCTCTTGCCGGAAAACTCGTCCGCGAAGGTCACGCGGCATGTTCGTACTCGTGGAGGATTCCGCCGAGGCGGTCGCGTCGTCGTACGTCGAGGTGGGCGATGGCGTCCGGGTCGGTGATCGGTCGGCAGGTCAGTACCCAGCGTTCCGTGATCGAGTTCATGCGCGGCATACGGATGCCGCTGAGTACGACCTCGATCCCCGCGTCTTCCAGGACGCTGTCGAACAACTCGGGGAACTTGCCGTCCCGGTCCCGGATGAGGAACCGTGCCCGGCAGCCCGACTCCTCAAGGTCCATGACGAGATTCCTCGCGGCCTGTACCACCCGGGAGGCGGTCGGGTGCGCGGTGGCCCCCAGGACCCGGATCCGGCGGGTCGCGTGCTCGATCACCGCGAACACGTACAGCCGCGCCCCGGTCAGGGTGACCATCTCGAAGAAGCCGCACGCCACAAGGGCGTCGGCCTGGGAACGCAGGAAAGCTGCCCACGTGCTGGAACTCCGTTCGGACGCGGGATCGATCCCGGCCCTGCGCGTCAGCCGTGAAACAACGCGCCCAGAGCTACTGGGTGACACGCACCGACGGTTCTAGCACCGAGGCCTCCGACTCGGCAGCGGCAGCGGCAGCTGAACCGTCCAGCACCTTCTTCGCCTGTTCCACATCCAGCGCGCCCTCCCAGCGGGAGACGGCGAAGACGGCGACACAGTTGCCGAGCAGGTTCGTCACCACCCGCATCGAGTCCATGATCCGGTCCACGCCCAGCAGCAGCGCCACCGCCCCGGCGGGAATGGCGCCGAGCGAGGAGGCGGTCGCGGACAGGGCGAGGAAGGCGGAGCCGGGGATGCCCGCCATGCCCTTGCTGGTCAGCATCAGCACCAGGACGACGGTGATCTGCTGGCTCAGGCTGAGGTCGACGCCGACGGCCTGGGCGATGAACAGGGTGCCGATGGAGAGGTAGAGCGAGGCGCCGTCGAGGTTGAAGGAGTAGCCGGTGGGCAGCACCAGGCCCACGGCGTCGTCGCGGGCGCCGGCCCCGCGCAGCTTCTGCATCACGCGCGGCATGACGGACTCGGTGGACGCGGTGCCCAGCGCGAGAAGCATCTCCTCGCGGATGTAGCGCAGGAACTTCCAGAGGCTGAGCCCGGTGACGATGCGCAGGGCGACTGCGAGCAGCGCGACGAACAGCGCGGCGGCGACGTAGCACAGGATGATCAGCTCGCTGTAGGTCTTGATCACGCCGAGCCCGTACTGGCCGATGAGGACGGCCATCGCGCCGAACACCGCGATCGGGGCGAGGCGCATGACGAAGCCGACGATCGCGAAGATGATCTCCTGGGCCTGCTCGACGGCGGGCAGGACCTTCGGCACCTTGGTGTGGCCGAGGTGGAGCAGCGCGGCGCCCACCAGACAGGCCAGGATGAGCACCTGGAGCAGGGAGTTCTCGGCGAACGCGCCGATGAAACTGGTGGGCAGCGCGTTGACGACGAACTCGGTCGTCGAGGGCAGCGCGGCGCCGCCCGTCTTCGCGTCGACCGCCTTGGTGCTCAGGGTGGACGGGTCGACATGCATCCCCGAGCCGGGCTGGACGACGTTGGCGGCGACCAGGCCGATGATCAGCGCCGCGGTGCTCGCGACCTCGAACCAGATCAGGGCCTTGAGCCCGATCCGGCCGAAGGCCTTGAGGTCACCGGCCTTGGCGATGCCGACGACGACCACGCAGAACACCAGCGGCGAGATGATCGTCTTGATGAGCCGGGTGAAACCGTCGCCGAGCGGCTTGAGATCCGCGGCGAAGCCGGGCCACAGCTTCCCGATGACGATCCCGAGCACGAGCGCGCAGAGGACCTGCGCGAAGAGAGAGGTACGCAGTATGCGTGCGACGCGTCGCGGCAGGGAGGGTGCAGTCGGCGGCACGGGGCACTCCTAGAGGGGACGTGAGCACGCAGAAGCCGGGGATGGACTTCTGCGATACGGAAAGCGGCTTCCGTGACGATCACTCTCAAGGTGCTCTTGATCCCGCCGGAGACCTCCGCATTACGGACGCGTAAATCACGCCCGGAGTGACCCATCGCACACAACCGACCTCAGCAGCCGTCCCGGTCCTCCGTGAGCACCCCCTCGTGCAGCTCCCGAAGGGCCGCCTCGGCCAGGGAGTCGTCTCCGGGTTCGGTGTGTCCGCCGGGAGCGAGGACCTTCCCGCTCGCGAGGTGCAGCACGTGCAGGACGCGGCCGAGCGGATCGACGACGGCGCCGCAGGTGACGTGGCCGGAGAAGGTGGAGCGACTGGTGATGTCGGTGGGCCGGTCGAGGGCTTCCAGGAGGCCGCCGAGTTGCGTGCGCTGGCGCATGGTCAGCGGCAGATACGTGAACTTCTGCGGCACCAGAGCGACGTGCTCCCACGACCCCCACGGGTCCAGGTCCGCCGTGGAAGCGTGATCCCAGGCCACGTCACCCTCGGTGGGCAGCAACAGTCCGCACAGCAGGCGGGAGAGGGTCGTCTTGCCGGAGCCGTTCTCTCCTACCAGCGCCGCGATCTCGCCGCGGCGCACGTGGAGGGAGACGCCGCTCAGGCTGTCCTTCGGGGCGCCGTCGTAGCGGTAGGTGACGTCGCGGACCTCGAAACGCTCCGGGACTGCGGTCAGGGACGCGGTGCCGCGGGAGTCGGTCATCGCCTGGCCGTGGGCGTTGTCGAGGAAGTTCTGCCGGTCCTGCACGTACCAGCCGGTGCGCACCAGGCGGGCCCCGCCGTTGATGATGCCGCGCACCGAGCCGGTGGCCGTCTGGAGGGCGAAGACGGCGCCGCCTCCGGCCGCCAGGCTCATGCGGCCTGAGGCCAGGAGCCACAGCAGTGCTGCCCACACGGCGGTCGAGGCGATCCCGCCCGCGACGGCTCCGGCCAGTCCCGTCCAGGCGCCGGTGTTGGCGGCCTTGCGTTCGGCCGCGTTGACCGAGGCGGCCAGCTTCCGATACTGGCCGATCAGAAAGGGGCCGGCCAGGCCGGCTCGCATCTCCTCGCTGGACTCCATGTAGGCCATGTGCCATCGCAGTTTGCCCAGCATCCGGCGCCGCCCGGAGGTCTCCAGGCTGGCGAGGTAGATCACGCGGGCGGACCGGACGTAGGCGGCGGCCTGCGGCAGGCATGCGAGGAAGACGAGGGGGAGGAGCAGCGGGTGCAGGACGGCCAGGACGGCTGCGCCGGCCGCGAGCGTCGCGGTCGCCGCGAGGACGTCCTGTGCTTCTTCCACGAGGTCGGGGGTGACCTGGGCGCCGCGGTCGGCGATGTCGTAGGCGTCGTTGTAACCGGGCTTGTTGTTGGCGGCCAGTTCCGCTCCGAGCGCGGCCTCGACCATCGTCAGCTCCGCTGCCCGGCCGAGCACCGGGCGTAGACGCCCGGTCAGCCAGACGACGGTGATGCCCAGCAGCGCGCGCAGGCCGGTGGTGGCGGCGATGACGCTCAGTTGCGGAGCGGCGCCCCACAGCCGCTCGGTGATGTCGCCCGAGGAGATCAGCGCGGTGATCGTGCCCGTGACGGCCAGGAGGCCGAGGGCCGCGAGGACGCCCGTCCCGATCTGGCACACCAGCAGTCCGATGGTCGCGCCGCGGTCCACCCGCCAGGCCATCTGCACCGAGCGCCGTACGAGCGAGGGTAGACGCCGCGCCATGGTGCGGGAGGTCAGCAGCGACCCTGCCCTGAGCCGTGACTCGTCGCGGTAGAGGTATTCCTCCTCTCGAACATCGGCCCCCTGCGGTGAGTCGTCCTGACCTGCCTCCACCTCGGCTGACCCCTCCGGCCACGCACGCCAGGCCGGTCGGATCACGTGCTGGTCGAGGTCCCCACTCGACCAGCACCTCGTACGACGTACCGAACGGGCCCGTGACTTCGGGCACGAAGCGCCTCGACACGCCGGTGCGCCGCCGGTCGCCGATAGTCAAGCCGCAAGAATTGGCGGACAGTTGTCGTCCGTCCACGGAAGGAATCCAGAGCCCATGGGCCTGTCCCGTCGTCTCCTCACTCTGCTCGTCGTACCACTGCTCGCGCTGATCGCGACGTCCGCACCGGGGGCCGGTTCCGCGGTTGCCGCGCCGCGGGTGACAGCGATCCCGATCGCCCAGGCGCGCAGTCTGCCGCTGGGGACGGTGGTCACGGTGGAGGGCACGGTGAGCACTCCCTCGGGAGCCTTCGCATCGAGCTTCGGCGACAAGGGGTTCGCTCTCCAGGACAGGACCGCCGGGATCTACGTCAGCCTGCAGACCGACGTGCACGCCAGCCCGTGCCGGCACGCGCGCGTCACCGGCACGCTCCGGGACAGTTCCGGGCTGCTCACCCTGGCGCCGGCCGACCCTTCCGGCGTCGAACTCGGCGCGCGGGGCCGGGCGGTGAAACCGAAACGGGTCAGCACCGCGGGGATCGGTGAGGCCACTGAGGGACGGATCGTCAAGGTCGTCGGCAGGATCATCCAGGCGCCGGCGAGCGACCTCCCGTACGGGTACAAGTTCTTCGTCGACGACGGCTCCGGTGCGGTGCAGATCTACGTCAACCTGCAGACGGGAATCGGGGTCGCTGGACTGCAGCAAGGCGAGACCGTGCGGGTGACCGGTTTCAGCAGCCAGTTCGGCAGCCACTACGAGATCGATCCGCGGTCGCCGCGCGACGTCGAGGCCGTCAGGGCGTAGCACCGGCGTCAGGCACGATTCCCGCCGGCCGCCGGCGAGGCCACGGTGACCGGCGTTCCGGCGCTTCGCAGTGGTGGCTCCGTCCCACGGGTGGCAGGGGCCGGGGCAGTCCCGGCGGAGTGACCAGGGGCCCGAGGTGTTCACCTTGTCGGCGAACCGGGCGGCCGGGGTGTGGAGCGACTTTCAAGATGCCCATGTCGCGGGCGGGTTTGCGGCGTTGATATTGCCGACGAGTTCGGTGGCATGCCGGCGAGGGCGGGTGTTCGTGGGCGGCGGCACCTTGCCGATGAGCCGCCCCGTCGGCGGGGCGTCGTCGTCGCCGAACATCGGAACCGTGAATGCCGAAGTCATCGGCATTTTGAGTGCCGGGCAACACCCAGTCGGCTACGGCTGGATACTGCCGTCCGGCACGAGGATCGTGATCCGGTCCTGGCACAGTTGCTGGCCGTCGTTCGAGAAGAGACCACTCAGGCTTCCTGTGTCCGTGCCTTCCTGGTCGGGCCCGATCTTCAGCCGACTCCTGTCGTGCGGGTCACCGGTGTAGCTCGGCTTCGACGCATCGACGGGCTCGACCGTGCAGCGCAGCCGCTCGACGCGCGGCGTCCGGTCTGCTTCGTGTGGCTGGATGACTCGGACGGTGATGTCGTTGATGAACGTCGAGTGGTGCCACGGGAACTGACGCTGCTCACGTTGTTCTTTCACCGACACGCTTCTGGGCACGACGACGTCGTGGTCTTCGATGGTCGTGCAGTCGTAGGTGCCGGTGTACGGAGTCTCCGCCTCGGGGGGGGTCGCCTTGTAGTAAGAGCCGTCGGCGCGCTTGACGAGCTTCTGCACGGGGTCTGCCATGTAGACGATCTTCGTGCTCGCCATGGCAGCGCGCTCCTGGGCGTCTTGCTCCTTCATGTGGTTGAGCCAGAGGAACACCCCTGCGACCAGGGCGGCAACTACGGAACCTCACCGTTCAGCACGGCGGACATGGCAGCGTCGTACTTGGGGCGCTGCACGTCGGACCACGCGGACAGGTTCTCTCTCCAGACCTTACGAACGCAGTACCCGTGTTCGTCGGCCCACTCACGGCCCCGGTCTTCCTGTGCACGGATGGACAACGCGCGCTCGCCCTCGCGCACGATCTTGGACTTGGGTAGCAGCAGGTCCACCCACGGGCGACCGTGGCACGCGCAGACCCGTTTTGAGTGGTCGTTTCCATACCGCTGGTAGGGCGCGATTCTTGCCGGGCGGAGCGAGTCAGAGTGGCCGTTGCCATGTCGTACCCCTTGTGACCTGGGGGAACGGCCCGCCACCGGTGAGGTCCCAGGGTGTTGGACCTACACCGTTCGGTACCACTGGTAGTTGTGCCGAGAGCACAGGCTCTCGGCCCGGATCTTGGTTGCCGGGCAGCCGGATACCGAACAGCGTCTGCGAGCCCGCGGGTAGTAGTTGTCGATTACTGCCCGGTTGAACTCCGGGTCGGCCCGGCGCAGGTGAAGCAGAGTCGGGAACGTGATCCCCACCTCGGCGTACACCTCACGCAGCTGCGGCCCGAACGCACCGCAGCCAGCACCACGACCTTGATGCGGTCGATCTCCTCGGTGGTCAGCGATTCCCATGCCGGGGGAGGCACGCGTGCCGGGGCAGGCACGCACTGGTCCAGACACCCGCCCAGACGCTGCTGGACGAGTCGACGGGCGACGCCCGGGACTGGATCGCCCTCCCGCTGGCACGGCTGCTGACGTTCTGCCACCAGGCGCGCGCCCTCTTCGAGGCCGGGTTCGTGCTGGATCCGGCGCCAAGTAGCGTTGCCGATCTTGTTCGCTTCGTAGCGGCGCTGGAGCTCGGCCGCCTCGATGGCGATGAGTGTCCGGCGTATCTCGCGGCAGGCGTCGGCGGGACGGGCGTCAAGAGCGATGCGCCCGGTGCGGCAGCCGTGCCCCCGCGTGGGTGACCAGGGGTATGGAGAGCTGGGGCAAGGCCTGGGATTCATCAGGGGAGCGGAATCCGAACAGCGGCCACGACACCCAATTGCTACGCCGATTACTTCCCTTTGACCGAGCATTTCCTCTGACTTAACCGAATTCAGAGCCGGTTCATAGGAGGCCCCAAGTCGATGAATGACCTGCCACGACCCGCAGTCGGCCTCGCCGTGGCAACCGGCCGTCGCGTGCCCGGACTTCGCGTTCGACCTGCGGAATCAGCGGGCGGTCGACGTCGAAGCCGCCCGTCCGGGAGGGCCACGACCTCCCCCCACGAGAAGGCCACGCGCGCCCATTGACCTGAACCCGTCAAACTGCTTTGCTTCTCCGCGTCTGACAGGGCATCACCAATCCGGCCAGCAAGAAGTCGCAGTGCGAACCCTTCTCACTGCCTTTTTCATTCGTCAGGTCCAGGACGAGAGTTCCCCCGCGCATCACAACGCCGTGCGTGAGTTTCCCCAGCTGCCGAGCACATCGCCCGTGCAGTCACCCGGCGCGGCTCGGGCCTCTTCTCCTGTTCCTCGGCGGAACCGACGTCAACGTCGGTGGCCGGGTTAGGCATACCGGGTGATACGCCCCGTCGACGTCCCGTTCAGCTCACCTCCGCCGGACCGACGGCGGAGATCCGTGCGAAGAAAGGGCCCCAACACCCATGGGCAGACCCCACATACGCGGCGCAGCCCGCGCGACCCTGACCGGTCTCGCGTCGTTGTCCCTCGTCACCGGCGTGGCACTCGCCTTCGTACCCCAGGCGGCAGCCGCCACCCAGGTTCCGGCTCGCACCGCGAGCCCCAACCCCTACAGCCCGGCCTACCAGCACCCGTACCGGCACGGTGCCATACCGACCATCCGGCAGAACGCCAAGATGAAGTCCTGGGCCGCCGAGCAGCCGGCGGCCACCACGGCGACCGGACCGGAGACGCTGTCCTACGGCGGCGGCATCGACGGCATCGGTGTCCAGAGCGGCCACTCCAAGGTCTACCTGGTCTTCTACGGCTCGCAGTGGGGCACACAGAGCACCAACGGCAACGGCGACGCCACGTTCTCCGGCGACCCGGACGGCGCGGCCCCGGTCACCCAGGAGATGTTCAAGGGCATCGGCACCGGGAACGAGCTGTGGTCCGCGGACCTCACCCAGTGGTGTGACGGGCCGAACGTGTCGGCGGGCGCCACGAGTTGCCCGTCCAACGCGAACTTCATCCCGTACCAGAGCGGCGGCGTACTGGCCGGCGTGTGGTACGACAACTCGGCGGCCTCACCCAGCGCCGCGACCGGGCACCAACTCGGCGCCGAAGCCGTCAAGGCGGCCGGGCACTTCGGCAACACCACCGCCGCGTCCAACCGGGACGCCTACTACGTCGTCCTCTCGCCGCACAACACCAACCCGGACAACTACCAGGGGCAGTACTGCGCCTGGCACGACTACAACGGCGACAGCACGCTCACCGGCGGGCCGGTGTCCTCCTCCTACGGGGACATCGCGTTCAGCAACCAGCCGTACAACATGGACTCCGGCTCCGGCTGCGGCGTCGGCTTCGTCAACTCGCCCGGCACGCTGGACGGCTGGACCATGACGCTCGGCCATGAATGGCACGAGATGATGTCCGACCAGAACCCGGCCGGCGGTTGGACCAACCAGACCGGCAGCTCCTACAACGGCCAGGAGAACTCCGACGAGTGCGCCTGGATCTCGCCCGGCAGCACGGGCGGGGCGGCCAACGTCACGATGGGCACCGGTACCTTCGCCGAGCAGGCGAGCTGGTCCAACGACACCAACAACTGCGCCATCTCCCACCCGATCGTCGGTGGCGGTGGCGGCGGCACCGGCGGCACCTTCACCAACGGCACCTTCGAGACCGGCAGCCTGTCGGGCTGGACGACCAGCGGCACCACCTCCGCCACCACCTCGGCGGCGCACAGCGGCACCTACGGTGCGATGGTCGGCTCCACCAACCCGACGAACACCTCGTCGGTCTCCCAGTCCTTCACCGCCCCGTCCGGCAGCAGCAAGGTCTCCTTCTGGTACGACGTCACCTGCCCGGACACCGTGAGCTACGACTGGGCGACGGCGACCCTCCAGGACACCACGGCGGGCACCACCACGACACTGCTCGGCAAGACCTGCACCCAGGGTGCGGGCTGGAAGCAGGTCTCCGGCACAGTGACCGCGGGCCACACCTACACGCTCACCCTCACCAACAAGGACGACAACTACGCGGGTGACGCGACGTACACCTACTACGACGACGTAACCGTCTCCTGACCTCGCACCGCACGGTGGGGGCGAGCCGACGGCTCGCCCCCACCCCCGTCCCAGCGCCCGCTCCGGGCGGCATCCACCGGAGGACCCGTGCTTCCTTCGTCAGCCCGCACGAGCCCCGCCCGGCGCGCACTGCGCGCCGGGCTCGCCGCCGTGGCCGCAGCAGCCGCGACCGGCGTCCTGGGCGGCTGTTCGTCCGGCCCCGCCGGATCGCCCCCTCCCCCGCCGTCGCGCACTCCCGCGTCTTCCGCGTCATCCGCGTCCTCCACCGGGTCGGCCGCCCTCGACGAACGGTCACGCGGAACCACGGTCCGGGTGACCGCCGGCACGCTCATCGTGGTGCGACTGCACGGCGCCTACTGGTCGACCCCCGCCAGCTCGAACCCGCGGGTGCTCACGCCCGTCGGCGGCGGGACCACAGCCACCGCCACCTGCCCGCCCGGCCGCGGCTGCGGCACGTCTTCCGCGCGATTCACCGCCCTGCGGCCCGGCACGGTTCACATCACCGCCCAGCGCGACTCGTGCGGCGAGGCGATGCGCTGCCCACCGGGCCAGGGACGCTACGACGTCACCGTGACGGTCACCCGACAGCACGGGCAGCCGTCGGGCACCCACTCCTGACCCGGGGTGAACGGTGGCATCACCGACGGCGTGTTCGCACCGAGACAGCACCCATGAGCGTGTGCACAAGACATGACGGAACGAAGGACATCACGTGAGACCTGCGGCCACGTCGTCATCGGGGGCGGGTGCGGGGCCGCGAAGGTCTTGCCGGTGGTCTCGACCGGGGAGATCCTCAAGCGGGTGCAGGAACGGGAAGCGCATCACACGGAGCCGTGGTGAAGGCAGGCGACACGCACCGCCGCGAGGACAGTTGACGGACATGGAGACCCCCTCCGCGCGACGGGGACAAGAACCCGCGGCGGTCGGGGTGGGGCGGCGGAGATTCCTCGACTACGTGCTGGCCGCCTCGACGCTGACCGTGGCCGCCGAACTCGGTGAGGCGGTGCTCGCTCCAAACGAGGCGGCGGCCGTCGTCCCGTCCGTGCCGGGTCCGGCGGAGATCTACGACCTCGACGACATGCTCACCCATGCGACACTGCCGACGGCCGACCTGATCACGACTGCACCCGTTGTCATGAACGGCACGTCAGGAAGCGTCGTCGCACCTGGCCCCAGTCTGGCGAACCACCTGCGGTGTGATGATCCCTCGGAAGGTGTTTCGACCGAAACACCTTGGGCGGGCGCGCGCCGCTTCGTCAGGCATGGATTCTCCATAAGGTGTTGCACGGCCCGGGAGGGCCGGATGTGGCTAATGGGTTCTTGCCTTCAGTGGCTCCCACGGAGTGGCCGTCCGGCTCTCCGGGGCGCCCTGGCTGCTGATTGAGATGTGCGCGCCTTGTGCGGTCGCTGTTTATGGAGATGACAGCGGGGTGTTCCTTGGGCCGACGGCATGCTGTGCGGAACGAGGAGGGGCGAGTGAGCAAGCGGCGGGCCCGAGTCTGGGCCGGTGTCGATGCCGGTAAGGGCTACCACTGGGCGGCGGTGGTCGACGACACTGGCGCCACCTTGTGGTCGAAGAAGGTCGACAACGACGAGTCGACGATCCTCACCGCGCTCGGCGAGATCCTGGACCTGGCGGACGAGGTCCACTGGGCGGTGGACATCTCCGGGACGTCCTCCGCGCTGCTGCTGGCGTTGCTCGCGGCGCACGGTCAGCGGGCCGTCTACGTGCCGGGCCGCACGGTCAACCGCATGTCGGGCGCCTACCGGGGTGAGGCGAAAACCGATGCCCGCGACGCCTACGTCATCGCGGAGACCGCCCGCCACCGTGGCGACTTCGCTGTCATTGACGTGCCCGCCCAGCTGGCCGCCGACCTCGCGCTGCTGACTGCCCACCGCGCCGACCTGGTGGCCGACCGGGTGCGGATGATCAACCGGCTTCGCGACGTGCTGACCGGCGTCTTCCCCGCCCTGGAGCAGGCCTTCGACTACAGCAGCCACAAGGGCGCGCTGGTGCTGCTGACCGGTTACCAGACCCCGGCCGCGATCCGCCGGCGGGGTCGGGCGAGGCTGACGGCCTGGCTCGCCAACCGCAGTGTCCGCAGTGCCGACGCGGTCGCGGCCACCGCCCTGGAAGCGGCTCAGGCGCAGCAGACCGCGCTGCCCGGGGAGGACGTCGCCGCACAGATCGTCGCCGACCTGGCGGCCCAGATCCTGGATCTGGACGACCGGCTCAAACGGATCGACAAGCAGATCCGCGACACCTTCCGCAGCCATCCGCAGGCCGAGATCATCGAGTCCCTGCCCGGCATGGGCCCCATACTCGGCGCCGAGTTCATCGTCGCCGCAGGTGACCTTGCGGCCTACGCGGATGCTGGCCACCTCGCCTCCGCGGCCGGGCTGGTGCCCGTCCCCCGCGACTCCGGACGGCGCACCGGCAACCTGCATCGGCCCAAGCGCTACAGCCGCCGCCTGCGCAGGGGGTTCTACATGTCCGCGCAGACCAGCATCATCCGCGAAGGACCTAACCGGGACTTCTATCTCAAGAAGCGCGGTGAGGGCTGCAAGCACGTCCAGGCCGTCATCGCTCTGGCCCGCCGACGGGCCGGCGTTCTGTGGGCACTTCTGCGCGACAACCGGGTGTTCACCTCCGCCCCGCCGGTCACGCAAGCGGCTTGACTTCATCATTGAGACTCCGTGGTGTGGTGGGAAGAGCGTCTGGACGGCCCGGCGGGTGCTCCTGAGACCGGCCCGGGGGGCGACGGAAGCAGGCGGATGATCTCGATCAGGTGCGGATCGCGCCCGTCGGGTCCGGCGCCTGCAGGCGCACCGGCTCGCTGGGCACGGGCGGGATCGGTTCGACGGTGAGGATGTCGCCGTACTGTGTGCCGGCCTACTTGTTCAGCACGGTATGGATCAGTGTGCGCGGCCCGATCGGGCTCATCGCCAGACCTCCTTGACGCTCGGGGTGCCGTTGAACTTCGCGACCCACGCTCCGGGCGGTCCGGTCAGGCGGGCCGTTGCGGAGCCGTTCGGGTTCGGCGCCCAGCCGGCCATCGCCGTGCGGCGCGCGTCCTCCTCGTCCAGCGCACGGACGGTGGTTGTGATCGGGGCCGTGATCGTGACCGTGAACGTCTTGAGCGGCGGCGCCGTCCTGTGCCACTTACGGTCCTGAGCAACGGCGTGCTGGTAGCGCACCAGCTCCCGCACATACTGCTCGATGCGTACGAACCCGCGGGCCGCGTCGTGGCCGGTGGTGTCGATGTCGCTGAACCGCACCCACTCTCCGGTACCGACCCCGCAGGGACCCGAACGCTCGTACAGGGTGTCCAGCGGAGCGCCTGCGGCCTTCGCCTTCGCGCACCGATCCTTGATGTACTCGGCGTGGGATCCGATCTCTACGGCCCAGGCGACCATGTGCAGGTAGCCGTGATGCTCGGCGGGATCGGTGACATGATTGATGGCGCCACCGTAGGGCGGGTTGAACTTCGGCTTCTGCACGGTCAGCTCTCCTTCGTGCTAAGTGGTCGATTCCGGAAGTCCTTCGGGGGTTGATCACGCTGCCAGCGCGGCGGAGGATTCTTCCTGGTGATCGGCGGTGTGCCGGTCGAGCCTCGCCAGTAGATCGTCCAGGTCGGTGGTGGTGAACCTCCACTGGAACGGCTGTGCCGTGGCGTTGTAGCGGTCTTCGAATGCTCGGAGCCGGTTTCGGACCTCGTCGAGGTCTGTGAAGTCGTTGGGTGAGACGACCTTGCGCTGCACGATGGAGAAGAAGATCTCTATCTGGTTCAGCCAGGAGGCGTGGACGGGTGTGTGGACCATGACGGCGTTCGGGAACCGGGAGGCCAGCCGGTCGATGGCCGACCTGCCGCGGTGCGAGGAGCCGTTATCGACGATGAAGAAGACCCGTTTCGCGCTGGCGTAGGGTTCGTTGCCCATCACCTGCTCAACGAGTCTCATGAACGGCGCGATGCCTGTGCGCTGTTCGCAGCGGCCGAAAACCTCGGCCCGGTGGATGTCGTAGGCGGCCAGGTAGGCCAGGGCTCCGCCGCGCCCGTAGGTGTGGTTGACGCACATCGAACGGGCCTGGCCCGGGGTCACGGTGGGATGGCAGCGGCAGCGGGCCTGGATGGAGGTCTTCTCGTCCGCGGAGATGACGTACTCGCCCTCTTCGAGCGCGGTGCCATCGAAGATGCGCGCGTACAGGTCCAGGACCCGTTGAGCCGTGGCGCGGAAGTTCGGGTCGCGGATGAAGATCCAGGAACGGTGCTGCCAGGGCTTGAGTGCGTCGTCCCTGAGCCAGCGGCGCACAGTGGAGGCGGAGATCGTGTCGGTGACAGCCCGGGTGACGGCCTCACGCGCGAGCTCGGCGCACGACCAGCGCGAGAGCGGGGCTCCGGACTCGGTGGGCAACTGGCAGGCCCGTGCTTTGACTTCGGCGATCTGCAGCGCGGTGAACGTCGGAGGCCGCCCCGACCGCTTGCGGTCGGCCAGGGCGGGCACCCGGCCGGCCGCGAATCGGCCGCGCCAGCGGCGCACGGTGTCCACGTGCGGGTGGGTTTCGGCGGCGATCCGGGCGTTGCTGCGGCCTCGTGCTGCCAGGAGCACGATCGTCGCCCGCTGGCGTGCCTGGTGCGGGGTCTTGTGGCCGTGGGCCAACTTCTTGAGCCGGTGGCGTTCGGCAGCGGTCAGTTCCAAGGGCACGGCGGAGCACACGGGCATGGAAGGAGGGCGGCCCATCTGTCCGTGGTGGAGAACGAAGTGGCGGGGTCGGCTTCCCACAGGGGCCGTTGGCTCGCCAGGGCCGCAGCCTGAGCATCAGACCCCGTGAACCTTTCGGGGCAGAGCCGAATTACTCGTCAGGCGTTGGCGTGAACACCGATGCCACCGGAGACGGTGAGGTTGTCGCCGGTGATGTAGCTGGCGGCGTCCGAGGCGAGGAAGGCCACGGCTTCGGCGATGTCGGCGGGAGCGCCGACGCGGCCGAGCGGGACGCCTTGAGCCCAGGAGTCGATCATTTCCTGGGAGACACCCATCTTGCTGTAGGCGGGGGTGTTGATGATTCCCGGGCTGACGGCGTTGACGCGGATGCGGCGGGGGGCGAGTTCGAGCGCGAGGGACCGCATGAGGGGCAGCAGTGCGCCCTTGGCAGCTGTCATCGCGGCTCCGAGCCCTTCGGCGGCGCCCACGGTGAATACGACCGAGGCGCCCTCGTTGAGGAGCGGCAGCGCCTTTTGCAGGGTGAAGAAGTTTCCCTTGACATTGGTGTCGAACAGGGCGTCGAAGGCGACTTCGTCGGTTGATTCAATCGGGCCGGGGCGGGAGATGCCCGCGTTGAGGAAGAGCAGGTCGAGGGAGCCGAGTTGCCGGCGCGCCTGGTCCATCGCCTGGTCGATGTCCGGCAGGGATCGTGCATCGGCCCGGACAGCCGTGACGTCTTCGGGAAGTCCGGTGTCGGTGACATTGCCGAGGCCGGTGACCATGACGCGGTAGCCGCGGGAGTGAAGCAGTTCGGCGGTCGCCTTGCCGATGCCGCTGGTTCCACCGGTGATCAAAGCTGTGGGTGCAGGCATGATGCGCTCCTTTGCGTACTTCTGGGCGGGAGGTGAGCAGCTCTGTCCGTGGGCAGTGGGCGGTGTCGCGCCACCGCCGCTGGCAGCGTACGACAGTCTGACAGTGACTGCCAAACATGATGTGACTGTCGACCTGACAGTGCTGGGCTAGTCTGGTGGCATGAATCAGGAAGCCAAGTCAGCGACGGGCGCACCGACCACGCTGTGGGACCGAACACGGCAGCTGGCTTCCCAGGAGATCCTGGAGACGGCGCTGCGCCTGTTCACCGAGCAGGGCTACGACGAGACGACCATCGCCCAGATCGCCCGGGAGGCCGGCGTCTCCCAGCGCACCCTCTTCCGCTACTTCGGCGCCAAGGAAGACCTTCTCGGCGGCGGCCAGGACCGGTTCGGGCAGGTCCTGATGGACACCATCAGCGAACAGCCCGCCGACGCCGGTGTCTGGGAGGCCCTGCGCGCAGGGGTTGCTGCCGTACTGGCCTTGCACGACAGCCGAGAACAGGCCCTGGAGCGGTTCCGCCTCCTGCACAACACCGCCTCACTGCGTGCTGGTTGGCTCGAAAAGCGACTGCGGTTCCAGGAGAACCTGCTGCCGCTCATCGAGACCCGTATGGACGCAGCTACCGGCAACGAGAGTGCGAAGGCCCGCGCGGTGATCGCGACGGCGTTCGCATGCCTGGATGCCGCATCGATGACGTGGGTCACCAACGACGGCAAGGGCGAAATCATGGACCTATACGACGAGTGCATGGCTGCGGTGCGCGGCTGACCCGCAGCGGCCAACCAGCCCGGAAACCGTGGACGGAAAGCTGCCACAGACCAGGTCCACATCCGGATCCCCCAGCTGACGTGCAGATGGGCCACGCTGGCGTCATGCGCAACGACACCGGTGGCACGTCCGCTCCGCTACCTGGACTCCATAAGACGAGTGCTCAAGTCAACCCCCGAAGGACTTCCGGAGCCGACCACTAAGGCTGTGGGCGGTCTCGGCCTCGGCGCTGTCGTCGTTCTTGCCGACGGAGGTGGGGCGGCCGAAGAACCCGGCGCTGATGAGCTTCGTGTTGTGTTTGACCATCAGGTCGTAGAAGGCGGCCTGCGTGTACTGCTTCGCCCGCAGGACGCACAGCTATCTGGACCTCGACACGGGCGTCGGCTTCGACACCCAGATCGTGGTCAAGGTGAACGCGCCCGAGGTGCTGCGCCGCCAGCTCGCCGCCGCCCGCTGGCGGGGCGAGCACGTGGCGATGGGCACGAACGTCGGCTGCTACCAGCGCGCCGAGGGCTGTTACCGCCTGATGCCGGGCATCATCGGCGCCCTGACCGAGCACGCGAACCCGTTCTCGATCCTCACCAAGGGCACGCTGATCCTGCGCGGGACCTGGACCTGCTGGTGCGGGCGTCCGAGGTGACGGACGTGGGCATCTCGGTCTCGGTCGGCTTCCTCGACACCGAGCTGTGGCGCACGGTGGAGCCGGGCACGCCCGCGCCCGAGCGGCGCCTGGACGTCGTGCGCACCCTCGGCGGGCACGGCATCGGCTGCGGGGTGCTGATGGCACCGGTCGTCCCGTTCCTGAGCGACCATCCGGACCAACTGCGGGCCACGGTACGGGCGATCGCGGCGGCCGGGGCCACCTCGGTCACGCCGCTGACGCTGCATCTGCGCCCGGGGGCCCGGGAGTGGTTCATGTCCTGGCTCGGCCGGCACCACCCGCACCTGGTGCGGCGCTACGAGCGGCTGTACGCGGCGGGCGCCTACGCGCCGACGTGGTACCAGCGCCGGATCACCCGTCAGGTGCACGAGCTGGCACGGAAGTACGGCATCGGCCCCACGCGCGCGGGGCCGGCCCGCCGGATCCCGCCGCCCGCCGACGCGGCCCCGGACGCGCCGGACGCCGCGGCCGGGCCGGTCCAGCTGACCCTCCTGTGACCGCGGCCGGACGGCGGCGCGCACGACCGTGTCCGGGTGGGAGCGTTCGAGGGCATCGGACGGCGCAATCGGGTCAAGTAAGCCCGTAATACGTTAGCTTCGGCCCCCTGGGCCGGGACGATGCGGCGAACGGCGTGATCATCACGGTCCGCCGACCCCGCCGTCCCGGGAGGACCCATGAGAAGACGCGCAGCCGTGCTGTGCGCTGCCGCCGCCGTGGTGGCGGGCTCGGTCACCGCCGTCCCCGCGCACGGGACCCCGGCCGCCCCCGCCGCCCGGCTCGCCTGGAAGAAGTGCGGCTCCGGCGACTACCCGAAGCTCCAGTGCGCCTTTCTGAAGGTGCCGCTGGACCACGCGAACCCGGCGGGCCGGCAGATCACGCTCGCCCTGTCCCGCGTCCCGCACACGGCGAAGACCTTCCAGGGCCCGCTGCTCGTCAACCCCGGCGGCCCCGGCGGCAGCGGGCTGCGGCTCGCCGGATTCGTCGCCTCCGCGCTGCCGAAGAACGTCGCCGCCCAGTACGACGTCGTCGGCTTCGACCCGCGCGGCGTCGGCGCGTCCTCCCCCGCGCTGGACTGCTCGCCCGGCCACGCCAAGCCGGTGCGCCCGGACTCCCTGCCCGTGACACCGGCGCTGGAACAGGCGAACCTCGCGCGCGCGAAGGCCTTCACCGCCGCCTGCTTCCGCAGACACGCCGACGTACTGCCCTACATCGACACCGTCGGCGCCGTACGCGACATGGACGCCATCCGCGCGGCCCTCGGCGCCCCGAAGCTCAACTACTTCGGCTACTCCTACGGCACCTATCTCGGCGCGGTCTACGCCAAGCTGTTCCCCACGCGGGTGCGCCGCCTGGTGCTCGACTCGATCGTCGACCCGACCGGCGTCTGGTACCGGGACAACATCGGCCAGGACTACGCCTTCGACGACCGCCACCGCGCCCTGATGGCCTGGATCGCCCGGTACGACGCCACCTACCACCTCGGCACGGACCCCGCGAGGATCGAGGCCCGCTGGTACGCGATGCGCGCGGCCCTGGCGAAGAAGCCGGCCGCCGGCAAGATCGGCGCCGCAGAGCTGGAGGACACCTTCGTCCCCGGCGGCTACTACGACGGCTACTGGCCCTACCTCGCCGAGGCGTTCTCGGCGTACGTCCGCGAGGGCGAGACCGGGCCGCTGGTGGAGGCGTACGAGAACCTCGGCGCCGTGGACCACGCGGGAGACAACGGCTACAGCGTCTACTCGGCGGTGCAGTGCCGGGACACCTCCTGGCCCGCCTCCTGGAACCGGTGGCGCACGGACACCTGGCGGGTGTACGACAAGGCGCCGTTCTTCGCCTGGAACAACGCCTGGTACAACGCGCCGTGCGCGTTCTGGCCGGGCGTGCGGCGCGCGCCGGTGAACGTCGCCAACGCCGAGCTGCCGCCGGTGCTGCTCTTCCAGGCGACCGAGGACGCGGCCACGCCGTACCCCGGCGGTGTCCGGGTGCACCGGCTGCTCGCCCGCTCCAGCCTGGTGGTCGAGCAGGGCGGCGGCAACCACGGGATCACGCTGGGCGGGAACCCCTGCCTGGACCGGTATCTGAGCGCCTATCTGGCGGACGGCTGGGTACCGCGCGCTGCCGCCGGTACGGCCGACGCGGTCTGCGCGAAGACCGCCGACCCGAAGCCGCGGACGGGGCGGGCGTCGGCGTCCTCGCCGGGGTGGGCACTTCACCGGTTGCTCGGGACGCGCCCGTAAGGGCGCCGGCGGCGGCCCCTTTTCGGGGCGTTGTCAGTGCCGTGGGTCACCATAGGACCCATGAGCGAACCGATCCGCATTCCCGCCCCCGAGGGCGTCGCGCCCGCCGCCCAGTACAGCCATGTGGTCACCGCGAGCGGGCGGCTCGTCGCCGTGTCCGGTCAGCTTCCCCTGGACGAGAAGGGGGAGTTGGTCGGCGCGGGCGACGCCGCGGCGCAGGCCCGGCAGGTGTTTGAGAATCTGCGGCGGTGCCTGGCCGCCGCGGGCGCCGGATTCGAGCACGTCGTCAAGCTGACCTACTTCGTGACGGACACGGCCCATCTGCCGGCGATCCGCGCGGCCCGCGCCGCCCACATACCCGACGACCGGCTGCCCGCGTCCTCCGCGGTCCGGGTGGCGGGGCTGGTCGCGCCGGAGTTCCTGATGGAGGTCGAGGCGCTCGCGGTGGTGGCCGGGTGAGCGCCCCGGGCGGCCGCTGACCCGGTGTCACCTCGCCTCCCTCTGCTGGGGGATGCACGCCAGGGCGTGCACGGCCGCCTCCGCGAGGGCCGGGTGGGCTAGCGCCTCGTTCAGGACCCGGCGGGCGCGGGGATCGCCGAGGGTACCGAGGCCCTCCACGCACGCGAGGGCGACCCTGCGGTAGGGGTCGTGCGGGCGCAGCCGGCGCTCCAGGGTGGTGATGAGCGCGGGCACGGACTCCGGGGCGCGCAGTGCGGCCAGCAGGCGCACCGGGTGCAGGGCGTAGGCGACGCGCAGTTCGTTGGTGGCGAGGGCGGCGGCGGCGCGGGCGGTGCGCGGATCGCCGAGGCGGGCCAGGGCGTGCGCGGCGGAGGCGCAGCGCGGGGGGTCACGGTGGTTGAGGAGCAGGACCAGCGACTCGAAGGCGCGCCGGTCGCCCGCGCGCCCGAGGCGGAACGCGGCCAGTTCCCTGGCCCACAGCGGCTGTCCTGGGGCGGTGAGCACCTCCGCGAGTTCGTCGTCGTCCTGCGTCGCCAGCAGCCGGTCGAACGCCGCCGAGCCGCGCGACTCCTGCCGTAAGCGCTCCGTGAGCGATCGCAACTCTTCGTCCACGAAGTCCAGCGTAGGCGGGTGGCGGCCGCGGGGGGAGCTACATCACACAGTCCGATGCGAGCGCCCCTCTGGCGCGCTCGTTACCCGCCGGTTAAGCTCAGACGAGCGAGTTACCCACTCGCATCTTCCGCTGGCGACGGTTTGGTGACGCAGCCGCCGCACGCGTAGTCGGTTCGGTACGCCAGTACCGATGTACGGCCGGGCTCCGGGACAGGGCCGGTCGGATTCCCGCCGTTCGTACGGGCGTTGTGCGCGCCCGTGGCACCGGCACCACCGGGCGTGTGCGCTCGCAGCCCGGCAACACCCGCATTCCTCACGCCCCGTGGTGCGTCTTCGGCGCACCCGGCGCGCTCCTCGTCGTCACCCTCTTTTCTGGAGTCCCGCGATGGCCACTCCCCTGTCCCCCCAGTCCGGCACCGCCGCCACACCGAAGACGATCGCCGTCGTCGGTCTCGGCACCATGGGCACCGGCATCACCGAGGTCCTCGTGAAGGCCGGCCGCGAGGTGATCGGCATCGACGTCAGCGAGGCCCAGGCCGCGCGCTGCGTCACCGCCCTTCAGGCCTCCACCGCCCGCGCCGTGGAGCGCGGTCGGCTCACCGAGCAGGAGCGCGCCGACGCCCTCGGCCGGCTGCGCACCGGCACCGACCTCGCGGCGGCGGCCGACGCCGACCTCGTCATCGAGGTGGCCCCGGAGTCGTACGAGGTCAAGCACCGGATCTTCCGCGAGCTGGACACCGTCGTCCGCCCCGACACGATCCTCGCCACCGGCACCAACGCCCTGTCCGTGACCCGGCTCGCCGCGGACTCCGCGCACCCGGAGCGGGTGCTGGGCCTGCACTTCTTCAACCCGGCGCCCGCGATGAAGCTGGTCGAGGTGGTCTCCTCGGTGCTGACCGCGCCGAGCGCCGTCGCCGCCGTCACCGACCTCGCCATGGAGCTCGGCAAGGAGCCCGTCGCGGTCGGCGACCGCCCCGGCTTCGTCGCCGACGGCCTGCTGTTCGGCTACCTCAACCAGGCCGCCGCGATGTACGAGGCCCGCTACGCCTCCCGCGAGGACATCGACGCGGCCATGCGGCTCGGCTGCGGCCTGCCGATGGGCCCGCTCGCCCTGCTGGACCTGATCGGCATCGACACCGCGCGCACGGTCCTGGAGGCCATGTACGCCGAGTCCCGCGACCGGCTGCACGCCCCCGCGCCGATCCTGAAGCAGTTCAGCGAGGCGGGCCTGACCGGCCGCAAGTCCGGGCGCGGTTTCTACAGCTACGAGGCGCCGGGCAGCGCCACGGTCGTCCCGGACGCCCTGACCCCGGCGGACGGGACCACCGGTGCCGCCGGCCGCACCGTCCGCTCGGTCGGCGTCGCCGGCTCGGGCACGATGGCCTCCGGCATCGCCGAGGTGTTCGCCAAGGCGGGCTACGAGGTCGTGCTGGCCGCCCGCAGCGAGGAGAAGGCGCAGGCCGCCAAGGCCCGGATCGGCACGTCCCTGTCCCGCTCGGTCGACAAGGGCCGGCTGACCGCCGAGGCCGCCGCCCAGGTCCTGGACCGGATCACCCCGGCCGGGTCCTACGACGCCTTCGCCGGCGTCGACCTGGCCGTCGAGGCCATCGCCGAGGACCTGGAGGTCAAGCGGGAGCTGTTCCGGACGCTGGACAAGGTCTGCAAGCCCGGCGCGGTCCTCGCCACCACCACCTCCTCGCTGCCCGTCGTCGCCTGCGCCCGCGCCACCTCGCGCCCGCAGGACGTCATCGGCATGCACTTCTTCAACCCGGCGCCCGCGATGAAGCTGGTCGAGGTCGTGCGGACCGTGCTCACGGCCGACGACGTCCACGCCACCGTCCGCGAGGTCTGCGCGAAGATCAGGAAGCACGCGGTGGACTGCGGCGACCGGGCCGGCTTCATCGTGAACGCGCTGCTGTTCCCGTACCTGAACAACGCGATCAAGATGGTCGAGGAGCACTACGCGTCCCTCGACGACATCGACGCCGCGATGAAGCTCGGCGGCGGCTACCCGATGGGCCCCTTCGAGCTGCTGGACGTGGTCGGGCTGGACGTCTCGCTGGCCATCGAGAAGGTCCTGCACCGCGAGTTCCGCGACCCGGGCCTCGCCCCGGCCCCGCTGCTGGAGCACCTGGTGGCGGCGGGCTGCCTCGGCCGCAAGACCGGCCGCGGCTTTCGCGAGTATGCCCGCCGCTGACGGCGTCGGCGACTGGTCCCCCGCGGAGACGGACTGGGGCGGGCTGCTCGATCCCGCCGCGCGTCTCCTCCCCGCCCGGGCAGGCGGTCCCCCGCCCGTCCCGGGTGGGGAAACCCCCACACCTGCGCAAAGAGCTGCGCACATGCAGTACGTTCGGGGCATGTCCCAGCCCGCCAAGTCCTCACGTACACCAGCTACGCCCGACGCGCCGGAAAGTGCCGCAGGCAGTCGCGCCGCCGCCCAGCGGCTCAAGATGCGCCGGGAGCTGGCGGCCGCAGCCATGGAGCTGTTCGCGACCAAGGGGTACGAGGCGACCACGGTCGACGAGATCGCGGCCGCCGCCGGGGTGGCCCGCCGCACCTTCTTCCGCCACTTCCGCTCCAAGGAAGAGGCGATCTTCCCGGACCACGACGACACGCTGGTCCGCGCCGAGGCGGTCCTCAACGCCGCCCCGGCGCACGAGCACCCGCTCGACACCGTGTGCCGCGGCATCAAGGAAGTCATGAAGATGTACGCGGCGCAGCCGGCCATCTCGGTCGCCCGCTACAAGCTCACCCGCGAGGTGCCCACCCTGCGCGAGGCCGAGATCGCCTCGGTGGCCCGTTACGAGCGCCTGTTCACGCGCTACCTGCTCGGCCACTTCGACGAGCACGCGCACGCCGACGACGTGGGCGACGACCCGCTGCTGGCCGAGGTCGCCGCCTCCGCCGTCGTCACCGCCCACAACCACGTCCTGCGGCGCTGGCTGCGGGCGGGCGGGCAGGGGGACGTGGAGACGCAGCTCGACCACGCCTTCGCGATCGTGCGCAAGACGTTCGGCACGGGGATCGGCGCGGGCCGCGGCCCGGCACCGCGGACGCCCGCCGCCCCGGCCACGTCGTCGGTACAGGGGGAGGTCCTGGTGACGGTGGCCCGGACGGACGCCCCGCTGGAGGAGGTCATGCGGACCATCGAGCAGGCACTCAAGGAGCGCTGAGCGCCTCTCCTCCCGTCTCCCGGCTGTGATGACGGCCACCCCTCGGGGTGGCCGTTTTGCCATGTCAGGGCCCGTTTTTGAGCAGAATTCCGGACGCGTTCGATCGATCATCGCTCATTTGTTACGTAAAGATTTCATCTGAGGGCTTGTTCTGGCACTCAGTGCCTTGCCACCTGACACGCGGTGTCATACGTTGAAGGTGTCCGGCCTGTCCCGGCGAGCCCACCAGCTCGTGCGCCGGACGCCTGCGTCACAGGCAACCTCCCGCGCCACAAAGCGCTGCCGAAACACCACTGCGCCGAACCGACGGCACCTTCAGCACCGAAAACCCTCAGCAGCACCGACGAACCCTCAGCGCCCCCTCCCTCAGGGGCGTTCACCGCCGGAGGCAACACCGTGACCATGAAGGACATCCTGGACGCGATCCAGTCGAAGGACGCCACGTCCGCCGACTTCGCCGCCCTGCCGCTCCCCGAGTCGTACCGCGCGATCACCGTGCACAAGGACGAGACGGAGATGTTCGCGGGGCTCTCGACCCGCGACAAGGACCCGCGCAAGTCGATCCACCTCGACGAGGTGCCCGTGCCCGAACTCGGCCCGGGCGAGGCCCTGGTGGCCGTCATGGCCTCCTCGGTCAACTACAACTCGGTGTGGACCTCGATCTTCGAGCCGCTGTCCACGTTCGGGTTCCTGGAGCGCTACGGCAAGGTCAGCGAGCTCACCAAGCGGCACGACCTGCCGTACCACGTCATCGGCTCCGACCTCGCGGGCGTCGTCCTGCGCACCGGCCCGGGCGTCAACGCCTGGAAGCCCGGTGACGAGGTCGTCGCGCACTGCCTGTCCGTCGAGCTGGAGTCGAGCGACGGGCACAACGACACGATGCTCGACCCCGAGCAGCGCATCTGGGGCTTCGAGACCAACTTCGGCGGCCTCGCCGAGATCGCGCTCGTCAAGTCCAACCAGCTGATGCCGAAGCCGGGCCATCTCAGCTGGGAGGAGGCGGCGGCCCCGGGCCTGGTCAACTCCACCGCCTACCGCCAGCTGGTCTCCCGCAACGGCGCCCAGATGAAGCAGGGCGACAACGTCCTCATCTGGGGCGCGAGCGGCGGACTCGGCTCGTACGCCACGCAGTTCGCGCTCGCCGGCGGCGCCACCCCGATCTGTGTCGTCTCCTCGCCCCAGAAGGCCGAGATCTGCCGGAGGATGGGCGCCGAGCTGATCATCGACCGCAGCGCCGAGGGCTACCGGTTCTGGAAGGACGAGAACACCCAGGACCCGCACGAGTGGAAGCGGTTCGGCAAGCGCATCCGTGAACTGACCGGCGGCGAGGACGTCGACATCGTCTTCGAGCACCCCGGCCGCGAGACCTTCGGCGCCTCCGTCTACGTCACCCGCAAGGGCGGCACGATCGTCACCTGCGCCTCGACCTCCGGGTACAACCACGAGTACGACAACCGCTACCTGTGGATGTCCCTCAAGCGCATCATCGGCTCGCACTTCGCCAACTACCGCGAGGCCTGGGAGGCCAACCGCCTCATCGCGAAGGGCAAGATCCACCCGACCCTGTCCAAGGTGTACGCGCTGGAGGAGACCGGGCAGGCCGCCTACGACGTCCACCGCAACCTGCACCAGGGCAAGGTCGGCGTCCTGTGCCTCGCGCCCGGGGAAGGCCTCGGAGTGCGCGACGAGGAGATGCGCGCCCAGCACATCGACGCCATCAACCGCTTCCGCAACATCTGAGGACACGAGGACACCCGAGGTCATAGATGACAGAGCGTCAGCCCGCCGAGAGCAAGCGGGAGAAGGACCGGCCGTGGCTCATGCGCACGTACGCCGGCCACTCCACGGCCGAGGCGTCCAACGAGTTGTACCGGCGCAACCTCGCCAAGGGCCAGACCGGCCTGTCGGTGGCGTTCGACCTGCCGACGCAGACCGGCTACGACCCGGACCACATCCTCGCCCGCGGCGAGGTCGGCCGGGTCGGCGTGCCCGTCTCGCACCTCGGTGACATGCGCCGGCTGTTCCAGGACATCCCCCTGGAACAGATGAACACCTCGATGACGATCAACGCCACGGCCATGTGGCTGCTGGCGCTCTACCAGGTCGTCGCGGAGGAGCAGGGCGCGGACGTCACCAAGCTCCAGGGGACGACCCAGAACGACATCGTCAAGGAGTACCTGTCCCGGGGGACGCACGTCTTCCCGCCGGGGCCCTCGCTCCGGCTGACGACGGACATGATCGCGTACACGGTGTCCCACATCCCCAAGTGGAACCCGATCAACATCTGCAGCTACCACCTCCAGGAGGCCGGCGCCACGCCGGTGCAGGAGATCGCGTACGCGATGTCCACCGCCATCGCGGTCCTCGACGCCGTGCGCGACTCCGGCCAGGTGCCGCCAGAGCGCATGGGCGACGTGGTCGCCCGGATCTCCTTCTTCGTCAACGCGGGCGTCCGCTTCGTCGAGGAGATGTGCAAGATGCGGGCGTTCGGCCGCATCTGGGACCAGGTCACGCGCGAGCGGTACGGCATCGAGAACGCCAAGCAGCGCCGGTTCCGCTACGGCGTCCAGGTCAACTCGCTCGGCCTGACCGAGGCGCAGCCGGAGAACAACGTCCAGCGGATCGTGCTGGAGATGCTGGCCGTGACGCTGTCCAAGGACGCACGCGCGCGTGCCGTCCAGCTCCCCGCCTGGAACGAGGCGCTGGGCCTGCCCCGGCCCTGGGACCAGCAGTGGAGCCTGCGCATCCAGCAGGTGCTCGCCTACGAGAGCGACCTGCTGGAGTACGAGGACATCTTCGAGGGCTCGAAGGTGATCGAGGCGAAGGTGGACCAGCTGGTCGCCGACGCCTTCGCGGAGATCGGCCGGATCCAGGAGATGGGCGGCGCGATGGCCGCCGTCGAGTCCGGCTACCTGAAGTCGCAGCTGGTCTCCTCGCACGCCGAGCGCCGGGCCCGGATCGAGTCCGGCGAGGAGAAGATCATCGGTGTCAACGCCTTCGAGGGCACCGAGCCGAACCCGCTGACGGCCGACCTGGACACCGCGATCCAGACGGTCGACCCGGCGGTCGAGGCCCGCGTCATCGCCGCGCTCCAGCACTGGCGCGACACGCGCTACCAGCCGCCCTTCAACCACCCGCGCCCGTGCAAGGCGCTGGAGCGGCTGAAGCAGGCCGCCAAGGGCACCGAGAACCTGATGGAGGCCACGCTGGAGTGCGCCCGCGCCGGGGTCACGACCGGCGAGTGGGCGGGCGCGCTGCGCGAGGTGTTCGGCGAGTTCCGGGCGCCCACCGGGGTCTCCTCGGCCCCGGTCGCGGTCCCCGTCGAGGCGGGCTCCGCGCTCGCCGACGTGCGCGCCCGGGTCGACGCCACCGCCCGCGACCTCGGGGTCGGCAAGCTGCGCTTCCTGGTCGGCAAGCCCGGCCTGGACGGTCACTCCAACGGCGCCGAGCAGATCGCGGTGCGCGCCCGTGACGCCGGCTTCGAGGTGGTCTACCAGGGCATCCGGCTCACCCCGGAGCAGATCGTGGACGCGGCCCTGGCCGAGGACGTGCACGCGGTGGGCCTGTCGATCCTGTCCGGCTCGCACGCCCAGCTCGTCCCGGACGTGCTCCAGCGGCTGCGTGTGGCCGGTGCCACAGATATACCGGTGATCGCCGGTGGCATCATCCCGAATGGTGATGCCGAGCAGCTCAGGGCCGCCGGAGTAGCCGCCGTCTTCACCCCGAAGGACTTCGACATCACCGGAATCATCGGCGCCATCGTCGACGAGATCCGGAAAGCGAACAAGCTCGACCCCCTGGAGGTCCCCGCATGACGACCCCTGTCAACCGCCTTCGCCCGCGGCGCTCCTGCCTGGCCGTACCGGGCTCGAACCCGCGCTTCCTGGAGAAGGCCCAGGGCCTCCCGGCGGACCAGGTCTTCCTGGACCTGGAGGACGCGTGCGCGCCGCTCGCCAAGCCCGAGGCGCGGCACACCATCGTCAAGTTCCTCAACGAGGGCGACTGGACGGGCAAGACGCGCGTCGTACGCGTCAACGACTGGACGACCGAGTGGACGTACCGCGACGTCGTGACGGTGGTCGAGGGCGCCGGCCAGAACCTCGACTGCATCATGCTGCCGAAGGTGCAGACGGCCGAGCAGGTCGTCGCCCTGGACCTGCTGCTGACCCAGATCGAGAAGACCATGGGCTTCGAGGTCGGCAAGATCGGCATCGAGGCGCAGATCGAGAACGCGCAGGGCCTGAACAACGTCAACGCCATCGCGCAGGCCTCCCCGCGCGTCGAGACGATCATCTTCGGCCCGGCCGACTTCATGGCCTCCATCAACATGAAGTCCCTCGTCGTGGGCGAGCAGCCGCCCGGCTACCCGGCGGACGCCTACCACTACATCCTGATGAAGATCCTGATGGCCGCCCGCGCCAACAACCTCCAGGCGATCGACGGCCCCTACCTGCAGATCCGCAACATCGACGGCTACCGCGAGGTCGCCCAGCGGGCCGCCGCGCTCGGCTTCGACGGCAAGTGGGTGCTGCACCCGGGCCAGGTCGAGGCGTCCAACGAGATCTTCTCGCCCTCCCAGGAGGACTACGACCACGCCGAGCTGATCCTGGACGCGTACGACTACTACACGTCCGAGGCGGGCGGCAAGAAGGGCTCGGCGATGCTCGGCGACGAGATGATCGACGAGGCCAGCCGCAAGATGGCCCTGGTCATCTCCGGCAAGGGCCGGGCCGCCGGCATGCAGCGCACGTCGAAGTTCGAGATCCCCGCCGGCTAAGGAGCCCTGAGCGCAATGCAGTTCGGACGCACGTACGAGGAGTTCGAGGTCGGGGCGACGTACAAGCACTGGCCCGGAAAGACGGTCACGGAGTACGACGACCACCTGTTCTGTCTCCTCACCATGAACCACCACCCGCTCCACATGGACACCAACTACGCCGAGAAGACGACGGACTTCGGCAAGAACGTGGTGGTCGGGAACTACATCTACTCGCTGCTGCTCGGCATGAGCGTGCCGGACATCTCCGGCAAGGCGATCGCCAACCTGGAGATCGAGTCGCTCAAGCACGTGGCGCCGACCTTCCACGGCGACACGCTCTACGGCGAGACGACCGTGCTCGACAAGTGGCCCTCGAAGTCGAAGAACGACCGCGGGATCGTCTACGTCGAGACGAAGGGCTACAAGCAGGACGGCACGCTCGTGTGCACCTTCCGCCGCAAGGTGATGGTGCCGACCGAGACGTACATCAAGGAGCGCGGCGGCGAGCAGCCCGGCCGCCCCGAACTCAACGCACCTACGGAAAAGACGGAGAAGTAGGCCATGGCCCGTCTCGCCCAGACCGCCGGTCTGACCGACGTCCAGCAGGAGATCCTCTCCACCGTCCGGGACTTTGTCGACAAGGAGATCATTCCTGTCGCGACCGAGCTGGAGCACCGCGACGAGTACCCGCAAGCGATCGTCGACGGGCTGAAGGAACTCGGCCTGTTCGGTCTGATGATCCCCGAGGAGTACGGCGGCCTGGGCGAGTCCCTCCTGACGTACGCCCTGTGCGTCGAGGAGATCGCCCGCGGCTGGATGTCCGTCTCCGGCATCATCAACACCCACTTCATCGTCGCGTACATGCTCAAGCAGCACGGCACGCAGGAGCAGAAGGACCACTTCCTGCCCCGCATGGCCGCCGGCGACATCCGCGGCGCCTTCTCGATGTCGGAGCCGGGCCTGGGCTCCGACGTGTCGGCGATCACGTCGAAGGCGGTCAGGGACGGCGACGAGTACGTCCTGAACGGCCAGAAGATGTGGCTGACGAACGGCGGCACGTCCTCGCTCGTGGCCGTTCTCGTCCGCAGTGACGAAGGCCACCCGGAGGGCACGGCCCCGCACAAGTCGATGACGACCTTCCTGGTCGAGAAGGAGCCGGGCTTCGGCGAGGTCCGTCCGGGCCTCACCATCCCCGGCAAGATCGACAAGATGGGCTACAAGGGCGTCGACACCACCGAGCTGATCATGGACGGCCTGCGGCTGCCGGCCGACCGGGTGCTCGGCGGCGTCACCGGCCGCGGTTTCTACCAGATGATGGACGGCGTCGAGGTCGGCCGGGTGAACGTGGCCGCCCGCGGCTGCGGCGTCGCCCAGCGCGCCTTCGAGCTGGGGGTGAGCTACGCCCAGCAGCGGCACACCTTCGGCAAGCCCATCGCCCAGCACCAGGCGATCCAGTTCAAGCTGGCCGAGATGGCCACCAAGGTCGAGGCCGCCCATGCGATGATGGTCAACGCCGCCCGCAAGAAGGACTCCGGGGAGCGCAACGACCTGGAAGCCGGGATGGCGAAGTACCTGGCCTCGGAGTACTGCAAGGAGGTCGTCGAGGACGCCTTCCGCATCCACGGCGGCTACGGCTTCTCGAAGGAGTACGAGATCGAGCGTCTGTACCGCGAGGCGCCGATGCTGCTCATCGGTGAAGGTACCGCCGAAATCCAGAAAATGATCATCGGTCGCAGGTTGCTCGAAGAGTATCGTTTCCAGGGCTGATTGTCCGGGTACGGGGTGTTTTCTTCGAGAAGAAGATCACACCCCGTACTCGTCGTTCAGCCGTTCTTCGGCCGCCGACTCGGCTTCCTGGCTTGCCGAGTTGCGGCCCGCGACCGGTACGATCCCGGGAAAGCCGCCGTCCCCCGTCATACCGCGCGGCATCATCCGCTACGAAGGTCATCCATGCCCCACAGCCAAACCTCTGCACATCGAGACAGCCTGGCCGGCGTACGCCTCGCGCGCGGAGCATCGCCGTGGCTCCTCCCGACCGTCGCCACCGCAGCCCTCAGCCTGGCCCGCGCCCGCCGCTCGGGCGCCGCCAAGGCCGTCGCCGTGCCCGCCACCGCGCTCGCGGCGGGCATGCTGTGGTTCTTCCGCGACCCCGAGCGCGAGATCGCCCGGGGCCGGGTCATCTCGCCGGCCGACGGTGTGGTGCAGAGCATCATGCCGTGGAAGGACGGGCGCACCCGCGTCGCGATCTTCATGAGCCCGCTGAACGTCCACGTCAACCGCGCGCCCCTCGCGGGCACGGTGACGTCCGTCGAGCACGTCCCCGGCGGCTTTGTTCCGGCCTTCAACAAGGAGAGCGAGAACAACGAGCGCGTAGTCTGGCATTTCGACACCGAACTCGGCGACATCGAGATGATCCAGATCGCTGGCGCGGTGGCCCGCCGCATCGTGCCCTACCTCCCCGAGGGCACGAAGGTCGAGCAGGGCGACCGAATCGGTCTGATCCGCTTCGGCTCGCGTGTCGACCTCTACCTGCCCGAGGGCGTGGAGGTCGCGGTCGAGGTCGGACAGAAGACCGTGGCTGGGGTGACTCGCATTGACCGTGATTGATCCGGAGACCCAGGCGGGCTGGGTGCCCGAGGCCGACGAGGTGGACGAAGAAGAGGAGATGCCTCTTTCTCTGCGCCTGTCGATAGCGGACACCCTCACGCTCGGCAACGCCACGTGCGGCTTCATGGCGGTGTACTTCACCACCACCGGCATCCTGATCCCGCACCTGACGGGCAAGGACGAGTCCGCGGGCATGGCGCGGCACAGCGCGGCCACGGCCGTCATCCTGATGCTCTGCGCGGCCGTCTTCGACCTGTTCGACGGACTGGTGGCCAGGAAGCTGCGCTCGTCCCCGATGGGCGCGGAGCTGGACAACCTCTCCGACCTGATCAGCTTCGGGCTCGCGCCCGCGTACTTCGTCCTCGTCTACGGCATGGTCGCCGACGACGCGCACCAGCGGATGGCGGCACTGGGCGCGATCGTGGTGCTGCTGGCGGTCGTGCTCAGACTCGCCCGGTTCTCCTGCGTGACGATGAAGGACGGCATGTTCCAGGGCATGCCCAGCCCGTTCGGGGCGCTGACGGTCGTCTCGATCGTGCTCCTGGAGCTGCCCTTCGTGGCCACGCTCCTGGCCATCCTGGGCACCGCGTGGTTGATGGTGAGCCGTGTGGAGTACCCGAAGCCGCGGGGCCGCCTGGCCGGGGCCATGCTGTCCTGGATCGTGCTGAACATGGGCCTGCTGGCCGCCTGGGCCTTCGACGCGCCCAGCGGGCAGCTGCTGCTCCAGACGGGCTGCGCGCTCCAGCTGGTCATGGGCGCGGTGATCCCGCTGTTCGCCACGGCTCGCCGGGTGAACAACTTCCGCGACAACCGCCGGGAGGCGCGGGCGGCGCAGCTGCCCTGATCCTCCTCACCGGCACCCCGGGTGTGGCCCGAGCCCCTGCGGCTCGGGCCACACCCGTTTCGCGTTCAAGAGCTGCGCCCGATTGCCCGTTGAGCAGTCAATTACGGTTGTTTTCCGCCGAGTTGCGACAGTCCGCACGGGAGAGGACGGTGGATTGGGGGGGATTGCCGTTGGCATGTGCCACGACCCAGGGGGCCCCTCTCGCCATCTCGGACAGGATCCGACCATGACCAAGATCAACATCACAGACCGCAGCATCACGTACCAGTCCACCATCCCGGCGAACGCCGGCGCGGAGGTGACCCTGTTCGTGCGGGAGTACGACGGCACCCCACCCACCCAGGACCACAGGCCGGTGCTGATGCTCCACGGCAGGAGCGCACCGGCGGCCGCGGCCTACGACCTCGTGCTGCCCCACGGCTTCGGCGACGGCGGCGCCGAGGACCGGTACAGCTGGGCGCAGTACCTCGCCAAAGCGGGCTACGACGTGTTCATCATGGACCTCCAGGGCAACGGCGAGTCCACGCGACCGGACGTGATGAACGATCCGTGCAACGCCAACCCGGCCCAGCAACTGCCGGTGCTGGTCCCCAACCCGCTGCCGCAGGCATGTGCCCCTCTCTACCCTCACCAGCTGGGCAACTCCGAGAGCGAGTGGGCGGAGCTGGACGCCGTGGTCCGGATGATCCGGGGTCTGTCCCCCGACCGGGACAAGCCGATCGAGTTCATCGGCTGGTCCGCGGCCGTGTTCGTGATGGGGCCCTACACCATCCAGCACCCGGAGAACGTCGCCCGCCTCATCCTGCTGGCCCCGATCTTCCCGCCCCGGGGCCGCTGGTCCACACAGCCCGGCGACCCCTTCGGCCGCCCGCTCGACCCACAGGGGCTGCCGGTGGCCCTGCCGGTGTCCCAGCCGGCCGTCCTCTTCGGCTTCCCGCTGAACGTCAACAGCAAGTCCGGCTTCGCGAACTCGTGGGACATCGAGCAGGGCAGCCCCGGGCAGCGGGAGCCGGGCATGGACGACCAGGTGTGGGAGACGATGATCGCCACCGACGAGACCGGCCTGAAGTGGGGACCGCCCGCGGTGCCGTACGGCCCGCCCGCGGGCGTGCTGCGCTTCCGGAACACCTACTGGTGGGGCTGGAACGACCAGACCGCACCGCTGGCGGACGCCACGGGCACCCCCGTGCTCGGCGGCCGGGTGCCCGTGCTCATCGTCTACGGCGCCCTGGACAAGCAGGCCAACAACGCGGCCACGCTGCCCCCGGTCGCGCACTTCTCCGTCCCGGACCTCTACGACGCCATCGCCGGGCCGCAGAAGCTCATGTTCTGCTACACGAACGCCGGACACATGATGGCCTGGGAACGCCCGGCCACGTTCCTGCACCACATGTCACGGCAGTGGCTGGACGACGGCAAGGTGGAGGGTCTCACGACCGGGAGCTACCTGCGGGACGCGGACGGCGAGCTCACGCCCCTGCAATAACCGCTGGGCGGGCGCCCCGCCCGCCCGCTGTCCGGCTCCCGCTCAGACCAGCCGGTCTCCCGCGATCCGCTCTGCCACGTCCTCAAGGATCGGCCCGGCGTCCGCCATGCACTTCGCGACGTCGGGCTCCACCGAGGTGAGGGGGTACGCCCGCTCGATCCCCGCTCGCAGCAGCGCCTCCCCGGGAAGCGCCAGCCGTCCGCACACCGCGACCACGGGCTTCCCCGCGGCCCGCGCCGCCGAGGCGACACCCGCCGGTGCCTTCCCGTGCAGTGTCTGCTCGTCCAGCGACCCCTCGCCGGTGATCAGCAGCGAGGCCCGCTCCAGCGCGGGCGCGAAGCCGAGGACGTCGAGCATGACCTCGATGCCGGGGCGGAAGCGGGCGCCCAGGAGGAGGGCGCCGTAGCCGATGCCGCCCGCGGCGCCCGCGCCCGGCGCCGCCGCGTACGCGGCGGCCCGCGGCCCCACGGCCGCCTCCAGCACCTTCGCGTAGTGCGCGAGCGCCGCGTCCAGGGTGTCCACGTCGTCCGGCGAGGCGCCCTTCTGCGGGCCGTAGACGGCCGGTGCGCCCTTCGGCCCGGTCAGCGGGTTGTCGACATCGCTCGCCAGTACCAGTTCGACCGAGGAGAGGCGGGGGTCCAGGCCGGACAGGTCGGCGCGGGCCAGGTCGGCGAGGCCGCCGCCGCCCGGGGGCACCGGCTCGCCGTCCTCGTCCAGGAACCGGGCGCCCAGCGCCGACAGCATCCCGGCGCCGCCGTCCGTCGTGGCACTGCCGCCGACGCCGAACACGATCGTCCGCGCGCCCGCGTCCAGCGCGGCCCGCAGCAGCTCTCCGGAGCCGTACGTCGAGGCGGTCAGCGGCGCGAAGACACCGGCCGGGAGCCGCTGGAGGCCGCTGGCCTCCGCCATCTCCACGACCGCGGTCGTGCCGCGCAGCGCGTACGCGGCCGTCACCTCCTCGCCCAGCGGCCCGGCGACCCGCACCTCGCGCCGCTCGAAACCGGCCGCGACCGCCGCGTCCACGGTGCCGTCGCCGCCGTCGGCCACGGGCAGCGCCTCGACCTCGACGTCCGGCACGACCCGGCGCAGCCCGGCCGTCACCCGCTCGGCGACCTGCACGGCCGTCAGCGAGCCCTTGAACTTGTCCGCGGCGACGAGCACCCGACAGGGCTCGTCCACGCTTGCGTCCGCCACCTTGCTTTCCCCTTGCTCTCCGGGCCCCGCGCACGTCAGGGCCAGTCGCGCCGCTGCGACCATAACCGCAAGCAGCCCCCGCCGTCATGCCCCGACCGAAGGCTGGGAAGCGGCTGGGAGTGCCCGGGGGAAACGGGGAGCGCCCTGGGAAAACGGGTACACCCCAGCCATGACCCTCCAGCCCGCCTCCGCCCCGCAGCGCACCGGGCCGGACCTCGCCGACCGCATCCACGGCGGCTGGCTCGGCCGGATCGCGGGCAACATGCTCGGCAAACCGGTCGAACAGGGCGATGTGTGGACCCGCGACCGCATCGACCGCTACCTGCGCCGGGCCGGGGCGCTGCCGCTCACCGGCTATCTGCCCGAGCCCGTCGACCCGTCCGACCGGGCGGTGCTGCGCCCGGAGTGGCGGGCCTACGTGCGCGGGGGCATCGCGGGCAGCTGCCGCGACGACGACGTGGACTACACGGTCCTCGGTCTGGACCTGCTGGAGACCCACGGCTTCGGCTTCAGCACCGAGCAGGTCGGCGGCCTGTGGCTGCTCAGGCTGCCGTATCTGCAGACCTTCACCGCGGAGCGGGCCGCGTACCGCAACCTCGTCGCGGGGCTCAGGCCGCCGCTGACGGCGACGTACCACAACCCCTACCAGGAGTGGATCGGGGCGCTGATCCGCGCCGACATCCACGGCTGGGTCTGCCCCGGCGACCCGGTCCGCGCCGCCGGGCTGGCCCGCCGGGACGCGGTGCTGTCCCACACCGGCAACGGGGTGCAATGGGGATGTGCGACAGCAGCACTGCGGGGGTAGTGTCGAGCGCATAGGAGATCGCGACGAGGTCATCGACGGTCACAGCACGAGCGCATCGCTCCATCTCCGCGAGAGCGTCGGCCGAGACCGGGTGATCGAGCATCCGGAGCACACAGGCCAGCTCGTCGACGGTCGGCTCTCGCAGCTGGCGGTAGTGGGTGATGGCGTCGGACCCAGCAAGGGACGTGGGAAGGGACGACGGCATACATCGATCATAGGCACGCTCGGCGCGGCCTCCAGGTGGGTTGTCACATAGCTCTCGGCCGTCGTCACACAGACCCGTGACGGGTCCCGGGAGCGGCACCATCCGCGCTCTTTCGGGCTGAGGCTGAGTGCCAGAGGAGGCGCACCTCCACGAAGAATTTCAGGTCAGCCTCGCCATCGCAGCCAGTACAGCGCCCGCCCCGTGCAGTGGCGCTCATCAGGTCCGAGTCGACTGGCCAGTGAGTGGCATTCCGAGTCGTATTCCAATTTTCAATAGAGTGCCGATAGGCATTCGGTTCACTCTGAACAAGGCGGACAACATGTTCGAACACGACTCTTCCGCTGATCGCGGCGTGGCGCTCCAGAGGGTGGATTGATGGCGTTGACCGCTGCGGAGATCGCCGACATTCGGCGCTACGCCCAGGAACTGGCCGACCATGCGCCCCCACTCACCCCCGAGCAGCGGGACCGCCTGAAAGCCCTGCTCCGGCGCAAGCCGACCGAGTCGAAGCCGATCGCCGCCGAGAAGCGGCCCCCACCAGGCCGGTGTTCCAGCACCAGACCGACAGGGGCCAGTCCATCCAGCACATGCCGAAGACCCGGCTTCTCGCTCGCCAGCGACCGGGCCCCCAACAATTGACGCCCTCGCCGGGGCGGTACCCGTCGGGCCGGACACCGACATCGACGGCGTATGCGCAAGCGCCCTCATCAACGCGCTCGCCGAACTCGAACTCCTGCAGCACCAGGCGGCCGGACCCGCCACCGGCTGACGACCTCGGCCGCGCCCAGAGCGGGGCGCGACCACCACCCCTGTCCACTCGCGCGGCGGCCCTGCCTGCAGGGGGCACCCTCCCGCCTCGCCTCGCAAAACGGATCCCGATGCGCACACGAGAAAGGGGATCGGCGCCCACTCCGATCCCCACTCCGACGCCTACCGGGACTTCCAGGTCGACCATTTGGGCGTGCAGAGCGTGTAGACCGAGATCCCGATGCCTCCGCAAATCTCCCCCTGGGTGGCAGGCACGTCACGGCCCCGGCAGGGCTCGCCGTACCCGGGCTCAGAGCCCTGCGGCACGGCTGGCATGCTGGGCCGCTGTAGTGAGCCAGTCAACGTGGGAGTGATCGTGGTACACCGACACGACAGCAGCGAAACGCTGATCGACCCGGCCTACACCGGCCGCCTGGATTGCACGCGAGTTCCGAAGAACAGGATGCCCGACCAGGAGACGGCGCCCCAGGCGGTCTACCGGATGATCCACGACGAGTTGCTGCTGGATGGCAGTTCACGGCTGAACATGGCGACGTTCGTGACGACGTGGATGGACCCAGAAGCCGAGAAGCTGATGGCCGAGACATTCGACAAGAACATGATCGACAAGGACGAGTATCCGCAGACCGCGGAGATCGAACGCCGCTGTGTCAACATCGTCGCGAGTCTCTTCCACGCGCCTGTGGAGGGCGACGCGGTCGGCGTCTCCACCCTCGGCTCCTCCGAGGCGGTCATGCTCGGCGGTCTCGCCATGAAGTGGAAGTGGCGTCAGCGCCGCCAGGCCGCCGGACTCTCCTCGGACCGCCCCAATCTGGTGATGGGCTCCAACGTCCAGGTGGTGTGGGAGAAGTTCTGCCGCTACTGGGACGTCGAGCCCCGCTACGTGCCCGTGGCCCACGACCGGTTCACCGTCGACCCCGACGAGACCCTGACCTATGTGGACGAGAACACCATCGGCGTCGTGCCCATCCTGGGCACCACCCACACCGGCGAGTTCGAGCCCATCAAGGCCATCCACGACAAGGTTGTGGCCTACAACGCCGAGCACGGCACCGACATCGCGATCCACGTCGACGCCGCCTCAGGCGGTTTCGTCGCCCCGTTCCTCCACCCCGACCTGGAGTGGGACTTCCGGCTCCCGCAGGTGAAGTCGATCAACGTATCCGGCCACAAATACGGCCTCACCTACCCCGGCATAGGCTTCGTCGTGTGGCGCTCGGCCGAGGACCTGCCCGAGGACCTGATCTTCCACGTGAACTACCTGGGCGGCGACATGCCCACATTCACCCTCAACTTCTCCCGCCCCGGCAACCAGGTCATCGGGCAGTACTACAACTTCGTACGCCTGGGCCGGGAGGGCTACACCAAGATCATGACCGGGCTGCGGAACACGGCGCACTATCTCGCCAACGGCATCGCGAAGCTCGGTGTCTTCGACGTGATCAGCGACGGCACCGACATCCCCGTCGTCTCGTTCAAGCTCAACGACCCGAGCAGGTTCACGGTCTTCCACGTCTCCGACGAACTGCGCCGCCACGGCTGGCAGGTGCCCGCCTACACCATGCCACCGAACGCCGAGGACATCGCCGTCCTGCGCATCGTGGTCCGCGAGGGCTTCGGGCGCGATCTCGCAGAATCCCTCCTGGCCGCCATCGGCAACGCGGTCGACCGGCTCACCACCACCCCGCCAGCCCACACGGCCGAATCCGGCTTCTCCCACACCTGACGGCCGCGGACTGCTCCGGCACAGGGAAGACCCAGGTCAACTGAAGGCTGTCCGGCGGAGGATCTTCGAGAGCCGGCCATGGGGTTATCCCATGGCCGCTCGGGCCGCGTCGAGAAACGTCAGTCGGTTGTCCTCCAGGTAGTCCCGCACGCTCTCACCATCGGGCAAGCCTTCCCACACGGTCCGATTGAGGTCGAGGAAGTACGCGCGCGGCGTCATGCACGGGCGGGGGAAACTGGATGCGGATGAGCCGCTCCGCGACCCATGATGTCCTGCGTCTTCAGGTACCAGGCGTGAGTGTCGTTGAACTCGGGAGGCCGGCTGAACGCGGAGCGTTCCGCGTCCGCCGTCGCCTCGATGAACCGCTCCAGCAGCGCCGGCCGTTCGGCGCGCAGGGGCTCTGACAAAGCGATCTGCTGCGGATGTTGTTCGGCACGTTCCACCGACAACTGAGTGCTGTGCTGGACGAGATAGGACAACAAGCCGCCGAGGACGAGCCACCCAAGGATATGAGTGACACCCAGATCTGACCTGCCATGGCGCTCATAGTCCCATGCTGTCGGTCTACGAGGATTCAGGGGCTGCGGCGCCTCTCGCGCAGGGCGAGTCGACGTCCTTCTCCACGCACGGTCGTGGCCGCGGCGCACCGCACCAGCAGTTGAGATGATCTCGCTACGGCTGCTGTGGTCACGGCATCGGAAGCTCACCGCCGTCGCGGCCCCGCCGTGATTCGCCGCCCCATTTGGATGAGGTGTGCCGGCCCGAGTGGGCGAGGGGATACCGGCTCCCAGTGGGCTTACGGGGTGTGAAGTACTGTGCCCCGCGACAGGCTCATCACAAGGGGGCGGAGATGGAAGGCAACCACGTACGCGCAGGTGACGTCGTGCTCGGGCACGGCCTGCACTGGCGTGGAGTGATTCGCACCCGACGGGCCGTCGTCACCACGACGCTCGCCGTCGGCGGGCTTGTCGTGTCGCTCAACTACGGTGGCCTGCTGGGCAGCGCGCACAGCCACGAGTCGGTGACGTCCCGGGTGGTCGCCGGCATTAGCGCGGGTGTCTTCCTGGTGGCCGCGCTGTTCGCGGTGCGCGGGGCCACGGATGATCTGGTGAAGCTTCTGGCGGGGCGGATCAGCGACAGCCGGTCCGTCGCCCTGCGGGTCCTCTGTCTGCTCTTCGGCTACGCGCTGGTCATCCTTGGCGCGCTCAGCCTGATCCGGGTGCCGTGGGAGAAGCTCCTGCTGGGCGGCGCGTTGACCGGAGTGATCCTCGGGATCGCCGCCCAGCCGGTCCTCGGCAACATCTGCGCCGGTCTGGTGCTGCTGGTCTCTCACCCCTTCACGATCGG
>NZ_JBHJYK010000008.1:0-97435 GCF_042269865.1 Streptomyces sp. NPDC055966
ACCTGTTGAGGTGCTGGACCGGCACCTGCACCACCTGCGGCCGCCCCCTCACCACAAGCAGAACCACAGCCAGAACCTAACGAAGCACTACTAGGGGGTGTCGTCTGGATCATCCCGGCGTCGCGGGGTCTGGCACGCTCTCGGCTTCGCTCGCGCGGGAGGGGCCCCAGGACCCCGCTCGGGTCGGCCGGCCCGCACTGCTCGTCACGGCCGGCCTGATCCGAACGACACGCCCTGGCCCCGGGCCGGTCTACCGGGGCTCCACGGTCACCCGCACCCCCGCCCGCAGCCCCCACCCCGCCATCGACCCCGCCTCCGCCTCCAGCACATGGCGGGACCGCAGGCGGGGGCGGCCCAGGCGGCCGGGGGGCATGGTGCGGACGGCGAGGACGGTCAGGCGGCGGTCCAGGTAGGCGACGTCGATCGGGATGCGCATCCCGAACGTGTGCACTCCGCTCGCCGGGCTCAGCAGCATCGCCCCCTCGATCGTGTCCCGGCCCAGCAGGCCCCTCGTCCGGGCCCGGTAGGAGGCGGCGATCTCCAGGGGGACGGACGCACCGGGCCCGGCGGCGTCCGCGTCCGCGCCCACGACCAGCCTGCCCCGCCCGTCCCGCCAGCGTCGTCGGCCCATCCGTTCGTCCGTCCCTCCCGCTCGACACGCCTGATCCGTAAACACGTTGCCGTTCCTCTTCCTCCCCACTAGGAAGGCCGACATGACTGAACTCGGTGCCGTCTTCCGTCCCCAGCTTCCCCCCGAGCGGCTGCGGGCCGTCGTCCGGGCCGCTGACGAGGCGGGGCTCGACGAGCTGTGGCTGTGGGAGGACTGTTTCCGGGAGGGCGGGATCTCGACCGCCGCCGCGGCGCTCGCCTGGAGCGAGCGGGTGCGCGTCGGGGTCGGACTGCTGCCCGTCCCGCTGCGCAACGCGGCCCTCACCGCGATGGAGGCCGCGTCCCTGCACCGCATGTTCCCCGGCCGCGCCACCCTCGTCGTCGGACACGGTGTGCAGGAGTGGATGGGCCAGGTCGGCGCCCGCGCCGCCTCCCCGCTCACCCTCCTCGGCGAGCATCTCGACGCCCTGCGCGCGCTCCTCGCCGGCGAACGGCTCACCGTGCGGGGGCGGTACGTGTCCCTGGACGACGTCGCCCTCGACTGGCCGCCGAAGGCGGCGGTGCCGGTCCTCGCCGGCGCCACCGGGCCGCGTACCCTCCGCCTCTCCGGTGCCAGGGCCGACGGCACCGTCCTCACCGCCGCCACCCCGCCGGACGGCGTACGGCAGGCGCGGCGGCTCATCGAGGAGGGGCAGCGGGAGGCCGGGCGGTCCGGTGAACCGCACCGGATCGTCGCCTACCTGCTGACCGCCACGGGCGCCGACGCCGAGACCCGGCTGCGGGCCGAACTCGTCGCCGAGGGGCTGGAGTCGGTGCCCGACCTCGGGGTCGCGGGCGACGCGGCCGACGTGGCCGATGCCGTACGGCGCCTCGCCGAGGCCGGTGCCGACACGGTCGTCCTCCAGCCGACCGGCGACGAACCCGACCCGGAGGGCTTCATCCGGTTCACCGCCGAGGAGGTCCGTCCCCTGGTACGGACCGCCCCCCGGCCATGACCGCCACCACCCTCCCGCCCCCTGGCGGCTCCCCTTCGCGCCGACCGCCGACCGCCGACGCGTCGTACGCCCTGGCCGGTCCGCACCCGCTCAGCCCGTCGTACCCCCGGCCGGCGGGTGGTCGCCGGTCGCGCCGTCGATCAGTTCCCGCAGGATGTCCATGTGCCCGGCGTGCCGGGCGGTCTCCTCGACCATGTGGACCAGCGTCCAGCGCAGGCTGACCGTGATGTCCCGCCAGGCCGGGCGGCCCTGGGTGTCCAGCGGCAGCTCCGTGATCATCGCGTCGGCGGCGGCGCGGGCCCGGCCGTAGAAGGCGGTGATCCGTTCCGTCGTCTCCTCGGGAGTGATCCGCAAGTCGTCGTACGGGTCGAACCACAGCGGCTCGGCCCGTCCGCCGAACGTCTCCACGAACCAGCCGTACTCGACGGACGCCAGATGCTTCACCAGGCCCAGCAGGTTGGTGCCGGTCGGTGTCATCGGCCGGCGCAGCTGCTCGTCGTCGAGGCCCTCCAGCTTCCACAGCACCGCGTCCCGGTGCCGGTCCAGGCTCGCGTGCAGTGTCTGCTTCTCATCGGCGCAGTACGTCGGCGTACGGGTCGTCCCGGAGGTCGTCATGGGCGCGGAAATTACCAGGCCCCGCCGACACCGGGCTGCGATCATGAGGGCATGACTGCTGCGTCGGCGAACCGCTCCTTCGAGGATCTCGTGGCCGAGGGGGCCGCCGCGCCGACCGAGGGCTGGGACTTCTCGTGGTTCGAGGGGCGGGCCACCGAGGAGCGGCCCTCGTGGGGGTACGCCGTGCTGGCGGGGGAGCGGCTGGCCCGGGCGCGGGCGGCGCTGGACATCCAGACCGGCGGCGGTGAGGTGCTGGACTTCGCGCTGGGCCGCACCGAGCCGGCCCGGCCGGTGCCGGTCGCCGCGACCGAGGGCTGGCCGCCGAACGTCGCCAAGGCCACCGCGCTGCTGCGGCCGCGCGGTGTGGTGGTCGTCGCCGCCCCCGACGACGCCCCGCTGCCGTTCGCCGACGGGGCCTTCGACCTGGTGCTCAGCCGGCATCCGGTGCGCCCGTACTGGGACGAGATCGCGCGGGTGCTGAGCCCCGGCGGCACATATCTCGCCCAGCACGTCGGGCCGGCCAGCGTCTTCGAACTCGTCGAGTACTTCCTCGGGCCGCTGCCCGCCGAGGCGCGCGCCGGCCGGGACCCCGAGCGCGAGCGGGCCGAGGCCGAGGCGGCCGGCCTGGACGTCGTCGGGCTGCGCGCGCAGCGGCTGCGGATGGAGTTCCACGACATCGCCGCCGTCGTGCACTTCCTGCGCAAGGTGGTGTGGATGGTCCCCGACTTCACGGTGGCGGCGTACGAGCCCCAACTCCGCGCGCTGCACGAGCGGATCGAGCGGGAGGGCCCCTTCGTGGCGCACAGCACCCGGCATCTTTTCGACGCCCGCAAGCCGGTCCGCTGACGGTCGGGCCGGACAGGAGAAACGGGGCGGAAACGGGCGCGGTTCACGCGGAGTTCGCCCGGGGTTTCCACATTGTTATGCGCTCGGGTTCACATCCGTCCCACGTGTCACGTAAGTTCAGACCAAGGTAATTCGCGTGAGCAAAGCAGCGCGGCCGGTACCGCGCAGTGGAGGGGGCTGCGCGGTGCCGTGAGCCTGTCCGATCTCCGTGCGGCGCCGTGGCGGAACCGTCAAGCCGCCGTCGGCGGGCCGGGTAGCCCGTCGGGGGGATGTGCGGACAAGTCACCGCAGAGTCCCCAAACTGGCCTAAAGCTTACGAACTCTTCCGAATACCTTCGTATCCGACCGGTTTTCCCTGTGATTCCACTGTGAACCAGCCATGGGCCACCCCTGAATCCAGGATTCCGCAGTCGCCGGGGCGTCGCCGCATGATTTCGGAGAGTAGTTGTTCCACGCCGATGCACCCACCATCCCTTACGAAGGGTTATGGTGGAAACCCCCCCTCGGGCCGGTCCGTCTCCCCCCCACGGACCGGCCCGTTTTTTCTGCCCGCACTCCGGAACCGCTCGGCACCGGGTCGGCGTCCCCCTCAGGGAAGGCGCGGGGCTGTGTCCGGCATGCGGCCCCGCCGCGTGGGTGCGAAGACCCCCACCGACCCGCAGCCCGCCCACCCGCAGCCGACGACGAACCCGCACGAACCCCTCACTCCCAAACCCCGGGCCGTGGCAAGCCCCAAGCACCGGTAGGCTCAACGCCTCAGGCGCCGCACGGCTCCGGCACCCATCTCTCCCGCCAATCCCCCGGAGGGCCACGTGAACCTGCGCGACACCCTGCGCAGCCTGCTCGTCAGGCTCTACGCACGCCGCGTGGAGGGCCACCTGGACCACGATCAGGTGCCCAAGCACATCGGCGTCATCATGGACGGCAACCGCCGCTGGGCGAAGGCGTCCGGCTCGACCACCGTCCACGGCCACCGGGCCGGCGCGGAGAAGATCGAGGAGTTCCTCGGCTGGTGCACCGAGACCGACGTCGAGGTCGTCACCCTCTGGCTGCTGTCCACGGACAACTTCGACCGGCCGCAGGAGGAACTCGTCCCCCTGCTCGGCATCATCGAGGACGTCGTCCGCTCCCTCGCCGCCGACGGCCGCTGGCGGGTCCACCATGTGGGCGCGCTCGACCTGCTGCCGGGCGGAATGCAGCACACCCTGAAGGAGGCCGAGGAGGCCACCGCCCACGTCGACGGAATAGTGGTCAACGTGGCCATCGGCTACGGCGGCCGGCAGGAGATCGCCGACGCCGTGCGGTCCATGCTGCTCGACGCGCAGGACCGGGGCGTGGCGATGGAGGACCTCGCCGAGTCCGTCGACGTCGACATGATCGGCCGTCACCTCTACACCAGCGCGCAGCCCGACCCGGACCTCGTCATCCGCACCAGCGGCGAACAGCGGCTGTCCGGATTCATGCTCTGGCAGACCGCTCACTCGGAGTACTACTTCTGTGAGGTCTTCTGGCCGGCCTTCCGGAAGGTCGACTTCCTGCGCGCGCTGCGCGACTACGCCGCACGGCACCGCCGTTACGGCGGCTGACCCCCGCCGCACGCCCCGTCGCCGCCCGGTGACGGGGCGTTGTCGTGCGCCCCGGTTCGCGAGGACGTCACCAGGAGTTCACCGGTGCGCTGTTGGCCGCATTTGCATGGCGGCGCATGTTCGAGGGCATAAGCCAGACAGGTTGACGCCCGAACCACGGGCGTCGGATCTCAGCGGGCGGCACGGGGCCGTCCGCCCGGGAGGCCCTTTGCACCAGCCCGACCGTGCGGTCACTGCACGGAAGCAGCCGCGGAGGGCCGGTCCCCGGCCCGCCGTGTGCGAGGGCCGGCGGCCGGCCTGGTCAGTGCCCGTCCTGCCGGACGGGGCATTCCCGCCCTCGCGGGCGGGATTTTCCCCACCCTCCCGGACGGGATTCTTCCCACCCTCCCGGGCGGGAATTTTCCGACCCTCCCGGGCGGGAATTTTCCCACCCTCCCGGCCCAGCTTCCACCTCGTCGCTCCCCGACCTCATCCGAGGGGGTACGTCCTTCCGTGGTGACCAGCACAAAGCGCCACAAGCCAGACCGGCGCACCTATGTTCTCGACACCAGCGTCCTGCTGGCCGACCCGAACGCCCTGACCCGCTTCGACGAGCACGAGGTCGTGCTCCCGATCGTCGTGGTCACGGAGCTGGAGGCCAAGAGGCACCATCCTGAGCTCGGCTACTTCGCCCGGCAGGCCCTGCGCCTGCTGGACGACTACCGGGTGAAGAACGGCCGTCTCGACGCCCCCATCCCGATCGGGGAACTCGGCGGGACCGTACGGGTCGAGCTCAACCACTCGGACCCCAGCGTGCTGCCCAGCGGCTACCGCCTGGGGGACAACGACTCCCGCATCCTCGCGGTGGCCCGCAACCTACAGGCCGAGGGGTACGACGTCACCGTCGTGTCGAAGGACCTGCCGCTCCGGATCAAGGCCTCGTCCGTGGGCCTCCTCGCCGAGGAGTACCGCGCCGAACTCGCCATCACGGAGAACTCCGGCTGGACCGGGATGTCCGAACTCACCCTGCCGGGCGAGCAGGTGGACATCCTCTTCGAGGAAGGGCACGTGTACGTCCCGGAGGCCGCAGGCCTCCCGGTGCACACCGGCCTGACCATCCAGTCGGAGCGGGGCAAGGCGCTCGGCCGCGTCACCGCCGAGGGCAACGTCCGCCTGGTGCGCGGTGACCGCGAGGCGTTCGGCATCAAGGGCCGCAGCGCCGAGCAGCGCATCGCGCTCGACCTGCTGCTCGACCCGGACGTCGGCATCGTCTCGATGGGCGGCCGGGCCGGCACCGGCAAGTCGGCGCTGGCGCTGTGCGCGGGCCTGGAGGCGGTCCTGGAGCGCCGCCAGCACCAGAAGGTGATGGTCTTCCGGCCGCTGTACGCGGTCGGCGGCCAGGAGTTGGGCTATCTGCCCGGCTCCGAGGCGGAGAAGATGAGCCCGTGGGCGCAGGCCGTCTTCGACACGCTCTCGGCGGTCACCAGCCGCGAGGTCATCGAGGAGGTCACCGCGCGCGGCATGCTGGAAGTCCTGCCGCTCACCCACATCCGGGGCCGCTCGCTGCACGACGCGTTCGTGATCGTGGACGAGGCGCAGTCGCTCGAACGGAACGTCCTGCTGACCGTTCTGTCCCGGATCGGCTCCAATTCGCGGGTCGTTCTGACCCATGACGTGGCGCAACGGGACAATCTGCGGGTCGGTCGCTACGACGGTGTCGTCGCGGTCGTGGAGAAGCTGAAGGGGCACCCGCTGTTCGCCCACGTCACGCTGACGCGGTCCGAGAGGTCCCAGATCGCGGCGCTTGTGACCGAAATGCTGGAGGAAGGTCACATCTGACCCGTCCCGCAGCGCAGTTGACGCCGTCCGGCAAAGGCCAAGAGCCTAGCCGGGCGGCGTCTCGGCGTGTGGAGCTTTCCGGAAATCCCCTGGAGCAAACGGGATGTGAGCTTTCACACGCAACACAGAATTGCCACCCGGCGGCCGGTTACGGCAGAGTCTCAGTCCTGTCAGGCCCCGCATACGACACACCTGTACCCCCAGCGGTACAGCACCACTGAAGCACCACCAACTCCATAGAGTTCGTCGTATGCCGCCCGAGCACCACACGGCGCTCCCTCCGGGGAGTTGCCCACCGGGCCCGCGCCTCCCGTGACCCCGCAGTTGGGAGGCCAGTGTCAGGGGCACGATTGCGTCCGCCAGGGTCACCGAAGCGGGCGATGCTGGAAGGAAACCGTGTGAGCCGGATTTCGGTCCGGGGATTCGCAGTGGCTTCGGCCACCGCGGTCACCGCCGTCGGAAGCGTCGTCGGAGTTGCGTCGGGCAGCGTCGCGCAGAACAACAACAACGACGCCGAGTCGACGGCTGCCGACACCACGCTCCTCGCGGACATACCCGCGGGTCAGCAGGCCCAGGTCCAGACCGCGTCCCTGACGCAGCAGGCCGACGCCCAGGCCATCGCCGCGGACGCGAGCGCCAAGAAGGACGCCGAGGCAGCGGCCCGCAAGGCAGCCGCCGAGACCGCGTACGCGAAGAAGGCGGCCGCCGAGAAGGCCGCGGAGGAAGCCAAGCAGCGCACCGAGGCGAAGGCCGCGGCCAGCCGCAGCAGCGACCCCAGCCTCGGCGACGGCAGCTTCCCCGTGCAGTCCTCCTACACGGTGGCGCAGGTCCAGGCCATCGCACGGCAGATCGTGCCGGCCGGCCAGTACCAGTGCTTCAGCAACATCGTGACCCGCGAGTCCACCTGGAACTACCAGGCGGTCAACGCCGCGTCCGGTGCCTACGGTCTGGTGCAGGCCCTGCCCGCCGGCAAGATGGCGTCCGCGGGCGCCGACTGGCGGACCAACCCGGCCACCCAGATCAAGTGGGGCCTGAGCTACATGAACGACCGGTACGGCAGCCCGTGCGACGCCTGGACCTACTGGCAGGCGAACGGCAACTACTGAGTCCGACCGCGGCTCTCAACCTCGCGAAGCCCCTCCCCGTCCTCAGGGGAGGGGCTTTCGCCCTGTACGGTCTACCCGGATACCTCCTGGGGGAGGAGAGGTGGCGAACACGCGGGGACGCGGGGGAAGAGGACGGATCATGTCGCGAGTGCCAGGGTGGCTCGGCAAGCTCGGTGCCGGCCTCACCGAGATGAGCGAGCGCCTGGACGAGCGCCGCGCGGAGGTGGAGCAGGAGAGCGACCCGCTCGCCGCGCCCGCACCCCCGGCTCCCGCCCTCGCCGCCGACAGAACCCCGGCCGCCGACGGCCCCCCGGCCTCCGCCGCCGACACCCCGCCCCCGGCCGGCACCTCCGCGCCGCCGGCAGGCCCCCGTCCCGACCCGGCCCTGGCCGTCCCCTGGGGCGTACGCGTCGCCGCCGAGGCGGGCTGGCGGCTGCTGGTGCTCGCCGGGACCGTCTGGGTGCTGATCCAGGTCATCAGCGCGGTCCAGCTGGTGGTGTTCGCCGTCGTCATCGCCCTGCTCGTCACCGCGCTGCTCCAGCCGACGGTCGCCCGCCTCACCCGGCGCGGGGTGCCGCGCGGCATCGCGACCGCGCTCACCGCCATCAGCGGGTTCGTCGTCATAGGGCTGATGGCCTGGTTCGTGACCTGGCAGGTCATGGAGAACATCGACACGCTCTCCAACCAGATCCAGTCCGGCATCGACGACCTGCGCAACTGGCTGCTGAAGAGCCCCTTCCACGTCACCGACAAGCAGATCAACCAGATCGCCAAGAACCTGCGCGAGGCGATCGGCGCCAACACCGACCAGATAACGTCCGCCGGTCTGGAGGGCGTTCAGGTCATCGTCGACTTCCTCACCGGCCTGCTGCTGGTGTTCTTCTCGACGCTGTTCCTGCTCTACGACGGCAAGCGCATCTGGCAGTGGTTCCTGAAGCTGGTGCCCGCCGCCGCCCGCCCGGGCGTGGCCGGCGCCGGCCCGCGCGCCTGGCGCACCCTGACCGCGTACGTGCGCGGCACGGTCCTGGTCGCCCTCATCGACGCCACCTTCATCGGGATCGGCATCTACTTCCTCAACGTGCCGATGGCCGTCCCGCTGGCCGTCTTCATCTTCCTGTTCTCGTTCATCCCGCTCGTCGGCGCCGTCGCCTCCGGCGCCCTCGCGGTGATCGTGGCCCTGGTCACCCAGGGCGTCTTCACCGCCGTCATGACCCTCGTCGTCGTCCTCGCCGTGCAGCAGATCGAGGGCCACGTCCTCCAGCCGTTCATCCTCGGCCGCGCGGTCCGCGTCCACCCGCTGGCGGTGGTCCTCACGGTCGCGGCCGGCGGCATGGTGGCCGGCATCGGCGGCGCCGTGGTGGCCGTACCGCTGGTGGCGGTGACGAACACGGTGGTCGGATACCTGAAGCAGTACTCGGAAGAGCTGCAACAGCAGAAGGCCCCCGCCCCGCCCACGCCCGCCTCCGAGCCGGAGAACGCCGAAGACCCCGTCCACGCGGAGTGAACGGGGCCCTCGGACAACGGCCTTACTCGGCGAGAACCGCCTCGGCCTCCAGCGTGACGCCCACGGCCTGAACCACGGAGGCGATCTTGAACGCCTCCTGGATCACGTCGCGCTCCACGCCGGCCTTGCGCAGGACCTGCTCGTGCGAGTCCAGGCACATGCCGCAGCCGTTGATCGCGGAGACCGCGAACGACCACAGCTCGAAGTCGGTCTTGTCCACACCCGGGTTGCCGATGACGTTCATCCGCAGGCCCGCGCGCAGGGTGCCGTACTCGTGGTCGGACAGCAGGTGGCGCGTCCGGTAGAAGACGTTGTTCATCGCCATGATCGCGGCGGCCGACTTGGCGGCCGTGTACGCCTCCGGCGTGAGGTTCGCCTTCGCCTCCGGCTCCAGCTCACGCAGCACGATCGGGGAGCGGGAGGCGATGGCGGTCGCCAGCACCGTGCCCCACAGCTGCTGCGCCGGCAGGTCGGAGTTGCCGATGACCGAGCCCAGGTTGAGCTTCAGGTCCTTGGCGTAGTCCGGGACGCGGGACTTCAGCGAGTCGAGCGACATGGGTCACTCACCGGCCAGCAGCGCGACCGGGTCCAGGGTGTTCTCACCCTTGTTCCAGTTGCACGGGCACAGCTCGTCGGTCTGCAGGGCGTCCAGGACCCGCAGGACCTCCTTGGGGTTACGGCCCACGGAACCGGCGGTGACCATGGTGAACTGGATCTCGCGGTTCGGGTCGACGATGAAGACGGCGCGCTGCGCGAAGCCGTCCTCGCCCTCGATGCCCAGGTCGCGCATCAGCTCGTGCTTGGAGTCGGCCATCATCGGGAACGGCAGGTCGGTCAGGTCCGGGTGGTCCTTGCGCCAGGCGTGGTGCACGAACTCGGAGTCACCGGAGAAGCCGAGGATCTGCGCGTCACGGTCGGCGAACTCGTCGTTCAGCTTCCCGAACGCGGCGATCTCGGTCGGGCAGACGAAGGTGAAGTCCTTCGGCCAGGCGAAGACGACCAGCCACTTGCCCTCGTAGGACTTGTGGTGGATCTGCTCGAACTCCTCGCCCTTCTCCAGCGAGACGCAGGCGGTCAGTTCGAACTCGGGGAACTTGTCACCGACAGTGAGCACACGCTCTCCTTGCAGCGAAGAAACACCCCTTTTGAGGGAGTTTCCCGTGATGGGTTGGACGCTGCTGATGGTGGCACAGGGTGCATTGATTAGTGAAATAGCTACACTCGGACTTGTTGATCGGAGGTAGTTATCAGTGACCATCAGTAGCGGGAAGCGGAGGCAGCCGAGCCTCGCACAGCTGCGGGCCTTCGCCGCCGTCGCCGAGCATCTGCACTTCCGGGACGCGGCCGCCGCGATCGGGATGAGCCAGCCCGCGCTGTCCGGCGCCGTCTCGGCCCTGGAGGAGACCCTCGGCGTGACCCTCCTTGAGCGTACGACGCGCAAGGTGCTGCTCTCGCCCGCCGGCGAGCGGCTCGCGGTGCGGGCCAGGGCGGTACTGGAGGCGGTCGGGGCGCTGCTGGAGGAGGCCGAGGCGGTCCGTGCGCCGTTCACCGGGGCGCTGCGCCTCGGCGTGATCCCCACGGTCGCGCCGTACCTGCTGCCGGCCGTGCTGCGGCTCGTGCACGACCGCTACCCCCAGCTCGACCTCCAGGTGCACGAGGAGCAGACCGCGAGCCTGCTGGACGGCCTCCACTCCGGCCGCCTGGACCTGCTGTTGCTGGCGGTCCCGCTCGGTGTGCCCGGTGTGGTCGAACTCCCCCTCTTCGACGAGGACTTCGTGCTCGTCACCCCGCTCGACCACTGGCTCGGCGGCCGCGAGGGCATCCCGCGCGAGGCGCTCAGGGAGCTGAACCTGCTGCTCCTGGACGAGGGCCACTGCCTGCGCGACCAGGCCCTCGACATCTGCCGCGAGGCCGGTCGTGCGGACGCCCCGGTCACCACCACGGCGGCCGGTCTGTCCACGCTGGTCCAGCTCGTCGCCGGCGGTCTCGGCTGCACGCTGCTGCCGCGTACGGCGCTGAAGCTGGAGACCGCCCGCAGCAGCCAGCTCCTGACCGGCGCGTTCGCCGACCCGGCGCCGAGCCGCCGGGTCGCCTTCGCGATGCGGGCGGGCGCGGCGCGGGCGGCCGAGTACGAGGAGCTGGCCGTGGCGCTGCGCGGGGCGCTCGCCGCGCTGCCGGTGCGGGTGCTCGGCCCGGACGCCTGAGCCTTCCAGGAGATCCGGGCGGGAGGGGCCCACGGCGCACCGCGCTCCTACTCCGTGCGCAGCCCCTCCGGGCGCATCATCCGCACCAGCGGCGGCAGGCTCAGGGCGGTGACCGCGAGGACCACCGCCGCCCCCGCGCCGGTCAGCCCCAGGACGCTCGGCCAGTCCACGCCGACCGGCGAGCCGACCATCTTCAGCAGCACGGCGCCGAGCGTCAGCCCCACGGCCGAGGCGAGCAGCAGGCCGAGGGCGATCGGGATCGCCGTCTGCCACAGCACCGACAGACTCAGGGTGCGCCGCCGGGTGCCGAAGGCGACCAGCGAGGACAGCAGCTTCCGGCGCTCGCGCAACTGCTCCAGCTGGGAGACCAGCAGGCTCGCGCCGATGAGCGCCAGCACACAGATGGCGCCGGCGAACGTACCGGTGCGGATGGAGGAGAACTGGGCCGTGCGCTGGGTGGCCGACCACTCCATCGCGTCCGCGAGCGGGTCGATCCGCGCGGCGGTGTTGCGGACGTGCTCGAACGCGTCCGGCACCGATGTGTCCACCGAGACGTAGACCGTCGCGTTCAGCAGGCGGCTCATCCGCTCGGGCACGGCGCCCGGGGTCAGCAGCACGCCGCTGTCCCTGGTCCCGCTCGGGCCGGTGATCGCGGTCGCCTGCCGCAGCCCGCCCGGCACGGTCCAGGTGACGTCCTTGCCGCGGCCCGTGCCGTTGACGCTGTCGACGTGGAGCGTGCGGCCCTGCCGGACGAGTTCGGCCACGTCCTCGTCGTTCGTCCCGCCCCTGGCCACGAACATGTCCCCGTCCGTGCAGGACGTCAGCCGGGCCACCTCGCGCAGTGCCGCACAGCTGCCGACGGTGACCAGCGTCGTGTGGGAGGGCCCGCTCTGCCAGTTCTGGTCGCCCAGTTCGGTGCTGCCGGTCGCGGACGCCTTGCGCACGCCCTCGGTGGTCGCGAACTGCCCGGTGGCCGAGCCGAAGTCGGCGCCGCGGGACAGGTTGACCTGCATCTGGGCCCGGGTGGTGTCCCGCCCGGTGTTCTTGGTGTAGTCGCCCTGGACGCCCGCGAACAGCATCTGCATCGCGACCGCTCCGGCCACCGCGACGGCGATGCCGTTCACCATGCGGGCCGCCGAGCCGCTGCTCAACTGCAGCCGCCGTACGGCCAGTTGCCAGGCCACCGGGCCGCCTCCGAGCCGGGCCACGACCGCCTCGACGACCCAGGGCAGCAGCGTGGTCACACCGATGAGCAGCAGCAGGACACCGCCGATCACCAGGTATGTGTTGAAGTCGCCGTTCGAGCGGCCCTGGCCGATCATCGGGGCGAGCATCGCGAGGCCGCCGACGGGCAGCAGCAGCCGCCACCAGAGCCGGCGGCGCGTGGGCCTGGCCGTACGGACCACGCCCAGCGGCTCGATGACCACCCTGCGCAGCGCGAACAGCGTGACCAGCACCGCGGCCGCGGGCACGGCGACCGCGACCAGGACGGCCAGCGCGGGCGAGGGGTTGAGGTAGCTGGGGAACACGCTGATGCCCACCACCTCGACCGAGCCCGCGAGCTGTCGGCCGAGCAGGAAGAAGACCGTGCCGAAGGCCAGCCCGACCAGCGATCCGGCGAGTGCCTCGCCCGCCGCGATCCGCCGGGTCATCCGGCTGTCGGAGCCCACCAGCCGCAGCGCGGCCAGCCGGCGGTCGCGCCGCTCGCCGCCGAACCGTACGGCGGTGGCGATGAACACCGCGACCGGCATGAGCAGCACCACGAAGACGACCAGTATCAGCAGGAGCAGCACCGGATCCAGGGTGTTCGACGACGCCGAGGGGCGCCCGAACTCGGAGATCCGGGCCGTCTTCCACCCGTCGATGTGTGCGGCGAGGTTCTTCCCCCCGGCGTAGTAGGTCAGTTCGCGCGAGCCGATCAGGCCCTTCTCGGCGATCGTCCCGACGACCCGGTACGGCAGCCGCTCCCGCAGCAGCGCGCCGTCGCCGGAGCCGAGCAGTTCCTTCAGTGCGGGCGAGACGACCATCTCGCCCGGCGCCGGATACCTCGTCAGGCCCGGGGCGACGGGGGCCTTGGGCCCTTCCGGTTCCACCAGCCGGCCGCGGACGTCCTCGCCGTGGTACGTCGTGTCGGCGTCGGAGATCACCAGGGTGTTCGCGGCCTTGGCCCGGGGCGGGCCGTAGGTGTAGTCCATGCGCGCGTCGTCGCGGGCGTGCCGCACCGACAGCGCGTTCGGGATCGCGGTCGTCAGCAGCAGCAGGGCCACGCCGAGCCCGACGCCGACCGCCGTCAGCAGCACCCGGATCAGGCCCTCGCGCCCGCCGGTGAAGGCGAACTTGACCCCCATGCCGAGGTCCCGCCCCCATTGCCCCGCGCTCACGCGACCCGCTCCATGTCCCGGGACCTGCCGTCGCGTACGACGATCTCGCGGTCGGAGTAGGCGGCCACCCGGGCCTCGTGCGTGACGAGGACGACGGCCGCGTTGGAGGAGCGGGCCGCGTCGGTCAGCAGCTCCATCACACGCTCGCCGTTGAGGGAGTCCAGGGCGCCGGTCGGCTCGTCGGCGAAGACCACGCGGGGCCCGGTGACCAGCGCCCGCGCCACCGCGACGCGCTGCCCCTGGCCGCCGGAGACCTCGCCGGGCCGCTTGCCCCGCAGGTCGTCCACCTCCAGGCGCTCCATCCAGGTGAGCGCGGCCTTCTCGGCCCGCCTGCGGGAGGTGCCGTTCAGCCGCAGCGGCAGGGCCACGTTCTCCACGCAGGTCAACTCGGGCACGAGCTGGCCGAACTGGAAGACGAACCCGAAGTCGGAGCGCCGCAGGGCGCTGCGCTGGGCGTCGTTCATGCCGGCCAGTTCACGGCCGTCGTAGACGATGGACCCGGAGTCCGGCGGGACGATGCCGGCGAGGCAGTGCAGCAGGGTCGACTTGCCGGAGCCGGAGGGGCCCATGACGGCGACGACCTCGCCGGGGTGGATGGAGAACTCGGCGCCGTCGAGGGCGACCGTGGGGCCGTAGGCCTTGCGCAGGTCCTCGGCGGCGAGCAGGGAGCCGGCGGGGGCGCTCATCGGGTCACCTCCGCGCGGAGCTTGTCCAGGCGCGCGGCGGTCAGCTCCAGCCAGCGCAGGTCGGCCTCCAGGTGGAACAGCGCGTGGTCGCAGACCAGCTGGTCCGCGAGGTCGCCCTTGCGCTTGCGGTCCGTCAGGATCCGCATGCTGCGCAGGTGCTCGGCGCGCTGGGTGTCGAGGATGTCGGCCGCGTTCCGGTGGGTCAGCAGCGCGAGGACGACCTTGGTGTACAGGGTCGACTGGAGGTACTCCTCGGGCTTCTCCGGAGTCGCGAGCCAGCGCTCGACGTCGGTGATGCCGGCGTCGGTGATGGCGTACCGCTTGCGCTCGGGGCCGCCGCCGGCCTCTATCCCGTCGACCTCGACGAGGCCGTGCTTCAGCAGCCGGGACATCGTCGAGTAGACCTGGCCGTAGTGCAGCGGCCGGTCCTGACCGAACTTCTCGTCGAAGGCCCGCTTCAGGTCGTAGCCGTGGCGCGGGCCGGACTCCAGGAGCCCCAGAAGGGTGTGACCGATGGACATGGCGAGCACTCTACACACGGTGTATACGGGGCGTGTATACACGGAGTGTGCAGATCATGGCCCGGAGTACGGCGGTGCAGGTGGGAGCCGATTGTCACGGTTCCGAAACAGGCGGCCTGCCTCTGCGCGGCATCGGCCCCGTCTCCTTCGGCAGCCGGCCCGCCTCCGCGAGCGCGCGGCGCAGCAGGAACTCGATCTGCGCGTTGGCGGAGCGCAGTTCGTCCCCGGCCCAGCGGGCCAGCGCGTCGTACACCGACGGGTCCAGCCGCAGCAGTACCTGCTTGCGCTGCTGCGGCCGCCGCTTCGGCGTCTGCGGAGTGCCGTCCGAGGAGTCCGGAGTGCCCGGAGCGTCCGGGGAGTCCGTCACTGGTAGAGGGACCCGGTGTTGAGGACCGGCTGCGGGGCCCGGTCCCCGCACAGCACGACCATCAGGTTGGACACCATCGCCGCCTTTCGTTCCTCGTCCAGTTCCACGATGTCCGCCTCGGCGATGCGGGCGAGCGCCGTCTCGACCATGCCGACCGCGCCGTCCACGATCTGCCGCCGGGCGGCCACGACCGCGCCGGCCTGCTGCCGCTGGAGCATCGCGGAGGCGATCTCGGGAGCGTACGCGAGATGCGTGAAGCGCGACTCGATGATCTCGACTCCGGCCGCCTGTACGCGAATCCGCAGCTCGGCGGCGAGCTTCTCGGTGATCTCCTCGGCGTTTCCGCGCAGCGACAGCCCGCCCTCCTCGTGGGAGTCGTAGGGGTACTCGATGGCGATGTGCCGCACGGCCGTCTCGGTCTGCGTGGCGACGAACTCGGTGAAGTCGTCCACCTCGAAGGTGGCCTGAGCGGTGTCCTGGACCTTCCAGACCACGACCGCGGCCAGCTCGATCGGACTGCCGTAGGCGTCGTTCACCTTCAGTACGGCGGTCTCGTGGTTGCGCACCCGGGTGGAGATACGGGTCCGCGACGTGAAGGGGTTCACCCAGCGCAGGCCGTCCTCGCGGATCGTGCCCCGGTAGCGCCCGAAGAGCTGGACGACCCGGGCCTCGCCCGGCGCGACCGTGTTCAGCCCGCGCAGCGAGATGATCGCGGCGAGGAAGACGACGATCCCGGCGGGGATGAGCACGCCCTTGGCGGCGGGGGAGGAGAGGGCCGCGGCCGTGGCGAGCAGCGCGGCGGTGGCGCCGAGCCCGAGCAGACCGAGCAGGAGAGCGAGTCCGCCGCCGATGCTGTGCGCGGTGAACTCCCGGGTGCGGGGAGCGGGCATCGCGGGTGCGTCGGGTGCGTCGAACGCCTCGGACGCGTCGGGTGCGGAGTCGTTCGTGGTCATGGTGGTCCCCGTTCCGGTGGTGTCGATGATGCGCCTATCGGCGATCTAGCTAAGTGATATCACTTTTCCCCGCCGAAGCAACCCTGCGGCCTCGTCAGCCGTCGGTTCCGTTGGGGCGGGTGCTGATTGTCACGTCCGTAAAAGAGCGGATCGGACGCCCTTTGTCATATAGACGGGTGTTAGCTTTCGGAGCTGACCCCGAGACGGAAGCGGAGCGTAGGGACCCATGGGACGAGCGGACGAGAGACGAGCGCGACAGCGCGGCGGCCACCGCGCGGCGCCCAGGCGAGGCCGCTCGCAGTCCGCACCGGCCGCCGCCTCCCCGTCCGCGCCGGCCGGCGGCAAACCCCCCAAGGGCCGAATACGCCGGCTCTTCACCTGGAAGAAGATCCTCGGGACCTTCTTCGGCCTGGTGCTGCTCGTCATCGGCGCGTTCGTCGTGCTGTACATGACGATCGACATCCCGGCGGGCAACGCCACCGCCCAGCTGCAGAGCAACATCTACAAGTACAGCGACGGCACGATCCTCGCCCGCACCGGCGAACTCAACCGCGAGAGCGTCGACCTCGCCGAAGTCCCCAAGGACGTCCAGCACACCTTCGTCGCGGCGGAGAACAAGACCTTCTACTCGGACTCCGGCGTCGACCTGAAGGGCACCACCCGCGGCATCCTCAACACCCTGGAGGGGCACGGCACTCAGGGCGGTTCGACGATCACCCAGCAGTACGTCAAGAACTACTACCTGGACCAGAACCAGACCGTCTCGCGCAAGCTGAAGGAACTGGTCATCTCGCTGAAGCTGGACCGCCAGAAGTCCAAGGACTACATCCTCGCGGGCTACATCAACACCAGCTACTACGGCCGCGGCGCCTACGGCATCCAGGCCGCGGCACAGGCGTACTACCACAAGGACGCCAAAAACCTCACGGTCCAGGAGGGCGCCTACCTCGCCGCGCTGCTCCAGGCGCCGAACCAGTACGACTGGGGCCTCGCGACCGACACGGGCAAGAACCTGGCGGTCGCCCGCTGGAACTACGTCCTGGACAACATGGTCAAGCAGCACTGGCTGGACGCGGGCAAGCGCCAGGCCATGAAGTTCGAGGTCCCCAAGGCGCCCAAGGCGGCGCCGGGCATGAAGGGGCAGACCGGCTACCTGGTCGACGCGGCCAACTCGGCGCTGTACAAGCAGCTCGTGTCCCAGGGCGACGCCGCCAGCCTCGGTGACGCCGAGGCGCTGGTGCGCAAGGGCGGCTGGACCATCACGCTCAACATCGACCGGAAGAAGCAGACCCAGCTGGAGCAGGCCGTCAAGGAGCAGCTGACCAGCAAGCTGGACGCGAAGGCGCGCTCCGTCGACGGCGACGTGCAGCCCGGCGCCGTCTCCGTCGACCCGCGGACGGGCAAGGTCCTCGCCATGTACGGCGGCACGGACTACTTCAAGCACTTCACCAACAACGCGACCCGCCGCGACTACCAGCCCGCCTCCACCTTCAAGCCGGTGATCCTCGCCGCCGCCATGGACGGGGGCGCCACGACGCAGGACGGCCGGGCCATCACCCCGAACACCATCTACGACGGCACGAGCGGCCGCCAGGTCGTCTCGGGCGGCGCCAAGGTCGGCTTCGGCCCGCCGAACGAGGACGACCGGGACTACGGCAACATCACCGTCCAGACGGCCATGAACCAGTCCGTCAACTCCGTCTTCGCGCAGATGGGCGTCGACGTGGGCATGGACAAGGTGATGGCCACCGCCGGCAAGCTCGGCATGGACACCAAGGGCATGGAGGCGGTCCCCGCGCAGACGCTGGGCTCCATGGGCGCGAGCCCGCTGGAGATGGCCGGCATCTACGCCACCCTCGACAACCACGGCAAGAAGGTCACCCCGGCGATCATCAAGTCCGCCGAGCACAAGGACCGTACGGTCAACCTGCCGGACCCGGTCGGCGACCAGGTGGTCAGCCGGACCGCCGCCGACACGGTCACCTCGGTGCTCACCGGCGTGGTCGACGACGGCACGGCCAACACGTCGGTGGCCAGCAACCCGGAGCGCAACGGCCAGCAGGTCGCCGGCAAGACGGGCACGTCCGACAACAACAAGTCGGCCTGGTTCACCGGTTACACGCCCGGCCTGGTCACCTCGGTCGGCCTGTTCGGCGAGTCCGCCAAGACCCACGCGCAGGTTCCGCTGACGGGCGCCACGGGCCTCATCACCGCGGGCGGCGGCCGTGTCAACGGCGGCAGCTACCCGGCGAAGATCTGGGCCGCGTACACCTTCGGGGCGATGGGCGACGTCAGCAGGTTCGACCTGGACACCACGCAGGGTGCGGCCGTCCAGCCGACCTACACGCCGACGGCTCCCTCGACGCCGTCCAACACGCCGTCGCATACGCCGAGCAGCAAGCCGCCGACGACCGCGCCGCCCACGCAGCCGCCGACCAGCAAGCCGCCGACGTCCGCGCCGCCCACGCAGCCGCCGACGTCCCCGCCGCCCACGCAGCCGACGACGCAGCCGCCGACGGACCCTGTCACGGGCAACCCGTTCAATCCGGGCGGCGGCCAGAACTTCGGCCAGTAGCAGCGCACAAGCCAAGGGCGCCCGGGAAGTCCCCGGGCGCCCTTCGCCTGTGCACCGGGAGCCTCAGCTCCGGTTCAGCTCGAACCACACCACCTTGCCGGCGCTCAGCCGGGTCGCGCCCCAGCGTCGCGCCAGCCTGTTGACCAGGTACAGGCCGCGCCCGCCCTCGTCGGTGGCCCGCGCCTGGCGCAGCCGCGGCAGTTGCGGCACGTCGTCGCCGACCTCGCAGCGCAGCACGTCGGTGCGCAGCAGCCGGAGCGTCACCGGCCGGGAGGTGTACCGTACGGCGTTCGTCACGACCTCGCTGACCAGCAGCTCCACCGAGTCCGTCAGGTCCTCCAGGTCCCAGCGGGCCAGCGCGCGGCGGGCCAGCCGGCGGGCCTGACCGGGGGCCGTCTCCTCCGGATCCAGCCGCCAGTACGCGACGTCGCTCGGCGCGATCCCGTCGAAGCGGGCCGCGAGCAGCGCGATGTCGTCGTCCCGGTCGCCCGGCCCGAGCATGTCCAGCACCTCGTCGCACAGGGCTTCCAGCGGCGGCGGATGGTCCGGGCCGGTCAGCCGGGCGGTCGCGGCGAGCTTCTCGCGCAGCTGCTCTATGCCGGTCCAGACGTCGCGCAGCCGGGACTCCACCAGGCCGTCGGTGTACAGGAGCAGAGTGGCTCCGGCGGGCGCGTCCAGCTCGACCGCCTCGAAGTCGACCCCGCCCACCCCGATCGGCGCGCCCGGCGGCACCCGCAGCACCTCCGCCCGGCCGCCCAGATGCAGCAGCACGGGCGGCGGATGGCCGGCGTTGGCGATCGTGATGCGGTGCGTGACCGGGTCGTAGACGGCGTAGAGGCAGGTCGCCATGCGGTCCGTGCCGAGCCGCTGGGCCTGCTCGTCCAGGTGGTGCAGCACCTCCTGGGGCGGCAGATCCAGCCCGGCCAGCGTCTGCGCGGTCGTGCGCAGCTGGCCCATGATCGCGGCCGAGGTCATGGAGTGCCCCATGACGTCGCCGACGACCAGCGCGACCCGGCTGCCGGGCAGCGGGATCGCGTCGTACCAGTCGCCGCCGACCCGCGCGGTCTCGGCGGCCGGGAGGTAGCGCGAGGCCAGCCGGACGCCGGTCGGGCGGGGCAGGGTCTCGGGGAGCATGGTGCGCTGGAGCTCGTCGGCGATGTAGGCCTCCCGGCCGTACAGCACCGCCTTGTCGATGCCCAGCGCGCTGTGCGTGGCCAGCTGGGCGGCCACCAGCAGGTCGTCCGCCTCGAACGCGAGCCGCTCCGGGCGGCGCAGGAACAGGGCCGCGCCGATCACCCGGCGCCGGCCGCGCAGCGGGGCGAGGATCGCGTGCTGCCCGGACGGCACGAGCGCCTCGCCGCCGACGCCGAGCAGCTCGGGCAGCGCGGCCCGGGCGGCGGGCGCGTCCGCGAACACCGGCCGGACCCCGCGCAGCACCTCGTTCAGCGCGCCGCCGGGGCGCACTTCGCACAGCTCGGTGGTGAGCGAGGACAGCTCGGCCAGCACGCTCGGCTCCGGCTCGGGGTCGAAGGCCGGCGGCAGCAGGACACCCTCGGTGTCCCGCTCCTCCGGTATCCGGTCGCTGCGGCGCAGCCGCAGCACCACCGGACCGGTGGGCCGCTCGTCGCCGACCGGCAGCGGGTCGCGCAGATAGACCAGGATCGCGTCCGAGAACGTCGGCACCGTGGCCCGGCACAGCCCCATCACGATCTCGTCCAGATCGAGGCCGCGCGCGATGCGCCGGGTCGCCGCGCCCACGAACCTGAGCCGGTCGCCGTCACGCCGCATCGGCATCGGCCGCCCGGGCGGCAGTCCGCGTCCGGTACGGCGCTCCTGGGCGGCGGCCGACCGCTCCTGCTCGGCACCGGGCTGGGGCGGAATGCCCTCCGGTGCCGGGCGGGGGCGGTGCGCGCCGGGTTCCGCGGCGGCGGGCTGGGAGTGCTCGGGGCCGTTGACTGGGGGCTCCTTCCCCTTGCCGGCCGGGGGCTGTGGCCCCTTGCCGTCCTGTCCCACGGCCTGCGCCGGTAAGGCCGGGGTGCCGGGGGCCTTCTGAGCACGCAGGAACGCCCCGCGGCCCTCCGCGGGGTCGGCGCCCTGAGGGCACTCGAAGGAGGTGGGCTGCTCCGTCACGCCTGTCGCATCCGTCCGTCCGGGGCTGCACGCCGGGCGCGCAGTTGGTCCCGCCGAAATCCCGATACCCGCAATACGTGTCCCAGGAACGGAATTCCCGCGTGCTCAGGTGTTGATCCTGCGCCACCGGCGCGTCCCGGCGGGCCGGCGGTGGTGGTGCCCTGGTGCCCCTCGCTCACGTCCTGCCGCCCCTCGGTGACGATCGGTCAAGCCCGGCGCATGCTCTGACAGTTGTTGCTCAAATGCGCCCTTGCGGAGGACGATCCTACGTTTCGTGCCCGGGGGCGCATCAAGGGTCTCATGAGGACACGTGCGCGGGCGTACGGTCCCAGTCCTCGGGGAGAGACGGTACCGCCCAGGACGGATCCGGGCGCCAGTGCTGCCAGCCGTCCGCGAACGGAGGGCCCCAGGAGCCGATGACCTCGATCGCCTCCTGCCCCGCCACCCGCACTCTCTCCGCCGTCCGGGCGTCCATCAGCCCGTCCCGCTGGGCCTGCGCGAACTCGTCCTCGTCGCGCCAGTGCCAGCTGCGGTCCGGGTGCACGGAGATGTCCAGGAAGAAGTCCTCGGAGTCCACTCCGCCCGCCCAACGGACCAGCGGCTGCTCAAGATTGACGTACCAGTTCTTGAACTGCCAGCCCGGCTCCCAGAACAGCCACACCGACCAGGGCCGGCCGGGCTGGGCCAGCTTCAGCACACCGGTGCCGAACCAGCGGTCCCGCTGCACCGTGCGCGGCTTGGTGTAGCGGGACCGGAGCGGCTCCTGGTGCACCGGGGTGCCGTCGGCCAGCACCGGCTTCACGCACTCGGTGCCCGGGGCCAGCCACACGGCGAGCAGATCCGCGTCGTCGCGTACGACGGTGACGGGCCGTGCGATGTGGAAGTGCTCGCCGGCGTTCTCCCGGTAGCGCCACAGGATCGGGGTCCCCGGGGTCCAGTGGTCCGCGGGCCCCGCCGCCGTGCTCGTCATCGCTCCAACGTCCGTCATGCACAGATATTAGGTGCCGCGGGCACCCGACGCTGCGGCGTACCTCACGATCCCCGCCGGTGGCCGGAAAGGTTCGCTCGCGGTTACGGGCGCGTCATCCCGAGGACATCCAGCGCCTCGTCGAGCTGCTCCTTCGTCAGCTCGCCGCGCTCGACATACCCGCCCTCCAGCACCACCTCCCGGATGGTCTTCCGCTCGGCGAGGGACTTCTTGGCGACCTTCGCGGCCTCCTCGTACCCGATGTACTTGTTGAGCGGGGTGACCACGGACGGGGACGACTCGGCGTACTCACGGGCCCGCTCCCGGTCGGCGGTGATGCCGTCGACGGTCCGGTCGGCGAGCAGCCGGGACACGTTGGCGAGCAGCCGGATCGATTCGAGGACGTTCTTGGCGATGACCGGGAGCATCACGTTCAGCTCGAAGTTCCCGGCGGCACCTGCGGTGGTGATCGTGGCGTCGTTCCCGATGACCTGGGCGGCGACCATCAGCACGGCCTCGGGCACGACCGGGTTGACCTTGCCCGGCATGATGGACGAGCCGGGCTGGAGGTCGGGGAGCCGGATCTCGGCGAGCCCGGTCCTCGGCCCCGACGCCATCCACCGCAGGTCGTTGGCGATCTTCGTCAGCCCGACGGCGATGGTCCGCAGCTGCCCGCTGGTCTCCACGATGCCGTCCCGGGCCCCCTGTGCCTCGAAGTGGTCGCGGGCCTCGGTGAGCGGCAGCCCGGTGGCGCGGGCGACCTCCTCGATGACCGCGGCGGAGAACCCTGGCGGGGTGTTGATCCCGGTCCCGACGGCCGTGCCGCCCAGCGGCAGTTCGGCGAGCCGGGGCAGGGAGGCGGTCAGCCGCTCGACGCCGTAGCGGATCTGGGCCGCGTACCCGCCGAACTCCTGCCCCAGGGTCACGGGCGTCGCGTCCATCAGATGCGTCCGCCCGGACTTCACGACGTCGGAGAACTCCTCCGACTTGCGGGTGAGGGCGTCGGCGAGGTGGGTGAGGGCCGGGATCAGGTCGTGGGTGACGGCGGCGGTGGCGGCGATGTGGATCGAGGACGGGAACACGTCGTTGGACGACTGCGAGGCGTTGACGTGGTCGTTGGGGTGCACGTCCCGGCCCAGCCGCTCGCTGGCGAGGGTGGCGACGACCTCGTTGGTGTTCATGTTGGACGAGGTCCCGGACCCGGTCTGGAACACGTCGACGGGGAAGTGTTCGTCCCAGTCCCCGCGGGCGACCTCCGCCGCCGCCTCCTGGATCGCCTCGGCGACGTCCTTGTCGAGCACGCCGAGCCGCGCGTTCACTTTCGCGGCGGCCCCCTTGATCCGGGCGAGCGCTTCGATGTGGGCGCGTTCGAGGCGCTGGCCCGATACGGGGAAGTTCTCGACGGCACGCTGGGTCTGGGCGCGCCACTTGGCGGTGGCGGGGACGCGGACCTCGCCCATGGAGTCGTGCTCGATGCGGTAGTCGCTCATGCCCGGTACAGCGATCCGGGGCGTGGGGTTGTTCCGGGGGCTGGGCCGTGCGGGTGTCGGCCCGCTCGGTGCGCGGGCGGACCGGAAGCGGTCCGGAAGCGGGGGACGGGTATCGGCGGCAGCGGGAGCGGGGATGTGCTGGGGGAATGGAAATGACCAGGTCACGACACCGTGGCGGGCGGGGCGGCAGGCCCCCGCTCGTCCACGCCGCGCAGGAACGCCTCGACCGCCGACAGGTCGGTGCGCTCCAGGTCGTCGGCGCGTATGACCACGCGCAGCTCGGGGGAGACGGCCGGGTCCTGGCGCAGGCTCTGGGTGAAGGTCTCGACGATCAGGAGCACGAGCTGGGTCCGGTCGAGTTCGACGATGCGGGACAGGCCCGTGCCGATGAGCGGTATCGCCACCGGTTTGAACAGCCCGTGCAGCGCGACCGAGGGCCACAGCCGCTCCAGGCTCAGCCGCAGGTCCGCCGGGCCGGACCGGGCCCGCAGGTCGTTGCCCAGGCGGGAGTAGGCCAGCGCGAACACCCGGCGCCGGCCGACCGGCACCGCCACGACCGTACCGACGGGATAGCGCACGCGACGGCCGCGCCGCTTCGTCCGGACGCTCTCCGTGCCCAGCGGGGTGAACCGGCCGAGACCGCGCCGCAGTTGGACGTCGAGGAGCTTGTGCCGGCCCCCGAAGAGGCGGTCGACCAGCTGGCCCTGCACGCTCTCCCGGCTGATCACGACGTCGTCGGGGGAGGTGTCGAACGTGTCGGAGAACCCCACGACCAGGTTGGCGTCCTCCTGGTCGAACAGGTCGCCGCGCACCACGACGACGTCCACGCGCAGCCCGCGCAGGGTGTGGCGCAGCAGTTCGCCGCCGTGCCGCTCGCGCAGCCGGGCGTTCAGCCGGGTGAGGACGGCCGCGGCCTCGACGTCGTCCGGCCGCTCCCGGGCGCTCTGCTCGGCCACCGGCAGGGCCAGGTCGTAGCGGCCGAGCGCGGTGTGTCCGTCGACCAGTTCGCGCAGCGCGGTCTCCCGGAGCCGGGACAGCCGGCGCACCGACGCGCTCGCGAACTCCTCGTCGTGCACCTCGGTCAGCGGCCGGCCGCGCCACAGCCGCAGCGCCTCCGCGAGCAGCCGGACGGCCGAGGCCGGTGCCGCGCGCAGCGCGTCGCCCACCAAACGGGTGAACTCCGTGCTGTCCAACTCCTCCTCGGTGAGGTCGAGTTGGTAGGTGCTCTGGGTGCCGCGCCCGGACGGCAGCTGCCCGGTGCGGATGATCCGGGCGCCGTGCCCCGGCCCGGCGAGGTCGAAGGCGCGCCGCAGCTCCAGGATCCGCTTCTGCACCTCGTTGCGGTTGCGCAGCTCCTGGTGCGGCAGTTCGACGGTCTGCTGCCACACGTCCCGGTAGAGCTGCCGCGCGGTCACGGCCTCGCCGTCGGCGGCGATCAGCCGCACCAGCAGGCGGGCCGTCAGCGGGGTGAGCCGTACCGGAGTGCCGTTCACATCCAGCCGCACGGGGCCGAGCACGCTCACACGTACGAACGATGTGCGGATCTGCACGCGCCTCGCCCCCTCTGCCGCGTGACTGTGCGTCAGCGTACCAAGCGGTTCTGGAGGGAAACATGCGATTGTCCGGTTTGCGGATACGGCTTCCGAGGTGGTCGCGGCGCGGGCGGCGGATGTTCGCGGGCAGCGTGCTCGCGGCCTTCGGCGCCGTGTCGGCCGTCGTGCAGTTCGTCGGGCAGCTCTTCCCCCGCGCCGTGGCCCGCCCCGGACTCGTGCTGGCCGCCTCCGTCGCCCTGTGCCTGGCCTGGGGGCTCGCCCGGGCGCGCCCGCAGTCCGCGGTGCGGCAGGAGTTCGGGCGCCCCGGGATGACCGTGGTCGTCGAGGAGGGCGACCTCTTCGCGCAGCCGGGCCATCTGGTGGTGGGGTTCACCGACACTTTCGACACCCTCGTGGACGACGGCGTCGTCATCAACGGCACCAGTGTGCAGGGGCAGTTGCTCGACTGCCGCTACGGCGGCGACGCCGCGCGGCTGGACGCCGAGCTGGACGCCGCGCTGGCCGGGGTGGCTCCGGTGGCGCGGGAGAGCGCGCGGGACAAGCCGCGGGGCAAACGGGCGCGGTATCCGATCGGGACCGTCGCCACCCTCGGCAGCCGGCCGCAGCTGGTCTTCGCCGTCGCCTACAGCCGGATGGGCAACGACTGCGTGGCCGCCTCCAGCGTGCACGACCTGTGGTTCGGCCTGGACCGACTGTGGGACGCCGTCCATCAGCACGCCCAGCTCGAACGCGTCACCATGCCGCTGACCGGGGCGGGGCTCGCCCGGCTGCACGACCTCGACGAGGACAGTCTGCTGCGGCTGATCCTGCTGTCGTTCGTCGCCCACTCGTGGGAGCGGACGGTCTGCCGCGAACTGCGTGTGCTGGTCCGCCCCGGAGAGCTGGGGCGGATCGACCTGCCGGAGACCGGCGCGTTCCTGGCCACGCTGGCGGCGGGCGCCCGGCGGCACGTCTGACCCCGGGCACCCGCCCACCCCCCCCTTGCTGGTGCGGTACGGGCCCCTCCCCCGGATACGGGCCCGTACCGCGGCTCAACGGGCCGGCGGCACCTCCCGCCCGGTGCGGTGGTACGCCGACAGATGGCGGTACGGCCAGGTCTGGCGCCAGTCCGAGCCGGTGTCGTTGACCTTGCAGCCCGCCAGCTTCAGCCGTTCGACGATCTTGCCCAGCGCGGTCGCCGAGCCGTCGAACCGGATGACGTTCATCCCCCCGATGTCGGAGATCGCGCGCAGCGCGCCGATCTCCACCATCAGAGTGCGCTCCGGGTAGGCCATCAGCACCATGCCCAGCTCGATCAGCACGTTCGGCCGGGGCTGACCGGTCGGCTCGCTCTCGTACGGCGGCTCGTTCGGGCCCCTGAGGTCCGGGTGCAGCCGGACGATGTCGTCCGGGGTGAGCAGCACCAGTGCCGCCTGGGCCTGCGCGGGGGCCTGCGCGATGACCTCGCCCAGGAACGGCGTCGTCCTGCCCGTGGCTCTGACCAGGTCCTCCCACTCCAGCGGGCGCAGATCGAGCAGGCGCAGCAGGTCGAAGATCTTCAACCGCGCCTCCTCGTCCCGCCCGTGGACGACGAAGACGCTGCGGCCGCGGTCCGGGGCGGATCCGGAACCGCCCTGGCCGGCATCCGCCGACCGGGGGGCCGACGGGCGGGGGACCGACGGGCGGGGGGCTGCCGGGGCGCCGCCGTCGTAGAAGTTCTGTGTCCCCGAGTTGACGGTGCCGCTGTTGTCGTTCACGAAGTTGTTGTTGTGGCCGAAGTCGTTGCCGGTCATGAGGTTCCCGCCCCCTGGCCGCCGCCGGAGCCGTGATGCACGTTCTGCGTCCCCGAGTTGACGTTGCCGTGGTTGTTCTCGACGTGGTTGTTGTGGTGCCGGTAGTCGTTGAGGATGTTCGTCTGGCGGGCCTCGTGCTCCGCCAGGTCGACGTTGTGCGCCTGCAGGAAGTCACGGACGAACTGGAGCAGTTGGCGCTCCACGATCTGCGTGTACTTGATCGTGTCCGTCTCCTGGAAGAAGACGTGGAAGTCGGCGCTGGTCGCCAGCTCGCGGACGCTGGTGAGCGCGCCGGTGTTCCGTGCGGGGACGGCGTAGCGGCCGAGACGGAACTCACTGGGGTCGTGCGTCTGCACCCGGATGTCGTTCCCCCGCCCGGGCAGGGCCGGTATCCAGGAGAACAAGGCCCGTACGACCGCCCCGGGCGTGGCCAGCAGGGTGTCCCCCGCGACCCTGAGCAGCAGTCGGCCGTTCAGGCCGGCCGGGAGCCGGTCGACCAGGTGAAAGCTCTTCTGGATCGGCGCCAGCACGTACGAGTAGAACTCGGTGTGCAGGGTGTTGCCCTTGAGGTCGAAGCCCACGAACGCCGTGGTGACCAGTTCCTGGTTCCACGAGCCGACCCGGACGCACAGGTACACGCGCTGCGCGTCGTAGCCCTCCGCCCAGCCGGCGCCACGGTGCTCCCGGTCCGGCTCGCGCCCGCCGGGACGGACCGTCGTGACGGCCCGGGTGAAGGCGGACTGCTCGACGGCGAGCCCGTCGATCCGCTCCGACCGGCGTGCCCGGTCGCGCAGTTCCGCGTTCATGCGCTCGGCGACGTACTCGGTGATCTTCTTGGCGGTGAAGGGGACGACCTCCTTGCGCCGGGGTTCCTGGGCGCCCCCGGCCGTGGGCGCGCCCGCGCCGCCGCGGTGCTGGTCGAGCACGCCGACCGGCGCGCCGATCAGCAGCTCGGCCGTGGACCACCGGCGCATCTGGCCACCGGCGCCGACGAACGGCTTGTAGCCGCCGTAGCGGATCAGACTGCCGTCCGCCGTCTGCTCCCGGTTGATCTTCTCCACCGTCCGGGCCGTGAGCAGGGGGTGATCGGGGTAGGAGCCGTCGAACCCGCCCTTCGCCCCCGCCGGACCGGTGCCGGCGCGCAGCCGGTTCGTGAGCGTCTGCAGCGTGACGACCCGCCGCAGATACGCGGTGACCCACACCAGCCACAGCATCGTCAGCAGCGCGACGAACCCGGACAGGACGCCGGCGGTCATGAGGATGAGCGTGACGGCGAGGCCCGCGCCGAGGACGGTGAGCCGCAGACGGTGCAGCCGGCGTGCCGCCAGCGCGTGGGCGAGGACGGGGACCGCGTCGTACCCGTACGACGGAGCCACGACCCGGGACGGGTGGGTCAGGACACGGATGACCTCGGACCGGTACCCGGGGTCGAGATAGGTGCCGGCGCACAGCAGCCGGGTGGCGTCGCTCGTGGCGTCCGGGGACGTCCGGCCCGGGACCGGGTCCACCGGTTCCGGCGGCGGAGCGGGGACGGAAAGGATGTCACTGGCCATGTCTTCACAGCTCCGCTCTGCTCAGTCGGCCGGGGTGATCGAGGCGTGGGTGATGACCCCGTCCACCACCGTGTACTGACCGCTGTACGACTTCTGCGTGCCGTCGGTCTGCTGCGCGAGCAGGCTCACGGAGACGGTCGTGCCCTGGACGGACACGACGCTGACCGTGTCCTGTTCGGTGTCGGCGAAACCCGCCGCGAAGGAGGAGTAGGACGAGCCGAGGTTCTTGCCGCCGAGGTCCCAGGCGGTCTTGAAGTCATGGCTGTTGATGGCGCCGAAGTACCGCTGCACCGTCGCGCCGGGATCGGCCGCGCCGTCGGTACCGGGGGTGGTGCTGTCCGTGCCGGTCGGGCTCTGCGTGTCGGCCGGGCTCGGGGAGAGGGCCGTGGCGTCCGTGCCGGCCGTGCTCTCCGCGCCGTAGGTGGTGGAGGTGGGGGAGGTCGTGGAGGTGTCCGGCGTCGCCGGATCCGGGACGGTGGGCTGGTAGGAGTAGCCGCCGTAGCCGGACACGGCGCCGGACGGGGATCCGCCGCCGTCCGAGGCCAGATGGGGCAGGACGGCGGTCAGGAGTATCAGCAGCAGCGGGACGCCGGCGATGATCAGCGCGTACGTCCGTTCCTGCCCGGCGGCGGGTAACAAGCCCAGCGGCTTGTAGGTGTGGTTCATGGGTCCTCGCAGCTCCCGGCAGACCGGCCGGGTCTCGCTCGTCTCGTGCGGTACGAACGGAGCTACCTTGCCCGACCCCTGCTGGACTTCGGCCGGTTTCAGCGCTTCCGAAGCGCTTCCGATCCGGGGCCCGGGGCCCGGACGCACGGTGATCTCCTTCGCGGAGAACCCGCGCGCGATCCATGCGGGCGGTCACAGCCTCCGTGACGTCATCGGGCGTCTGCCGGAAGTCGGTGATCTCAGTCAGCCGCGCGGTTGCGTACGCGGGGGTCTGGAGCAGGCCGGGCACCACATTGGAGCAGTAGATCCGGAAGGTTCGGGTGCGCTCGAAGAGAGGCACGTACGACTCCTGGAGTCGGCGTAGCCCGGTGCGCCGGAGTCGTCGCCACTCGACGTACATCGACTCCGTCGAGCGAGAGGCGGCGATCAGGTCGACAGCTTGATCGTCGGCTCCACAGATGCGGCACCAATCGCGAATGTCGGCGTCCGAGGGGGGTGTTACGGCGTAGCCGACCCGAAGACGTGCCGCAAGCGCCTCACGGGCCGCCTGGACGCTGGACGAAGTGAACGGGCCATTGGCGCTGTGCGTTCTCAGATCCTGTATCGGTCGTGCGGAACGGCCCGGTCCCAGACGGCTTCGAACGCCGAGGCGCACAGCTTGACCACCTCGGCGCGGTCGTCCACCTCGTCGTCGAGGTACACGCCCTCACCGGAGAAGTGGCCGAACCTCACCAGCCGGTCATCGAAGCACCAGAAGCCATTGCCGGGGAGTGCCAGATCCGACGCGTTCCGCCGGGGAAGCCAACGGATCTGCTCACCAGCGGTGATGTTGGTGAACGTGCCGTCGTAGAACTACCGGGTGTACTCGCTCACCGGCTCGGAGACGATCCGGGCGCGGCGGATCACGACACCACGGGAAACCGCCTCGGACACCATGTTGAGCCAGGGGCGCCACCAGGACGCCCGGTCGTTCGGGTCCGGCCGATGCCCGGCCTTCCACGCGGCCACGCGCGGAGCCTCGTCCGGGTCGTCGTGGAAGTCGCGCATCTCCAGATCCACGGCGGACCGCTGGCAGTTCGTCAGCAGCTCACTGAACGGTGGGGCCGTCTGCGGCCTCACAAGCCTCCCTGATGGCGGCGACCGTACGCATAGGCAGCCGGACGACGGTCTCACCGTCGGGGATGGGGCCGGTCTTCAGGCACTCGGCGCGCGTCGCCTCGTCCACTGTCCAACCCTGCAACGCGATCTCTTGCTTCTCCTCGTCGACCCGGACCGTGGGGCAGTTCGCCCCGTCCGTGTTCGGGTCCTTGGCGTGAACCGTAGCGACACAGCAGCCTCCCGGGCTACGCGGATTGGACGGACTTCCACACACAGGGACCCTCCCGATGCTGCCGTGCCGGCGACAGGGGTGCGCTTCAAGCCACGGAAGCGGGGGCTCATAGCGCCACCCACGCGACAGCAGCAGACCCCCCGGCGACGCCGAGGGGTCTGTGAGGCTCTTGTCGGTGGCTCACGCCAGGCCGGGACCCCGCACCGGGATCGACGTGAACGTCGGCTGCGGGGCCGGGTCCTGGAAGAAGTCGTTGCCCTTGTCGTCCACCACGATGAACGCCGGGAAGTCCTCGACCTCGATCTTCCAGACGGCCTCCATGCCCAGCTCCTCGTACTCCAGGACCTCGACCTTCTTGATGCAGTCCTGGGCGAGGCGGGCGGCGGGGCCGCCGATGGAGCCGAGGTAGAAGCCGCCGTGCGCGTCGCACGCGTCGGTGACCTGCTTGCTGCGGTTGCCCTTCGCGAGCATCACCTTGGAGCCGCCGGCGGCCTGGAACTGCTCCACGTAGGAGTCCATCCGGCCGGCCGTCGTCGGACCGAAGGAGCCGGAGGCGTAGCCCTCGGGGGTCTTGGCCGGGCCCGCGTAGTACACCGGGTGGTCCTTCAGGTACTGCGGCATCTCCTCGCCCGCGTCCAGCCGCTCCTTGATCTTGGCGTGCGCGATGTCGCGGGCCACGACCAGCGGGCCGGTCAGCGAGAGCCGGGTCTTGACCGGGTACTTGGTCAGCTCGGCGAGGATCGTGTCCATCGGCTGGTTGAGGTCGATCTTGACGACGTCGGAGGACTCGTCGAGGTGCTCGTCGGTCGTCTCCGGCAGGAAGCGCGCCGGGTCGGTCTCCAGCTGCTCCAGGAAGACGCCCTCGGCGGTGATCTTCGCGACGGCCTGGCGGTCGGCCGAGCAGGAGACGGCGATGGCGACCGGGCAGGACGCGCCGTGGCGCGGGAGGCGGACGACGCGGACGTCGTGGCAGAAGTACTTGCCGCCGAACTGCGCGCCGATGCCGATCTTCTGCGTCAGCTCGAAGACCTTCTGCTCCAGCTCCTTGTCCCGGAAGCCGTGGCCCAGCTCCGAGCCCTCCGCCGGGATCTCGTCCAGGTAGTGCGCGGAGGCGTACTTCGCGGTCTTCAGCGCGTACTCGGCGCTGGTGCCGCCGACGACGATCGCCAGGTGGTACGGCGGGCAGGCGGCCGTGCCCAGCGAACGGATCTTCTCCTCCAGGAACTTCATCATGGAGGCCTCGTTCAGGACGGCCTTCGTCTCCTGGTACAGGAACGACTTGTTCGCGGAGCCGCCGCCCTTCGCCATGATCAGGAACTTGTAGGCGCCGCCGTCGGTCGCGTACAGCTCGATCTGCGCGGGGAGGTTGGAGCCGGTGTTCTTCTCGTCCCACATGGTGAGCGGGGCCATCTGCGAGTAGCGCAGGTTGAGCTTGGTGTAGGCGTCGTAGATGCCGCGCGACAGGGCCGCCTCGTCGCCGCCCTCGGTGAGGACGTTCTGCCCGCGCTTGCCCATGACGATCGCCGTGCCGGTGTCCTGGCACATCGGGAGCACGCCCGCCGCCGCGATGTTCGCGTTCTTCAGCAGGTCCAGCGCGACGAACTTGTCGTTGCTCGACGCCTCGGGGTCGTCGATGATGCGGCGCAGCTGGGCGAGGTGGGCCGGGCGCAGGTAGTGCTGGATGTCGTGGATGGCCTCCTCGGCCAGTGCGCGCAGCGCCTCCGGCTCCACCTTGAGGAACGTCCGCCCGTCCGGTCCCTCGACGGTGGACACGCCCTCGGAGGTCACCAGCCGGTACGGGGTGGTGTCCTCTCCCTGGGGGAGCAGATCGGTGTACGCGAACTCAGGCATCTCAGCCCATTCCTCACTGTGACGGACGGCCGCCCGCCGACGCTGGCGGGCCTCACCAGCGTAGAACCTGCCGCCGACACGGAACCTGTGAGGTAAGGCTCAGTTCGACACGCCCTGGGTTGTCCACACCCCTAGTCGCGATCTATCGCGTTTCGGTACCCTGCTGTCGTGGACCTTCAGAAGCCCGCCCGTACTCATGACAACGACGCCGCCGCGGCGAGCGTCGCCGAACTGCGCGCCTCGGACGCCGACCGCGACCGGGTCGCCGACATCCTGCGCGAGGCCCTCGCCGAGGGCCGGCTGACCGCCGACGAGCACGCGGAGCGCGTCGAGGGAGTGCTGCACGCCAAGACGGTGGGCGAGCTGGACGTCTTCATCCGCGACCTGCCCGCCGCCCACCAGCAGTCGGCCGCCCCCGCCTACGCGCCCGTGCCGCCCCGCCCCGCCGAGGGCGCGATACCCCACGAGGCGGACGTCAACGTGGTCGCGGTCTTCAGCAGCGCCGTGCGCCGCGGCCGCTGGCGCGCCGGGCGACGGCTGCACGCGTACTCGGTCTTCGGCAGCGTGGAGATCGACCTCAGCGAGGCGATCTTCGAGTACCAACAGGTCGTGATCAAGGCGGTCTCGGTCTTCGGCGACGTCCAGATCCGTGTCCCGGAGAACGTGTCGCTGCGCGGCACCGGCGGCGGCGTCCTCGGCAACTTCGAGGTGGACACGCTGGATTCGGTCGACACCGACGCCCCCGTGGTCTACGTCGACGGCTGGGCCGTCCTCGGCAACGTGGAGGCGCGGCCCAAGCGCGGCAAGCGCATCGGCGACATCCTGGAGCGGGTCCAGAGCAAGGTCGACCGCAAGCTGGAGCGGGTCCAGGACAAGGTCGACGGGAAGTTGCGCAAACACCTGGACCGTTGACAGTCGCGAATCCGCCGGTGACGGGAAGGGCCGGTTCCCCCGCGCGGCGAACCCTGGGGGCGTGAACGAGCCGTCGCACGCCCGCGGTTGGAAACGCAGTGCATAGGCGCACGCACAGCGGGTAGGCCTTGCTGCATCGTCTCTCGCTCGCGAAGCCGTCGTCAGGAGTAGACCCGTGCTGCAACCGCCGCATTCGTCCCTGCAGGTAGCTGCCGTTCCGGCCCAGCGGGTGCCGACGCGGGACAGGGACCAAGACGCCCCCTGGCACACCGAGGCGGTGTGCCGGCGCGACGAGGCCGGCCTGTTCTTCGCTCCGTCGAAAGAGCCGACCGCGGCACGGCTGTCCCGCGAGGAGGCGGCCAAGCGTGTCTGTGCCCGCTGCCCCGTGATGGTCGAGTGCCGCGAGCACGCCCTTCTCCAGCCCGAGCCCTACGGCGTCTGGGGCGGCCTGACGGCGGCGGAACGCCGCGTGGTCCTGGCGAGGCGCCGCCGCAGGGAGATGGAACTGAAGAAGGCGGCGCGGGCGACGGCGGCGAACAGGATGGCGGGCTGAGCGTCCCGAAGGGGCGCGGGGAACTGCGCGAGCGACCACGAACGACCCGCGGTCGCCGACGTTCCACGCGCCCCCTCTGAAGGGGCGCCCCCGGACCTACTTGGCCTTGTCGAAGTCGATCGCGCTGTAGGCCCGCAGCTTGCGCAGCCGGTGCTCGGAGTCGATCCGCCGTACCGTCCCCGACTTGGACCGCATCACGATCGACTCGGTCAGCGCGGTCTCCGAGCGGTACCGCACACCGCGCAGCAGCTCGCCGTCGGTGATACCGGTGGCGACGAAGAACACGTTCTCACCCGAGACCAGGTCGTCCGTGGTGAGCACCCGGTCCAGATCGTGCCCGGCGTCGATCGCCCGCTGCCGCTCCACGTCGTCCTTCGGCCACAGCTTGCCCTGGATCGTGCCGCCCAGGCACTTCACGGCGCAGGCCGAGATGATGCCCTCGGGCGTGCCGCCGATGCCGAGCAGCAGGTCGACGCCGGTGCCCTCGCGCAGCGCGTACACCGAGCCGGCGACGTCGCCGTCGGAGATCAGCTTGATGCGCGCGCCGGCCTCGCGGACCTCCTTGATCAGGCCCTCGTGCCGCGGCCGGTCGAGGATGACGACGGTGACGTCCTCCGGCGCGGACCGCTTGGCCTTGGCGATGCGCCGGATGTTCACGGCGACGGGGGCGTTGATGTCGACGAAGTCCGCGGCCTCGGGGCCGGTGACCAGCTTGTCCATGTAGAACACGGCGGACGGGTCGAACATGGCGCCGCGCTCGGCGGCGGCCAGGACGGCGATCGCGTTCGGCATGCCCTTGGCCGTCAGCGTGGTGCCGTCGATCGGGTCGACGGCGATGTCGACCTCCGGGCCGGTGCCGTCGCCCACGCGCTCTCCGTTGAAGAGCATCGGGGCTTCGTCCTTCTCGCCCTCGCCGATGACGACGACGCCGTTCATGGACACGGTCGAGACGAGGGTCCGCATGGCGCGCACCGCGGCGCCGTCGGCGCCGTTCTTGTCGCCACGCCCCACCCAGCGGCCGGCCGCCATGGCGGCGGCCTCGGTCACCCGGACGAGTTCCAGGGCGAGGTTGCGGTCGGGAGCCTCGGAGGGAACATCGAGCTCGGACGGCAGGTGATGATTTTCGGTCATCGGAGCGCACCTTTCTGATACGGCGACGGCCGGATGAGGGTTTGGCCCTGACTCTATCGTTAGGCAGACAAAATGAGCAGGGGACCCCACGGATGAGCGCTTGGGGCACCTGCGACGATAGGGGGCGTGGCAGGTTCCAAAGGCAAGCAGAAGACGGCCCGGGACATGGTCCTCTCCCTGGCCCTGATCGGCATCGCGGCGCTGGCCGTCTACTTCGTCGCCATCCCGCACGACGACCACGCCCCCGACCTCAAGCGGGTCGACTACCAGGTCGAGCTCATCGGGGCCCGCCGGGCGGCGAGCTACCCGGTCGCGGCTCCCGCGGGCCTGCCGGACAGCTGGAAGGCGACCTCCGTGCGGTACGACGCCGAGAACCAGCGCTGGCACCTGGGCTACCAGACCCCGGACGGCCAGTACGTGCAGCTCGAACAGTCCACGCAGCGGCCGGCCGACTTCATCGACGACGCCAGCCAGGGCGCCTCGGCGACGAAGCGGACCCAGACGATCGGCGGCCGCACCTGGACCCACTACACCGGCGGCCGCTACGACGCCCTCGTGCTGGACGGCACGCACGGCTCCACCACGGTCGTGGCGGGCACCGCGTCCTTCGACGAGATGGCGAAGCTGGCGGCGGCACTGAAGACCGGGTGACCTGCCCGCACCCGGCGCACGACGAAGGCCCCCGGCGGCGCTGGGGGCCTCTGTCATCTCGTGCGTCCGGTCGCGCCGGCCGGCTCAGACGGTCGTGATGACGTCCTCGTAGGCCAGGCGCGGGGAGCGCGGGAACCAGGCGTCCTCGCCCGGCTTGCCGATGTTGACGACCATCAGCGGGGTGTGGTCGTCGTCCAGGAACTCCTTCTGGACGCCCGCGAAGTCGAGACCCGTCATCGGACCGGCGGCGAGGCCGGCGGCCCGGACGCCGATGATGAAGTACGCGGCCTGGAGGGCGGCGTTCAGGGCGGCGGCACCCTCGCGGGCCGGGCGCTCGGCGAAGAAGACGTCCTTGGCCTGCGGGAAGTGCGGGAAGAGGGTCGGCAGCTCCTCGTGGAACTCGTTGTCCGCGGAGAGGATCGCGACCAGCGGGGCGGTGGCCGTCTTGGGCTGGTTGCCCTCGGCCATGTGCTTCACCAGGCGCTCGCGGGCCTCGGCGGAGCGGACCAGGGTGATGCGCAGCGGCGACTGGTTGAAGGCGGTCGGGCCGTACTTGACCAGGTCGTAGATCGCCTGGACCTGCTCGTCGGTCACGGGCTCGTCGGTGAAGGTGTTCGCGGTGCGGGCCTCGCGGAACAGCAGGTCCTGGGCGGCGGGGTCAAGAACGAGAGACATGAGTGAACTTTCTGGATGGCGCCTGTTCCGACGTACCGGACCGCGGTCCGGATCGGCTGACAGGACGACCCTACGACAGTGAAGTTCAACCTTCAACAAAGATGGGGGTGCGGTGACCCGCTTCACAGCCGCCGGGCGGCGCCTACTCGGCCTCCTCCTCCTCGGCCTCCTCGGCGAGCGCCGCGTCCAGCCGGGCCCTGGCGCCCTCCAACCACCGCCGGCACACCTTGGCCAGCTCCTCGCCGCGCTCCCACAGCCCCAGGGACTCCTCCAGCGACGTACCGCCCGCCTCCAGGCGCCGTACGACCTCGATCAGCTCGTCCCGGGCCTGCTCGTAGGAGAGCGCCTCTTCGACCTTGTCCGTCATTCGCCTGCCTTCACTGTGAATTCACCCTCGGCCACGCGGGCGCGCAGCGTCTCGCCGTCCGTCACCTCGGCCGGATCCCGCACCACGTGCCCGTCGGCCTTCTGGAGCACCGCGTAGCCGCGCCGGAGCGTCGCCGCGGGGGAGAGGGCCACCACGCGCGCGTGCGTGTGCGACAGCTCCGAGTCCGCGCGGTCCAGGAGATGACCGAGCGTGCGCCGGGAACGCTCGACCAGCGAGGCGACATGGTCCGACCGCTCGTCGATCATCCGGTGCGGATCCTCTATCGAGGGGCGGGCCAGGGCATGGGCCAGCCCCCGCGCCTCGCGCTCCACGAACGCCTCCACGCACCGCCGGGCCCGGCCGCGCAGCATCCGCACCCGCTCCAGCTCCTCGCCCACGTCCGGCACGATCTTCTTGGCGGCGTCGGTCGGGGTGGACGCGCGCAGATCCGCGACATAGTCCAGCAGCGGGGTGTCCGGCTCGTGCCCGATGGCGGAGACGACGGGCGTACGGCACTCCGCCACGGCGCGCACGAGCTGCTCGTCGGAGAAGGGCAGCAGATCCTCCACGCTGCCGCCGCCGCGCGCGACGACGATGACGTCCACGTCCTCCAGCGCGTCCAGCTCCTTCACCGCCTGCACGACCTGCGGCACGGCGTGCACACCCTGCACCGGGACGTTGCGCACCTCGAAGCGGACGGCGGGCCAGCGGTGCCGGGCGTTCTCCAGCACGTCCCGCTCCGCGGCGGAGGCGCGGCCGCAGACCAGCCCGATCAGCTGCGGCAGGAACGGCAGCGGCTTCTTCCGCTCCGCCGCGAACAGCCCCTCGGCGGCCAGTGCCTTCTTCAACTGCTCCAGCCGGGCCAGCAGTTCACCGACACCGACGGGTCTGATCTCGGCGGCGCGCAGGGACAGCTGACCACGCGGGGCGTACCACTCAGGCTTGGCCAGCACGACGACGCGGGCGCCCTCGCCGACCGCATCGGCGACGGCGTCGAACACCTGCCGGTAACAGGTCACGCCGACGGAGATGTCGTACGACGGATCCCGCAGCGTCAGGAACACGACCCCCGCGCCGGGCCGCCGCGACAACTGCGTGATCTGCCCCTCGACCCACACCGAGCCGAGCCGGTCGATCCACCCCCCGATGAGCCGGGAGACCTCACCGACCGGGAGGGGGGCTTCGGGGGAGGTGTTGGCAGCCATGCGACCGAGACTATCGGCGCACACCGACAACACCCCCACACCACCCGGCCCCGGTCCAGCCCCGGTCTCGGCCGTAGCACCGCCCCGGCCCCAGCCGGCCCCGGCCACGGAGCGCGCCCCTCCCCGCCCGGCCCCCTCCCCGTCCGGCCACAGCCTCGCTACCCGGGAGCCCCGGTCCGCATCCGCTGTCCCACCAGCACCAGCAGACCGATCACCAGCCACACCGCGCCCACCACCTGGGCCGGCCCGCTCGCCTCCGCGATGACCGCGACCGTGATCACCGCCCCGGTCACCGGTACCAGCACATGCCGCCACCAGCCGACCGGCTCCGGTCCCCGGCGCCGCACGGCGAAATAGCCCACCACGCTCGCGTGCAGCAGCGTGAAGGCGGTCAGCGCACCGATGTCGACCACCGAGACCAGCCTGTCCAGGCCGTCGTCGCGCCGGGTCGCCCAGCCCGCCGCGAGCAGGGTGATCACCGCCGAGCACAGCAGGGCGACCCGCGGCACCCCGCCGTCCGTGCGGGACAGGGCACGGGGCAGGCGGCGGTCCCTGCCCATCGCGAACAGCAGGCGCCCGGCCGCCGCCTGCCCGGCCAGCGCCGCGAACGCCGCCCCGATCGCCTTGCTCGCGGCCACCATGTCGTGCAGCCGGCGCCCGACGGAGGCGTCCACGGCGTCGTAGAAGGCGGAGCCCTGCCGGGCCGGATCGGCGGCCAGCCGCGCGGACGTCGTCGGCTCCAGCAGGGCCGCCAGGTACGTCTGCGCCACGAACAGCGCACCGGCCAGCGCCAGGCAGAACAGCAGCGCCCGCGCGACCTTCGCCGAGCCCCCGGTGACCTCCTCGGCGAACGTCGCGATCGCGTCGAAGCCCAGGTACGACAGCACCGCCACCGACACCGCGCCGATCACCGCCGACAGCGCGAACGCGCCCTGGGAGCCGTCGTCCGACAGCGGGGACAGCCAGCCGCGCGTCGCCCCGTCCCGCGCGAGGACGGCGACCGCCGCCACCGTGAACACCACCAGGACGACGATCTCCATCGCCAGCACGAGGAAGCCCACGCGCGCGGCGGCGCGCACGCCCCACAGGTTCAGCAGCGTCGTGACGACCACCGGGAGCACCGTCCACACCCAGCGGGACACCTGGGGAACCAGCGCGTTCATCGCGATGCCCGAGAAGAGATAGGCCACCGCCGGAATGAGGACGTAGTCCAGCAGCGCCATCCACCCCGCGACGAACCCGGCCTCCCGGCCGAGCCCCACGCGCGCGTAGGCGAACACCGAGCCCGCCTGCGGTACGACCCGCACCATCTGCGCGTAACTGAACGCGGTGAACCCCATCGCGACCGTCGCCACCACGTACACCAGCGCGACCGCCCCGTGCGACCGGGCGTCCAGCGTGCCGAACACGCCCACCGGCGCCATGGGGGCGATGAACAGCAGCCCGTAGACCACCAGGTCCCGGAACCCGAGGCTGCGCCGCAGCCGGTGCCGCTCGTCGGCCGCGGGAGCCGTCGTACCGGTGTCGGACATGCCCACCAGTCTTCCCCGCGCGGTCACGCGCACGCGATAGCTGCGCGCCCGAACGCGGCCCCAGGGCCGCCCAAGGCGGGCCGGCGCGGGCTTTACGATGGGACGCATGACCTCTTCGACTGGCCGCCGTGTCCTGCTCGCCGCACCCCGTGGTTACTGCGCGGGTGTGGACCGCGCCGTGATCGCCGTCGAGAAGGCCCTCGAACAGTACGGGGCGCCGATCTACGTCCGGCACGAGATCGTTCACAACAAGTACGTCGTGCAGACCCTGGAGAAGAAGGGCGCGATCTTCGTCGAGCGGACCGAGGAGGTGCCGCCCGGCAACATCGTGATGTTCTCCGCGCACGGCGTCGCCCCGGTCGTGCACGAGGAGGCCGCGCGCGGTCGGCTCGCCACCATCGACGCCACCTGCCCCCTGGTCACCAAGGTCCACAAGGAGGCCGTCCGGTACGCCAAGGAGGACTACGACATCCTCCTGATCGGCCACGAGGGCCACGAGGAGGTCATCGGCACCTCCGGCGAGGCCCCCGAGCACATCCAGCTCGTGGACGGCCCCGGCGACGTCGCCAAGGTCGAGGTCCGCGACCCCTCGAAGGTCGTATGGCTCTCCCAGACCACCCTCTCCGTGGACGAGACCATGGAGACCGTCGACGCCCTGAAGACCAAGTTCCCGGGCCTCGTCTCCCCGCCCAGCGACGACATCTGCTACGCCACGCAGAACCGCCAGCTGGCCGTGAAGCAGATGGGCGCCGAGGCCGAGCTGGTCATCGTGGTCGGCTCGCGCAACTCCTCCAACTCCAAGCGGCTGGTCGAGGTCGCCAAGCTGGCCGGCGCCCGCGACGCCCACCTGGTGGACTTCGCCGCCGAGATCGACGAGGCCTGGCTGGAGGGCGTGAGCACCGTCGGCGTCACCTCCGGCGCCTCCGTGCCCGAGGTGCTGGTCGAGCAGGTGCTGGACTGGCTCGCCGAGCGCGGCTACGGCGACGTGGAGCTGGTCAGGGCGGCCGAGGAGTCCATCACTTTCTCGCTCCCCAAGGAACTCCGCCGTGACCTGCGCGAAGAGGCCTCCGAGCTGGTCGCCGAGCGCGGCGGGAGCGGCGCGGCCGAAGCGTGAGCACGGCGTGACTGTCGGTGGTCCGTCGTAACGTGGTGCCATGCAGATCTTCGGCGTGGACATCGGCGGATCCGGGATCAAGGGCGCCCCTGTGGACCTGGACAAGGGCGAGCTGGCCCAGGAGCGCTGCAAGGTGCTCACCCCGCATCCGGCGACACCGGACGGAGTGGCCGACGGGGTCAAGCAGGTCGTGGACCACTTCGGCTGGACGGGCCCGGTCGGCCTGACCTTCCCCGGGGTGGTCACGGGCGGCGCCATGGTCCGTACGGCGGCGAACGTCGACGAGAGCTGGATCGACACCGACGCGCGCGCCTTGTTCAGCGGCAAGCTGGGCGGACTCCCGGCCACCGTCGTCAACGACGCGGACGCGGCGGGCGTCGCCGAGATGCGCTTCGGCGCCGGCCGCGACCGCAAGGGCACGGTCATCCTGCTCACGTTCGGCACGGGCATCGGCAGCGCCGTCTTCGTCGACGGCGTCCTCGTGCCGAACACGGAGCTGGGTCACCTGGAGCTGAACGGCCACGACGCCGAGAAGCGCGCCTCCAGCAAGGCCAAGGAGGACGGCGACATGACCTGGGAGCACTGGGCGCGCCGCGTCCAGAAGTACCTGGCCCATGTGGAGATGCTCTTCTCGCCCGAGCTCTTCATCATCGGCGGCGGGGTCAGCCGCAAGGCCGACAAGTTCCTGCACCTCATCGAGGGCATCAGAGCCGAGATGGTCCCCGCGCAGCTCCAGAACGACGCGGGGATCGTGGGGGCGGCGATGAGAGCTGCCGAGCACGGGTAGGCGCTGCCGGTCCCGCGGCCCCGGCCGCTCAGGTCCGGCGGCGGCGCCTGCGCACCCACTGCACGCGCCGGACGAGCACGATGACCCAGGCCGCGAGCGTCCCGCTGTACAGCCAGCCGGCCTGGGTGGCGAGCCCGGTGAACACCCCCACCAGCCGGGCGAGCACCCCGGCCTTCCCGTCGGCGACGGGAAACAGCCCGAGGGTGAACGCGATCGGCAGGACGACAGGAGCGGTCAGCAGATCCCCCTCGCGCACCCACAGCGCGGTCAGTACGCACACCGGCACGAACAGCACGCCGTACGCGGTCATGGACGCGCCGAACAGGAGCTGGTCCACGCAGCCGAGGAGGAACATCACGACGGTGCAGAACAGCCCGCTGCCGAGCCCGGTGAGCCGGGGATTCGGCAGTCGCGCCCCCGCCGCCGGCCGCGCGAGACGCGCCTGCCGCCCCGCCTGACTTGCTCCCGCCCAGGGCCCGCGCCGGGCCTGCGGGGGAAGCTGCGCGTGCGGCGGTGTGCCGCGTCGCGGTCCGTCGTTCGGGGGTCGCTTGCTGTGTGGCTCCACTGGACCAACTTAGGTCTGTTTATGTGCCGAATCGGCCATCAGACACGCCGGTGAGCAGAGCTTGGCCGGACGTTCGACGCTCCCGCGAGCCGGCCGACGGGGACGCCGTAAACTGGTGGATCGCGCCCACTCATCGCCCACTCATCCACGGGAAGTCGCAACGTGTCGCTCACGATCGGAATCGTCGGCCTGCCCAATGTCGGCAAGTCGACCCTGTTCAACGCCCTGACCAAGAACGACGTGCTCGCGGCCAACTACCCGTTCGCCACGATCGAGCCGAACGTCGGCGTGGTCGGCGTCCCCGACGGCCGCCTGGCCCAGCTGGCCTCGATCTTCGGCTCGGAGCGCATCCTCCCGGCCACGGTCGACTTCGTCGACATCGCCGGCATCGTGCGCGGCGCCTCCGAGGGCGAGGGCCTCGGCAACAAGTTCCTCGCGAACATCCGTGAGTCCGACGCTATCTGCCAGGTCATCCGCGCCTTCAAGGACGAGAACGTCGTCCACGTCGACGGCAAGGTCTCGCCGAAGGACGACATCGAGACGATCAACACCGAGCTGATCCTCGCCGACCTCCAGACGATCGAGAAGGTCCTCCCGCGTCTCCAGAAGGAGTCGCGGATCAAGAAGGACGTGGCCCCCAAGGTCAAGGCGGTCGAGGAGGCCAAGGAGATCCTGGAGAAGGGCGACACCCTCTTCTCCCAGGGCATCCTCCAGGGCACCGAGCGCGCGGAGCTCCTCCACGACCTGCACCTCCTCACGACCAAGCCGTTCCTCTACGTCTTCAACGTGGACGAGGACGAGCTGACGGACGACGCCTTCAAGGACGAGCAGCGCGCCCTGGTCGCGCCCGCCGAGGCGATCTTCCTCAACGCCAAGCTGGAGGCGGACCTCGCCGAGCTGGACGAGGACGAGGCCCTCGAACTCCTCCAGTCGGTCGGCCAGGACGAGCCCGGCCTCGCCACCCTCGCCCGCGTCGGCTTCGACACCCTCGGCCTCCAGACCTACCTGACGGCCGGCCCCAAGGAGTCCCGCGCCTGGACGATCAAGAAGGGCGCCACGGCCCCCGAGGCGGCCGGCGTGATCCACACCGACTTCCAGAAGGGCTTCATCAAGGCCGAGGTCATCTCCTTCGCCGACCTGCTCGCCACGGGCTCGGTCCCCGAGGCCCGCGCCAAGGGCAAGGCGCGGATGGAGGGCAAGGACTATGTGATGCAGGACGGGGATGTGGTGGAGTTCCGCTTCAATGTGTGAGCGGCCCACCGTCACGCGCTGAGGGTTTCGTCGAGTTCGCAGGTTGCGAGGGGTCTATTCCTACGGGAGTCGACCCCTCGCTGCTTCCTGTGCGAGCGGCGAAAGCGGTACCCATGGCAAAGAGTTCATCCTTGCCGTCTCCTGGCACTGATGCCCCGCCACGAGATCACATCCCCGTCACCCGCGCCACCGTGAACGGCGGGGTCGGCACCCCCGCCCCCATCGGGCCGCCCTTGTCGAACTGGGAGCGGACGACCAGGAGGGCGCCGGGGGTACGGGCCACGGTGGTGGGGATCTGGAGGGCCGGGTCGGTCAGGGTGCGGGTCAGGCGGGCCTCGGTGCCGTCCGGTGACAGGTGCCAGCGGGTGAGGGTGTTGGACGCGTTGTGGGCGGCCCACAGGGTGCGGTGGGAGAGGAGCAGGCCGTCACCGTGGGTCAAGTCGCCTCCGTGGAGGGCCACGTGACGTACCGAGCCGTCGCGGACGTCGACCCGGTACAGGCCGCCGCCGGTCATGTCGACCGCGAACAGCAGCCGTCCGGTGGGGTCGGCGGCGATGCCGTTCAGGGTGTAGGTGTCCGGCGCGTGCGGGGGGACCTCGGCGCTCAGGTCGTAGCGCGGGGTCAGCGGTGCGCGGGCGCCCCGCACCACCTCCGCGGGGGTGATCCGGTAGATCACGGGCCGCACGCTGTCGGTGGCGTAGACCGTGCCGTCCGGGGTGATCACGAGGTCGTTCAGGAAGCGCGCCACGCCCGCCGGTACCTCGAAGCGGGTCAGCAGGGAGCGGGTGCGCAGGTCGTAGACGTCGATGCCCGTGGTGTGGTCGATGACCCACAGGCGGCCCGCGCGGTCGACCTTCAGGCCGTTGGCCGTCGTACGGCCGTCCGTGCCGGCCGGCAGGAAGACCTCGGCGGCGCGGCTGCCGGCCGTGGCCCGGTAGACGGCGCCGGTTGTGAACGAGCCGACGTACGCGTCGCCGGTGCGCGGGTCGAGCGCGATGCCCTCGGGATAGGCCCGGTCGTCGGGGAGCGTGAACGCGGTGGAGATGCGGGGCCCGGCGGCGGCCGTCGCGCTCGGCGCGGCCACGGCGACGGCCGCGGCGGCCGTCGCGGTCAGGAAGGTGCGGCGGTGGAACGAACGGGACACGGCAGCGCCTCTCGATTCGACTGCTCACTGCATGACGAATACGAATCTAGATTAGAACCCTAATCATCGCCAGTGCATTAATCACCGCATCACCACTGCACTAACCTGGGCTCGTGACCTCCATGCCCGCGTCCGAGCGCCTCGGCTCCCATCTCAAGCGGGCCGAGCAGGCCCTCAACGCGACGAAGACGGCGGTCCTGAAACCGGCGGGACTGACCGTCGCCCAGTACGCCGCGCTGCTCCACCTCGACGAGAACCCGGGCATCTCCGCGGCCGCCCTCGCCCGGCTGTGCGGGGTCACTCCGCCGACCATGAACACCGTCCTGAAGAACCTCCAGGACCGCGACCTGATCACCCGCAGCCCGCACGAGTGGCACAGGAACGTCCTGGAGACCCGGCTCACGGACACGGGCCGCGCCGTCATGACCGAGGCCGACACGGCCGCCGTTCGCGTCGAGCGGGCCCTCGGCGCCGAGTTCACCGACGCCGAACGCGAGGCGCTGACCGGGCTGCTGGCCCGCTGCGTCAGAGTCCTGGAGGAACAGCGCCCGGGAAGTTCATGACCCGCTCCGGCGCCGGTTCCGTCACCCATCCCGCCACCAGCACCAGCCGGGACTCGCGGTCGACGGCGAGGAAGCCGAAGGGGCGGTCGAGGACGGCGCGGACGACCGTGGACTCGTAGCGGGGCTGTGGCGGCGCGCTGCCGTACACCTCCGCGACCGCCGTGACGGCCGTCGCGCGGAAGCCCAGCGGGCCGAACTGTGCCAGCGCCGACTGGCGGGCCTGGCCGAGGGCGAGCGAGTGGGGGCTGATGCCGGGGAAGTGGCCGTGGCCGGTGTCCGACGCCGTCGTCAGGCCGAACAGCGGGGCCAGGGACAGCAGATCGTGATCGGCGCGTACTTCGTACGCCACGGTCCGTACGTCCAGTGAGGGCGGTTCGGGCCTGACGGTCGGCTGCTGTTCCACGTACAGGCCCGGGCCCACGTGCCCGTGCGGCAGCGTGCCGCCCGGGGTGAGCGGCAGGGCCCGCTCCACGATCTCCACCCCGGCCGTGAGCACCTGACCCGGCGTCATCCGCTCCTCGCCGAGTATCAGGTGGACGTCGATGCCGTTGTCGCCGGGCACCGTCAGCGCCGTCACGAAGCCGTACGGCGTGCCCGCCACGCCCACCCGGTCCGGGCGTGGGCCGCGCCGGTGCAGCCCGCGCAGGGTACGGCCCCGCCAGGGGCCCGCGTCCGGCCGGAGCGGCTGTTCGTCGAAGGGCTGGCGCCAGGTCGTACGCAGCGCGAGCGCGCTCGCCAGCACCATCCGCGCGTCCCGGGTCAGGGTCACCGGCATGCGCTCGACCAGCCCGCCGGTCCGCTCGGACGCCCACCTGTCCAGCCGCTCCTGCGCGGTGACCAGGTCGTCGCCGAACACCCCGTACGTCCCCGCCGGCAGCCCGGCCCGCCACTCCTCGCGCGGTGTCAGGCCCTGGTACGTCCACAGGCCGAGCGCCGCGTCCAGGCCGGTGACCGAGGCGAGTGCGGCCAGCAACTCCCGTGCCGCGCCCGCAGCCCGGTCGGCCGGCACCCCCAGCGCCTCGGCCAGTTCCGCGCGCGCGGGGCCCGCCGCGCCGTCGGCCAGGAACGCGAGCAGGGGCCAGACGCCCGTCGCCGAGAACACCGTGCCGTCCTGCGCGGTCGACGCCCACCGCCGGGTGAGTGCGTTCACCGCCCGGACGGCCCCCGCGTCCGCCCGACTCCCCGTCAGGGTCGTTCCTGCCGTGGTCATTGCCGCCCCCGTTCTGTGACTGTTCCGGCCCGGAAGCACCGTATCGGTACCGGAGTCCGGGTCCCGCGCCCCGGTGGAGGCGACGAGCAGGCCGGGCGGAGGTGTGAGCGCGCCTATACGGGGGAGAAAGTGCCTGGGTAAAGCCCTCCCCCGCCTCGTGTCATCACATCGAGTGATTCTCTGGCCTTTGCTTGCACGGCACAACCCACGGTTGCCACGCTGTTGCTGTCTGTACAACCTGATGGGAGCGGCCAGTGACTTTCGGTGAGCAGCCGGCGTACCTGCGCGTCGCGGGTGATCTCCGCAAGAAGATCGTCGACGGTTCGCTGCCGCCCCACACCCGTCTCCCCTCCCAGGCCCGCATCCGCGAGGAGTACGGCGTCTCGGACACGGTCGCGCTGGAGGCCCGCAAGGTGCTGATGGCCGAGGGGCTGGTCGAGGGCCGCTCCGGCTCGGGGACGTATGTGCGCGAGCGGCCGGTGCCGCGCCGGGTGGCCCGCTCCGGATACCGTCCGACGGGCGGTGCCACGCCCTTCCGGCAGGAGCAGGCCGACGCCTCCGTGCGCGGCACCTGGGAGTCCAGCAGCGAGCAGGCGCAGGCCGGGGCCGCCATCGCCGAGCGGCTCGCGATCCAGGCCGGGGACCGGGTGATGCGCACCAAGTACCTGTTCCGGGACGCCGGGGAGCCCATGATGCTCTCCACCTCCTGGGAGCCCCTCGTCCTCACCGGCCGCACCCCGGTGATGCTGCCCGAGGAAGGGCCGCTCGGCGGGATGGGCGTGGCCGAGCGCATGCGGGCCATCGACGTCATCGTGGACAACGTCACCGAGGAGGTCGGGGCCCGCCCCGGCCTCGCCGAGGAGCTGCATGTGCTCGGCGGTGTCCCCGGCCATGTGGTCCTCGTCATCCAGCGCACGTACTACGCCTCCGGCCGCCCCGTGGAGACCGCCGACGTGGTGATCCCGGCGGACCGGTACCGGGTGGCGTACCACCTGCCGGTGAAGTGACCGGCGCGGCCGTTCACGTTCAATGGTTGCCCGGTGAGCGGAGGTGCGTGGCCGTCGGTGAGCGGGTGCGTGCGCCCCTCTGAGTGAGGTAGCGCACACCCTCGGCGCTCCGTGTGCAGGACGTCCCGGTCGCGCGCCCGCCTCCCGGCCTTGGCGTGCCGCCGCGATCCGGCCGTTTTCCCAGGTGGTCACCGGTCACTCGGATATGCCTGCGCCGCACGGCGGTGGCGCTCACGACGGCGCATTCGTACGCGTGCGCCCCCGGTGTTCTGGCTGGTTGCGTACCTCTTTGTGAAAAGGCGTATTCGCTGAGTAAAGGTTGGGCGTACGCTCGGGCATATGCGGATTGCGGTTTCCTTAGGCGGGGCCCGGCGGGGGGCCGAGGCGGGACGGGGGTACCCCTGCACGAGCGCCGCCGAGACTGGGGGAGGGTGCGGCCATGCGACAAGGAGTGCCGGGGGCGGTGGGAGCCGTGAATGAAGGGACGGTCTCCCTGCCCTGGATCGTGATACGGCAGGACGACAGCGGCAATCGCTACCGCGTGGGCCGGTACGCGACCCGGGCCGAGGCCCAGAAGATCGCCGACAGCCTCGACGACCGGGGCCACAAACAGGTCTACTGGGTCGAGCGCATCGGCCAGAACGGGGACGGCGCGCGCAACTGACCCTCGGTGGCCTCCCGTAGGCTCCGCTGCATGACGCCCAGCACGCCCAAGACACCCCGCGCGGACCGGATCGTGGTGGTGGGGGCCGCCCTGTTCGACGGCGGCCGGCTGCTCGCGGCGCGCCGCAGCGCGCCCGCCGATCTGGCCGGACGCTGGGAGCTGCCCGGCGGCAAGGTCGAGCCGGGCGAGAGTCCCGAGGACGCCCTGGCGCGCGAGTTGCGCGAGGAACTCGGCGTCGACGCCGAGCCGGTCGAGCGCGTGCCGGGGGAGTGGCCGCTCAGGGCGCCGTACGTCCTGCGGGTGTGGACCGCCCGCCTGCTCCCCGGCTCACCCGCGCCCCGGCCCCTCCAGGACCACGACGCGCTGCGCTGGCTGACGCCGGACGAGATCTGGGACGTCGCCTGGCTGGACCAGGACGTCCCGGCGGTCCGGGAGGTGGCTGCCCGATCGGGCGCGGGACTCCATGGACACGCGGCTGCCTCGCGGGGCGCGGGCGACCCACAAGGACCCGCAGCCGCACGGCAACCACGCCACCCGGGCTCCTAGGGGGACGGCTCCCCGTGCGGAGCGCCGCGTACGCCGTTCGTGCCACTGTGCGCCCCGTCGCACGGTACTGCCCACTGGATATCGGGTATGTGCCCATTAACCCCACGAAACCGGACATGGGTGAAGCTCGCTGGCCTGGGAAGTGATCGGCGTGATCGACACCGATGGTGACTGCGCCGAGTGGACTTTTCCCGCCGAGCCGGGAGCCGTACGCGCCGCGCGTGCCGCCGTCCGCGGCCAGTTGCACGGCTGGAGTCTCGACTGCGTCGCCGACCTGACCGCGCTGCTGGTCAGTGAGCTGGTCACCAACTCGCTGCGGCACGCCACCGGCCCCATCGGCGTACGGCTCGTGCGTCCCGCCGGGCTCGACGGGGCCCGGACGCTGCTGGTGGAGGTCTCCGACCCGCTCCCGGACCCGCCGCGCGAGCGCGTCGCCCGCCCCGAGGACGAGGGCGGGCGCGGCCTGCAACTGGTGGCCGGTTCCTCGCGCCGCTGGGGCACCCGGCCCGGCGCGAGCGGAAAGACCGTCTGGTTCGAACTCGCGTTGCCGCGGTGACGTGCCGACGGGTCAGTAGTGATGAACGGACGGGAGCGGAGCGACGCATCGGCGGGACCGGGGTGATGGGGGAGCACACGAGGGGCACAGGGGTGTACGGACGGCGACGCACGTCCCGCGTGCGCCCCGGGCACACGACCCGTCACCGACTGCGTGATTCGAGGGCGTGCTCCCTGGTTAGAAGAGTGGAAGTGTTGTCACGGACTGGTCCGAAAAACACCTGGACCATGCTGTGATCGTGAACACCGTGTCGTGCGGCGCCGTAGTGCTGGATACTGCGGGCAGCCGCTCCCGGTGACCGGTGCCGGGCGCGGTGAGCTGGAGGGGACGGTTCGCGTGAGCGAGATACCAGCGAAGGCCACGGAGTCCGAGGACCCGTCGGACGGCGCGAGGAACCAGGCCGCGGTGGCTGCCGTACACGGCGACGCGCGGCGCGAAGCGGTACCCGGCGACGCCATGTGGCAGAGCAGCCCGCCCGGTTCGATCTACGACTACATCCGGGTCGCGTCCTTCTCCATCGGCCCCGGCGGACTGGTCGACCAGTGGAGCCTGCGCGCCGAGCAGCTCTTCGGCATCCCCGCCCGACGCGCCGTCGGCATGGACCCCATAGAGGCCTTCGTCGATCCCGACCTGCGCGAGCACGGCCAGCGCAAGATGGCCGAGATCCTCGACGGGCGGGAGTGGACCGGGGTCGTGCCCTTCCGGATGCCGGACACGCCCGACGGCGCACGCGGCGAGGAGGGGCTGGCCGAGGTCTACGTCATGCCCACCCGGACCGCCGAGGGCGAGAAGGCCGCCGTGTGCATCGTCGTCGACGTCCGCACGCTGCGCAGCATCGAGACCGACCTCGCCGCGTCCCAGGCGATTTTCGGCCAGTCCCCGTTCGGGTTCCTGCTGATCGACACGGATCTGAGGGTCCGTCGGGCCAACGAGCGGTTCGCCTCCATCTTCGGCGGTTCCCCGGACGACCACCGCGGCAAGGGCGTGCACGACTATCTGCCGCGCGGCGAGGCGGAGCGCGTTTCGGCCACCCTGCGCCGGGTGCTGGAGAGCGGCCAGTCCATCACCGACATGCATGTCACCGGGCACGTGCCGAACTCGGCGGAGCGCCGGCACTGGTCGGTCAACCTCTACCGGGTGCACGGCGGCAGCGGCCGGCCCATCGGCATCGCCTGGCTCGGCACCGACATCACCGCCCGCCGGGCCGCCGCCCGCGAGGCCGCCGCGGCCCGGCGCAACCTCGCCCTGCTCAACGAGGCCGGGGCCCGCATAGGGAATTCGCTGGACCTGGAGACCACCGCGCGCGAACTCCTCGACGTCGTCGTCCCCGGCTTCTGCGACCTCGCCACCGTCGACCTCTACCAGGGGCTGCTGACCGGCGACGAGACCCCGCCCGGCCGGGCCGACGGCAGCGCGGAACTGCGCCGCGTCGCCTACGCCAGCGCCGTCTCCGGCGCGCCTCTCGGGATCACCGGCAAGCGGGTCGCGGTCGGCGCCGTCCACCACTTCCCGTTCGCCTCGCCGTGCGCCGACGCCCTGCGCACCGCCCGGCCCCAGCACGTGCCCGCCGAGGACGGCGGCCTCGTGCAGTCCACGCTGGCCGTGCCGATGGTGGCCCACGACACCGTCGTAGGCCTCGCGCAGTTCGCCCGGACGAAGGGCAGCGAGCCGTTCGGCGACCGCGACCGGGACCTGGCGGTGGAGCTGGCGGCGCGCGCGGCGGTCTGCATCGACAACGCGCGGCTGTACCGCAGGGAGCACGAACGGGCGCTGATCCTGCAACGGTCCCTGCTCCCGCCCGGCGACCCCGAGGCCTCCGGGCTGGACATCGCCTGCCGCTATCTGCCCGGCAACGCGGCGACCGAGGTGGGCGGCGACTGGTTCGACGTGATCGAACTGCCCGGCCACCGTACGGCGTTGGTGGTCGGCGACGTGATGGGACGCGGCCTGCGCGCGGCCGTGGCCATGGGCGAACTCCGCACGGCGGTACGGACCCTGGCGCTGCTGGATCTCGAACCGGCCGAGGTGCTCTCCGCGCTGGACGAGATCGCGCGAGGCCTCGGCACACCGGGGGGCGTCCAGCAGGCCGGCCGCACGGCCCGCCAGCCGCGCGACGTCGACCTGTCCGAGGTGTACCTCGCGACCTGCGTGTACGTGGTGTACGACTCGGTCACCAGACGCTGTACGTTCGCCAACGCCGGCCATCTGCCGCCGGTGCTGGTCGAGCCCGGTGAGAGCGCGCTCATGCTGGACGTGCCGCCCGGCATGCCGCTGGGCGTGGGCGGCGAGCCGTTCGAGGAGGTCGAGGTCGAACTCCCGGAGGGCGCCCTCCTCGCCCTCTACACGGACGGCCTGGTCGAGTCCCGCGACCACCCGCTGGACGAAGGACTCCAGGCGTTCGTCGGCGCGCTCAGCGATCCCGCCCCGCAGCTGGAGGACGTCTGCGACCACGTCCTCAACACCCTCGACACCCATCACGGCGAGGACGACATCGCGCTGCTGATGGCGCGGGTGCAGGGGCTGCCGGCCGAGTCGGTCGGCGACTGGACGCTGCCGCGCGAGCCGAAGAGCGTGGGCCGGGCCAGGGAGTTCGCCCGGGACCAGCTGCAGAGCTGGGACCTGGAGGCACTGGTCGACACGACGGAACTGCTCGTCAGCGAGCTGGTCACCAACGCGCTGCGGTACGGCGAGGGGGAGATAAGGCTGCGGCTGCTGCTGGACCGGACCCTGGTGTGCGAGGTCTGGGACTCGGGGCTGGTGCAGCCCCGGCGCCGGCGGGCCCGGGACACGGACGAGGGCGGCCGCGGGCTGCAGCTGGTGGGGCTGCTCAGCGCGGCCTGGGGTTCCCGCCGCACCCCGCGGGGCAAGACGGTGTGGTTCGAACTGCCGCTGCCCGGCGCCGAAACGGGCCTGACCGACCCGGCGGAGGCCCTGCTGAGCCTCTTCTGACCGCCGCCCGCCGTCTCGCCGACCCACCGACTCCCCGCCCACCGGGCTCGCTGGTTCTCCCCCGCCGGGCCCCGGCCGCCGGCTCTCGCCCGTCGGCTCCGCGCACGGACTCGACTCGGTCGGCCGAGGCCGACCTCCGCCGAGGCGGGTCGGGTGGGGCCGATTCCGGTTCGCCGTCACGGTGGCGGCAGACGGCGGCGGCCCCTCGTCTCCGGGCCCCCGTAGCAGGCCGGCGGGCCCCCGTCCTCGTCCTCCGCGAGCAGGAGACCGCCCAGGACCGCGCCCGGCACACCGGGGGCGGCCGTGGCGGCGGCGGTGTACGGGGTGCCGTGGGAGCGGACGTCCTGTTCGGCCCGGTCCCGGGATTCCCGGGCCGCCCGGTCGGCCCCCGCGACGTCTCCCGCGGACAGGTCGCGCACCGCCTCCGCCAGGCGTACCCGGGCCTCCGGGCCCACCGCGCCCCGGTGCACCCCGATGAACTCCTCCGCCCCGGCCACCGAGCCGCGCGCCACCAGCAGGGCCGCCGCGGACAGCACGCCCGCGTGGCCGTTCTCCAGACGTTCCACCGCCCGCGTCATCCGGTACAGGGCGTCCAGCGGGTCGTACGGGCCCGACGTCATCTCGTCGCGCGCGGTGGCCAGCACGGTGTCCGCGTGCGTGAGCCGGGCGTGCAGTTCGCCGTACGGCAGGGGCTTGCTCCCGCCCTCGCGCCGGGCCGCCGCCAGCTCCGCCTCCGCGCCGGTCAGCGCGGCCGGCAGCAGACCGGCCGCCGCCCGCAGCTGCGAGGCCAGCCGGTCCACCCCGGATATCAGCACCCCGGCCTGCGCCACCGCGCCCTCGGCGGCGCGCAGTTGCCGGGCGGCCAGGTCGCCGTCGTCGCGGTCGGCGGCCTGCCGGGCCTCGTTGAGCCGCGCGGTGGCGAACACGAGCCGGTCCTTGGCCTGTTCGACGTACCCGGTGACCGGTTCGACGGCGGACCGTGCGTAGCGCTCGTGCAGCGCGGCCAGCGTCTCCTGCGCGGTCACCGTCCGCCCCGCCAGCTCCCGGAAGCGTCCCTCGGCCGCCTCCAGCGCCTCGCCCAGCCCCGGCCCCTCCAGCCCCCGCAGCAGGTCCAGCTCCGCCGCCTCGGAGTCCAGCCGGCGCCCGGCCTCCGCGCACCGGCCGATCACCCCGACCAGCGCCTGCCGCCGGGCCGCCGGGTCCCGCGGCACCCCCTGCTCGTAACGCCGCCAGATCGCGCACGCGGCCGACAGCTCGGTCTCGGCGGCCCGCAGGGCGTGGGCGAAGACCTCGATGTCCGGCCGTGCGAACCGCTGCCGGACGAAGGAGAGTTCCTCCCCGCTCGTACGGACACAGTCGTCGGCCGTCACCAGCGCGGTGCGGGCCTGGCGGTCGAAGTCCGCCGCGGTGGGGGCGGGCGGGGCCGCCGGGACGACCCCCGGAGTCGTGCGGGTACGGGCGCGGCGGGTACGGCGCAGCCAGCCGTAACCGGCCAGCGCCACGGCCGCGCCCCCGGCGACGAGGGGCAGCACGAGGTCGGCCGTGGACGTACCGTCCTGCTGGGGCGCGGCGGCGCTCGCGACCGTTCTGTCGGCCGTCGCGGGAACCGGATCTTGTGTCGTCACCGTCATCACCGGCAACACCAGCCACCCGACCCCGGCCGCGGCCCCCAGCACGGCGTGCGCCAGCCGCACCCGTATGTGCGCCGTGGCGCGCCGGGGCCGGCCCCGGATCAAGGAGGACGTCACATTTCGGAGCGTATGGGCAGGTAGGCGCGTTCGCGAGCGGGACGGATACGGGCGGGGGACAAGGGAAGAGGGGGCCGGAAATGGACAACGGGAGCGGGCAGCGGGACCGCGAGAGGGACCGGATCTCCTCCGGGGAGGCCGGCGGCAGCCGGAAGAAGAGGCTCCGCCGGCGCGTCCTGCGCTGCGCCCTCGCCGGCCTCGCCCTCGTGCTCGTCCCCCTCCTCACCGCCGAGACGGCCCTGCGCGTCAACTACACCGGCACCCCGGCGCCCGGCACGAGCACCCGCGGCCAGGACGCCCTCTGGCTGGGCCACGCCTGGGTCGACGGCCGTAAGAACGACGCCGACGTGCGCGCACTCGCCCGGCGGCTGAAGGACACCGGCATCCGCGACCTGTACGTCCACTCCGGCCCGCTGGAGCACGACGGCACACTGCCCGACTCGGCGTACCCGAAGGCCCGCCTGCTGGTCTCGGCGGTGCACCGGGAGCTGCCCGGGGTCCGGGTGCAGGCCTGGCTCGGCGACCAGCTGGCCACCGAGAGTCCCGACGGGCTGCACCTGGAGCGCGCCGCCACCCGCGCCGCGGTCCTCGTCTCGGCCCGCCGCGTCCTCGCCGCCGGGTACGACGGGGTGCATGTCGACCTGGAACCGCTGCACTCCGGCGACCGCCACTACCTCTCCCTCCTGGACGGCCTGCGCACCCTCACCCACGCCCGGCACGCGCTGCTGTCCGTCGCCGCCCACCAGATCGACCCGCTGCCCGCGTTCCACTCCCTCTGGGGCACGACCACCGGTCACCCCAAGTGGTGGTCGCAGGCGTACTTCGGGCAGGTGGCGCGGCGCGTGGACCAGATCGCCGTGATGTCGTACGACACCATGCAGCCGGTGCAGAGCCTGTACGGCGGCTACGTGGCCCAGCAGACGAGCCTCGCCCTGGAGGTCACCCCGGACACCACCGACCTGCTCATGGGCCTGCCCTTCTACCACGAGAACCGCTTCGGCCACCGGGCCCGCGCGGAGACCGTCCCGGCCGCCGTGCGCGGGGTCCGGCTCGGCCTGTCCCGCACCGACGCCGACCGGGTCCGCTTCGGCGTCGCGCTGTACGTGGACTTCGCGGCGACCGAGGCCGACTGGCGCGCCTACCGGGAAAACTGGGTTCGCTGAGCTCCTCCTGTGCGCCAGAGTGGGGCCGGTGACCGAGACCCGACAGCCCCGGACCCGCGCCGACCTCGCGCCCCTCGCCCGCGCCGCCCTCGGCCCGCACCGCACGCTCCGCGCCGTCACCCGGCTGCGCGGCGGCTCCAAGAAGGGCGTCTACCGGCTCCGCCTCGACGACGGCGGCACGGCGGTCGCCTACGTCTGGGCGCCGGACGAGGACTACTGGGGCCCTACCGGTGCCGATCCCCGCGCCCCCTTCTCGCACGCCTCCGGGCTCGACCTGTTCACGGCCGCCCACGACCGCCTCACCGCCGCCGGCGTCCGCACCCCCCGCCTGCTCCACGCGGACCCCGTGGCGGGCGCGGCCGTGGTCGAGGACCTGGGCGGCGGTGGCAGCCTGGAGGAGGCGCTGCGCCGGGATCCGGCCGCCGCCCTCCCGGCACTGCACCGGCTCGCCGATGCCCTGCGCACGCTGCACGGCACCCGCTCCGCCGCCCACGGCAAGGTGGCCGTGATCGACAACGGCGGTACGGCACACGGGGATTCCTGCGCCCGGCTGGTCACCGACCGCGCCCTGGCCGACATCGCCGAGACCGCCGTACGCGAGCCGCGGGCCGCCGCCGCCCGGGAGCGGCTGGAGGACGCCGTGCACGCCCTGGCCGCGGAGGTCCGCCCGCGCGCCGACCACGTCCTCGTCCACGGCGAACTCGGCCCGGACCACGTCCTGTTGGACGAGCACGCAAACCCCGCCCTGATCGACATCGAAGGGCTGATGTACTTCGACGCCGAGTGGGAGCACGTCTTCCTGCGGCTGCGCTTCGGGCCGCACTACGACGTCCTGCGCGCCGACGGCCTGGACGAGAAACGGCTGCGGCTGTACCGGCTGGCGCTGCACCTCAACCTCGTCGCCGGCCCGCTGCGGCTGCTCGACGGGGACTTCCCCTTTGCCCAATCCATGCGCGGTATCGCCGAGCACAACCTGGCACACGCCCTTGACCTGGTGAAACGCTGACCGTCGGCGGGCTGCGCCCGCGGGTGCCGGCCGAGCGGCCCGGCCGCGGTGCTACGACGACGACCTCCTCCTGATCTTCGAGCCCAGCCACACCAGCGGGTCGTACTTGCGGTCGACCACGCGCTCCTTCATCGGGATCAGGGCGTTGTCCGTGATGTGAATGCCCTCGGGGCAGACCTCCGTGCAGCACTTGGTGATGTTGCAGTAGCCGAGGCCGTGCTCGTCCTGGGCGGTGTGCCCCCGGTCCAGGCCCGTCCCGGCGGCCCCGTCCAGCGGGTGCATGTCCAGCTCGGCGATCCGCATCAGGAAGCGCGGGCCCGCGAAGGCCGGCTTGTTCTCCTCGTGGTCGCGCACCACGTGGCAGGTGTTCTGGCACAGGAAGCACTCGATGCACTTGCGGAACTCCTGCGAGCGGTCCACGTCCTCCTGCGTCATCCGGTACTCGCCGGGGCCCACACCCGCGGGCGGCACGAACGCCGGGACCTCCCTGGCCTTCTGGTAGTTGAAGCCGACGTCCGTCACCAGGTCGCGGATCACCGGGAAGGTGCGCATCGGGGTCACGGTGATCGTCTCGTCGCGGGAGAACACCGACATGCGCGTCATGCACATCAGCCGCGGCCGGCCGTTGATCTCCGCCGAGCACGAACCGCACTTGCCCGCCTTGCAGTTCCAGCGCACGGCCAGATCGGGGGCCTGGGTGGCCTGGAGGCGGTGGATGATGTCGAGGACCACCTCGCCGTCGTTCACCTCGACGGTGAAGTCCCGAAGGCCTCCGCCCTCGACGTCACCCCGCCACACCTTGAAGCGGGCCTCGTAGCTGCTCACTCGTACAGCTCCTCTTCGGCGAGGTACTTGACCAGCTCCTCCTTCTCGAAGAGGGCGAGCAGGTCCGGGCGGATGGGTTCGGTGGTCTCGCGGGTGAGACGGATCTGCCCGCGGGCGGGGTCGGTGGCCGCGAGGCCGCCGGTGGGATCGGCGAGGGCGCACAGCAGGTTGGCGTTGCGCCACCGGCGGTCCATCGTGGGATGGTCCTCGCGGGTGTGGCCGCCGCGCGACTCGGTGCGCTCCAGCGCCGCGCGGGCCACGCACTCGCTGACCAGCAGCATGTTCCTGAGGTCCAGGGCGAGATGCCAGCCCGGGTTGAACTGGCGGTGGCCCTCCACCCCGGCCCGCCGGGCACGCAGGCGCAGCTCGGCGAGTTTCTCCAGGGCCTGCGTCATCTCGCCCTCGCGGCGGATGATGCCGACCAGGTCGTTCATGGTCTGCTGGAGTTCCTGGTGCAGGGTGTACGGGTTCTCCGGCGGGCCCGCCTCGCCCGCCCGGTCCGCCTCCGCCTCGGCCTCGGCCGAGAAGGGCCGCAGTGCCTCGGCCGCCGCCATGTCCACCTGGGTCTCGTCCACGGGCGGGCGGGCGTCCGCGAGGCCCGCCGCGTACTCCGCCGCGTGCCAGCCCGCCCGGCGCCCGAACACCAGCAGGTCGGACAGCGAGTTGCCGCCGAGCCGGTTGGAGCCGTGCATGCCGCCCGCCACCTCACCGGCCGCGAACAGGCCCGGCACCCCGCGTGCCCCCTCCGTGTCGGAGTCGACGGCGACGCCGCCCATCACGTAGTGACAGGTCGGCCCGACCTCCATCGGCTCCGCCGTGATGTCGACGTCCGCCAGCTCCTTGAACTGGTGGTACATGGACGGCAGTCGGCGGCGGATGACCTCGGCCGGCATGCGCGTCGAGACGTCCAGGAAGACCCCGCCGTGCGGGGAGCCGCGGCCCGCCTTCACCTCGGAGTTGATCGCGCGGGCGACCTCGTCACGGGGGAGCAGCTCGGGCGGGCGCCGGTTGTGCTCCTGGTCCTCGTACCAGCGGTCGCCCTCCTCCTCCGACTCGGCGTACTTCTCCTTGAAGACGTCGGGGACGTAGTCGAACATGAACCGCTTGCCCTCGGAGTTCCTGAGCACCCCGCCGTCGCCGCGCACCGACTCGGTCACCAGCAGGCCCTTGACCGACGGCGGCCAGATCATGCCCGTCGGATGGAACTGCACGAACTCCATGTTCAGCAGCGAGCCGCCCGCGAGCAGCGCCAGCGCGTGGCCGTCGCCGGTGTACTCCCACGAGTTCGACGTCACCTTGAAGGACTTGCCGATGCCGCCGGTCGCGATGACGACGGCGGGCGCTTCGAGGACGAAGAAGCGGCCGAACTCACGGTCGTACGCGAAGACCCCGCTGACCCGCGAACCGTCCTTCAGAATCCTCGTGACCGTGCACTCCTGGTAGACCTTGAGCCGGGACTCGTAGTCGCCGGTCTCCTTGAAGTCCTCCTGCTGGAGGGCGACGATCTTCTGCTGGAGCGTGCGGATCAGCTCCAGGCCCGTACGGTCGCCGACGTGAGCGAGGCGCGGGTACTCGTGGCCGCCGAAGTTGCGCTGCGAGATCTTCCCGTCCTTCGTGCGGTCGAACAGCGCGCCCCAGGTCTCCAGTTCCCACACCCGGTCCGGGGCCTCGCGCGCGTGCAGCTCGGCCATCCGCCACTGGTTCAGGAACTTGCCGCCGCGCATGGTGTCGCGGAAGTGGACCTGCCAGGTGTCGTGTTCGTTGACGTTGGCCATCGCCGCCGCGATGCCGCCCTCGGCCATCACCGTGTGCGCCTTGCCGAACAGCGACTTGCAGATCACTGCCGTACGGGCGCCCCGCTCGCGCGCCTCGATCGCGGCCCGCAGCCCGGCGCCGCCGGCACCGACCACGACGACGTCCCACTCCTGCCGGTCCACCACGGACATCAGTCGGCTCCACCTGTTTCTAGAGATCGATCTGTTTCTAGAGGGTCTGTTCCTAGAAGAAGCGCGGGTCGGCGAAGACCCCGGACGCGACGAGATACACGTAGAAGTCGGCGAGCCACACGCTGAACAGCGACGCCCACGCCAGCTGCATGTGCCGGGCGTTGAGCCGGCCCACGAACTGCCACGCCCGGTAGCGCACGGGGTGCTTGGAGAAGTGCTTGAGCTTGCCGCCCACGATGTGCCGGCACGAGTGGCAGGAGAGGGTGTACGCCCAGATCAGCACGATGTTGACCAGGAACACCAGGGTGCCGAGGCCCATGTGGCCCCACCGGTAGTGCGTGTCGCGGAAGGACAGCACGGTGTCGTAGGTCAGTACGCCGGCGACCAGCAGGGCGGCGTAGAAGAAGTACCGGTGGACGTTCTGGAGGATGAGCGGGAAGCGGGTCTCGCCGGTGTACTTCGCGTGCGGCTCGGCGACGGCGCAGGCGGGCGGGGACGCCCAGAAGCTGCGGTAGTAGGCCTTGCGGTAGTAGTAGCAGGTCAGCCGGAAGCCGAGCGGGAAGATCAGGATGATGATGGCGGGGGACAGGCCCCACCAGCTCCCGAAGAGGTCGGCGTTCGGACCGGCGTGCATGGTCCGGCAGTTCTGCGCCAGACAGGGCGAGTAGAACGGCGAGACGTACGGCGCCGCGTAGTAGTCCGTGCCCGCGAAGGCCCGCCATGTCGAGTAGACGACGAAGGCGAACAGACCGGCCGCGGTGACGGCGGGGGCCAGCCACCAGCGGTCGGTCCGCAGATGCGGGGCGGCGATCGCGGCGCGCGTACGGGCCCGTACGCCGCCGCTGTTCTGTTGGGGTTCCGTACCAGTGGCCAAGGGATGACTCCGGTCGGTTCGGGTCGGTTCAGGGGGCGTGGCGGTCGCGGGCCCCCAGTCCCTCGTCGTCCGTGTCGACCCACAGGGAGCGGTCGTACGGCGTGTCGGAGATGGTGACGAGGTCGGGCCGGCGGGGCGCGGTGCCCTTGTCGGCCGTGTCGCGCAGCAGCCCGAGGCTTTCGCGCAGATGGTCGGCGTCCATTCGGACCCGGCGCATCTCCAGGCCGTTGCTGCCGAGCTGGTGCTCCAGGCGCCCCAGCGAGCGGTTCAGTTCGTCGAGGGAGCGCTGGACCGAGGCGATGTCGTCGTGCACGGACATGGTGTGCCCTCACTTCCGCGGGTCCGGCGGGCCTTGGGCGGCAACGTTCATGCGCCTTGGAGTGTTGCGCGTCACACGTGCCGATGTGAAGGCATGTGCAGCGATTGGCGGAGGCGTACGGATGCATCAGCGGTGGTGTTGCGCCACACGGGTGAGGTCACCACCCGTCATCGCCGTGTCGCCCTCGGTTGCCGGATCCTTTCCTCTTCAGTGGGCCGCATAGATCTGATCAGCTCCATATACCGCCAAACGTGATCATAACGCCCGCGGCTTCCCGGAGGTAGCAGAAATGTCCAACGAGGGCTGGCGCCCCGAAGGGGCGCGGGGAACTGCGCGCTCGGCCACGACGGTGCCGCGGACGGCCGAGTGCGCTTCGCGGCACTTCACGCGCTCGGTCGCCTTCCTGGCGGCCGGCGCCCTCGTGCCGTTCCTCACCGGCTGCGGCGCCGACGTCGACGAGGCCGGCAAGCCGCTCGCCGGGCAGGACATCGCCCCGGCCGCCCGGGACCTGATCGCCGACGGCGGGACGTTGAAGTGGGCCGTCGACGCCGTCCCCGAGACGCTGAACACCTTCCAGGCCGACGCCGACGCCGGCACCACCCGGATCGCCCAGGCCGTCCTGCCCTCGATGTTCCGCCTCGACGCCCAGGGCCGGCCGGCGCCCAACCCCGCCTACCTGGAGTCGGCCAAGGTCATCGAGACCGAGCCGCGCCAGGTGGTGGAGTACAAGCTGAACCAGCAGGCCGTCTGGAGCGACGGCCGGGAGATCGGCGCCGCCGACTTCGTCGCCCAGTGGCGCGCCCTGTCCGGCAAGGACAGCTCCTACTGGACCGCCCGCAACGCCGGTTACGACCGCATCGAGAAGATCGAGCGCGGCGCCGGCGACCTCCAGGTCCGGGTCACCTTCTCGCGTCCCTACGCCGACTGGAAGTCGCTGTTCTCACCGCTGTACCCGAAGCAGGTCATGGGCAGCCCGGACGCCTTCAACGACGGCGCCCGGCGCAAGCTCCAGATCACCGCCGGACCCTTCAGGGTCGACAAGGTCGACACCGCCGCGAAGGACGTGGTCCTCACCCGCAACCCGCGCTGGTGGGGCAGGCCGGCCAAGCTGTCCCAGATCGAGCTGCACGCCGTACCCCGCGACAAGCGGGCCGCCGCGCTCGCCGACGGCAGCCTGGACGCCGCCGACGTCGACCCCGCCGAGGCGCAGCTGATCGGGCTCGCCGCCCAGGGCGCCGGAAGCCCGCTCCAGGGCTCCGGCAGGACCTCCGTGAAGAAGCTGCGCTCCTGGGCGCGGGCGCACGGTTTCGGCCCCGACAAGGTCAAGGCCGACGAGGAGGAACTGCGCAAGGACGTCGGCGCGTACCTGAACGAGCAGCAGGCGCTGCGCGGCTTCGACGTCCGCAGGTCGCTGGAGCCCGCCTACACCCAGCTCGCCCTCAACGGCTCCGAGGGCCCCCTCGCCGACGAGCGGGTCCGCCGGGCGGTCGCCCGCGCCCTGGACCGCAAGGAACTGGCCAAACTGGTCCTCACCCCGCTGGGCCTGCCCGCGGTCCCGGTCGGCAGCCATCTCGCGCTGTCCGGGCAGAGCGACTACGCCGACAGCAGCGGCGCCGTCGGGCAGGCGGACACCAAGGAGGCGGCGGCGCTGCTCGCCGACGCCGGCTGGGTGGCGGGCGGCCCGGTCAAGGAGCAGAAGAAGGGCAAGAAGGCGGCCGGTCCCGAGAGCGACAAGAGCGCCAAGGAGAAGCCGTCGGACGGCGGCAAGGACGGGCAGTACATCGTCGGCGAGGACAACAAGAGCGGCGACGGCGGCGACCGGCACCTCGCGCAGGAGGGCCGGCAGGGGGGAGTGCCCGGCGCGTACGCCCCCAAGGGCACGGCCGCCCCGGCCGGCGTCCCGGCCGGACCGCTCGCCAAGGACGGCAAGGCGCTCGCGCTGCGCTTCGTGCTCCCCTCCGGGCCCGGCTCCGAGACGTTGCACACGGTCGCCGAGCGGATCTCCGCGATGCTGGACCGGGTCGGCATCCGCACGACGATCAGCAAGGTCCCGGACGAGAGCTACTTCAAGGACCACATCGCCTCCGGCGACTACGACCTCGCCCTGTACTCGTGGCCGTCCTCCGCGTTCCCGGCGACGGACGCCCGCCCGATCTACGCCAAGCCGGTGCCCGCCGCCGACGGCTCGGTGAACGTCGAGCAGAACTACACGCGGGTCGGCACGGACCAGGTGGACCAGCTCTTCGACCAGGCCGCGGCGACCCTGGACGAGGAGGAGGCGCGGAACCTGATCAGGAAGGCCGACTCCAGGATCTGGGCCGCTGCCGGATCGATTCCGCTGTACCAGCGGCCGCAGTTGGTGGGGACGAGGAAGAACCTCGTCAACGTCGGGGCGTTCGGATTCCAGACGCCCGTCTACGAGGACATGGGGTATCTGAAGAAGGGCGCGAAGATCTCCCCGAGCCCCACGAGGTGAGGGCCGCCCGGCCTGCGCGGTGATGATCACACGGCCCTGAGGAGGCCGACCGTCCCGGGGCCACGTACCATGGGGTGAGGCCGTGGCGTGTGAAGCCCGGCAGGGCCCGCGTCACACGGACGTACGCGACGGCCTTCCTCACACTCCGGGAGTACGCCTTCATGGCCACGCGCCACGACATCCGCAACGTCGCCATCGTCGCCCACGTCGACCACGGCAAGACCACCATCGTCGACGGCATGCTGAAGCAGGCCGGCGCGTTCGCCGCCCACCAGCTCGACCAGGTCGACGACCGAGTCATGGACTCGAACGACCTGGAGCGTGAGAAGGGCATCACGATCCTCGCCAAGAACACGGCGGTGAAGTACCACCCCAAGGACGGCGGGGAGCCCATCACCATCAACATCATCGACACCCCCGGCCACGCCGACTTCGGCGGCGAGGTCGAGCGCGGTCTGTCGATGGTCGACGGTGTCGTGCTGCTCGTGGACGCCTCCGAGGGCCCGCTGCCGCAGACCCGCTTCGTGCTGCGCAAGGCGCTCCAGCAGCGCCTGCCCGTCATCCTGTGCATCAACAAGACGGACCGCCCGGACTCCCGGATCGACGAGGTCGTCAACGAGACCTACGACCTGTTCCTGGACCTGGACGCGGACGAGGACCAGATCGAGTTCCCGATCGTCTACGCCTGCGGCCGTGACGGCGTCGCCTCGCTGACCAAGCCGGCCGACGGCACGGTCCCGGCCGACAGCGACAGCCTGGAGCCGTTCTTCTCCACGATCCTGGAGCACATCCCGGCCCCGACCTACGACGAGGCCGCCCCGCTCCAGGCCCACGTCACCAACCTCGACGCCGACAACTTCCTCGGCCGTATCGCGCTGCTCCGCGTCGAGCAGGGCGAGCTGCGCAAGGGCCAGACGGTTGCCTGGATCAAGCGCGACGGCTCGGTCAGCAACGTCCGCATCTCCGAGCTGATGATGACCGAGGCGCTCACCCGCAAGCCCGCCGAGGTGGCCGGCCCGGGTGACATCTGCGCGGTGGCCGGTATCCCGGACATCATGATCGGCGAGACCCTGGCCGACACCGAGAACCCCATCCCGCTGCCGCTGATCACGGTCGACGAGCCCGCGATCTCCATGGTCATCGGTACGAACACCTCGCCGCTGGTCGGCCGGGGCGGCACCGGCAAGGGCGCCGACGCGAAGTCGGCCGTGAAGGACCGCAAGGTCACCGCCCGCCAGGTCAAGGACCGTCTGGACCGCGAGCTGATCGGTAACGTCTCCCTCCGTGTCCTGGAGACGGACCGCCCCGACGCCTGGGAGGTCCAGGGCCGTGGTGAGCTGGCGCTCGCCATCCTGGTCGAGCAGATGCGCCGCGAGGGCTTCGAGCTGACCATCGGCAAGCCCCAGGTCGTCACCAAGGAGGTCGACGGCAAGGTCTACGAGCCGGTCGAGCGCATGACGATCGACGTGCCCGAGGAGCACATGGGCGCGGTCACGCAGCTCATGGGTGTCCGCAAGGGCCGCATGGACAACATGTCGAACCACGGCTCCGGCTGGGTGCGCATGGAGTTCGTGGTGCCGTCCCGCGGTCTGATCGGTTTCCGGACCGAGTTCCTGACCCAGACCCGCGGCACGGGTATCGGCCACTCCATCCACGAGGGCCACGAGCCCTGGTTCGGCACGCTCCAGACCCGTAACAACGGCTCGCTGGTCGCCGACCGCTCCGGCTCCGTCACCGCGTTCGCGATGACGAACCTCCAGGAGCGCGGCGTGCTGTTCACCGAGCCGGGCACCGAGGTGTACGAGGGCATGATCGTCGGTGAGAACTCCCGCTCCGACGACATGGACGTCAACATCACCAAGGAGAAGAAGCTCACCAACATGCGGTCCTCGACGGCCGACGTGGCCGAGTCGATCGTGCCTCCGCGCAAGCTGTCGCTGGAGCAGTCGCTGGAGTTCTGCCGTGACGACGAGTGCGTCGAGGTGACCCCGGAGGCCGTTCGCATCCGCAAGGTGAACCTGGACGCCCGCGAGCGCGCCCGCGCCGCGAGCCGCGCCAAGCACGGCTGATCCACCGGCAGTTGAGCCCGGGTGCCCCGAAGGTGGGGTGCCCGGGCTCTTTGCTGCCCGTGACTGAATTGAGATCTGCAGGCAGTGGTCGGTGGTCGAGCCATGCCAGATAGTTAGCCGCGAAACCCCCTCCTGTTGGTGCATGCGTGGATCACTCACACCTTGAAACGGATAAACCGTGGCAAGTACTGTCGAGACAGAAGCCAGTGCCGTCAAGCTAGAGGGCCGGTCACCCGGCCGCCTGATGTGGATGCGCTTCAAGCGCGACCGCACGGGTGTCATCTCGGCCTACGTCGTGGGCTTCTTCTTCCTGATCGGCCTGCTCGCCCCGCTGATCTCCAAGGTGTACGGCAAGAATCCGTACACGGTGTACGCGGACGAGCGCCCGGACCTGTTCGACAGCGCCGGTGTGCCGGTCAAGCCCAACGGCGGTATCAGCGGCGACTTCTGGTTCGGACTCGAACCCGGCAACGGCTACGACGTCTTCACCAAGCTGATCTACGGCATCCGCACCTCGCTGACGATCTCGGTGGCCGTCACCCTCGCGGTCGTCGTCACCGCCATCCTGCTCGGGGTCACCGCCGGCTACCTCGGCGGCAGGACCGACTACCTCCTCGGCCGGGTCATCGACTTCCTGCTCGCCTTCCCGGCCCAGCTGTTCTTCATCGCCAGCATGCCGGTCGTCGTCTCCCTGTTCGTCAGCCCCCGCGACCAGACCCCCACCTACGTCCGGGTGATCGCGCTCATCCTCGTCCAGTGGTTCCTGGGCTGGATGGGCCTCGGCCGCATCCTGCGCGGCACCGCACTCGCCCTGCGCGAACGGGAGTTCATCGAGGCGGCCAAGGTCAGCGGCGCCTCGCCGTGGCGGATCATCCGCAGGGAGATCCTGCCGAACATCGTGACCCCGCTGCTGGTGCAGGCGACCTATCTGCTGCCCAACTTCGTGACCGCCGAGGCCGGTCTGTCCTTCCTCGGCGTGGGCATCGTCGAACCGACGCCTGACTGGGGGCAGATGTTCTCCAAGGCGTCCACCCAACTGGTGATGGAGAACGACATCACCTACATGTTCTTCCCCGGCATCTCGATGATCATCTTCGTCGTCGCGTTCAACCTGCTCGGGGACTCGGTCAGAGACGCCTTCGATCCCAAGACCGCGCGCTGACCCCCGTACCGCAACTCCCGTACCGCAATCCGACGGAACGTCAGTTTCACAGATGGGTGGGATCTCGTGATGAGTAGGGGCGGACGCCACGCATACGGCGCACTCTCCGTGCTCGCGGCCGGAGCTCTCGTGCTCACCGGTTGCAGCAAGGGCGGCAGCGACACCGGTACGAACGACAAGAAGGACCAGCAGAACGCCAAGAGCCAGCAGGCGCCCATCAAGTTCGGGAACGCCGCCGACTCCACCGGCCCCGCGGCCCCGGTGCCCGGCGCCAAGTCCGGCGGAGCCATGGAGGTGCTCGCGCGCGACAGCTACGCCCACCTCGACCCGGCCCAGATCTACGTGCAGGACCAGATGGCGATGGCGCAGCTGATCCACAGAGGCCTCACCGGCTACAAGGCGACCAGCGACGACGGCCACCAGCACGAGGTGGTCGGCGACCTCGCCACCGACTCCGGCACCACCACCGACGGCGGCAAGACCTGGAAGTACACGCTCAAGGACGGCATCAAGTTCGCGGACGGCACCCCGATCACCTCCACGGACGTCCGCCAGACCGTCGAGCGTCTCTTCGCGCCCTTCATCACCCAGGGCCCGAGCTACCTCCAGCAGTGGCTCGCGAACACCTCGGGCACCGGCTACCGCAAGCTGCTCCCCGACGGCCCGTACAAGGGCAAGCACCTGCCGGACAGCGTCCTGTCGACGCCCGACGCGAAGACCGTCGTCTTCCACTTCGCCAAGCCGCACCCGGACCTGCCGTACACCCTGGCGATGGCCGGCTACGCCGTCGTCTCCGCCAAGGGCGACACCCAGCAGAAGTACGACAAGAACCCGGTCACCACCGGCCCGTACAAGATCCAGTCGTTCCAGTCCGGCAAGTCGATGGTGCTGGTCAGGAACCCGGACTGGGACCCGAAGACGGACCCGATCCGGCACCAGTACGTGGACCGGTTCAACATCACGTTCAACCAGCAGTACGAGACCTCCACCAAGGCGCTGCTCGCCGACAGCGGGCCCGACCGGACCGGCGTCAGCTTCAGCAACCAGGTCGACGCGGGCAACCTCTCCAAGGTGCTCGGGGACCCGAAGCTCAAGTCCCGCACGGTCTCCGGCTACCAGCCGTACGTCGGCCAGATGAACATCAACATGAGCAAGCCCGAGATGAAGGACATCCGGGTCCGCGAGGCCATCGCCTACGCCCTGCCGATCTCGCCGTTCGTGCGGGCCTACGGCGGCAGCGACGCCATGGAGGTCGCGGGCGGCATCATCTCCCCGACCGTCTCCGGCTACGACGCCTCCTTCGACCCGTTCGGCAAGAAGAAGAACCCCGGCGGCGACCCGGCCAAGGCCAGGAAACTGCTCCAGGACGCCGGCAAGCTCAACATGAAGCTGACCTTCGGCTACATCAACACCAACGAGGGTCAGCAGTACTCCACCGCCATGGCCGCGGGCCTGACCAAGGCCGGATTCAACGTGCAGCGCCAGGAGATCCCGTCCGAGACCTACTACGACCAGGTCTCCAAGCTGAACAACAACTACGACATCTTCCACAGCGCGTGGGGCGCCGACTGGCCGTCCGCCTCCACGGTGATCCCGCCCTCCTTCGACGGCCGGCAGATCGCCGACGGCGCGGCGAACTACTCGCAGGTCAACGACACGCACGTGAACAGCGAGATCGACCGCATCAGCGCGATCACCGACCCGGTCAAGGCCGCGGCCGAGTGGGAGAAGCTCGACAAGTACCTGCTGACCAAGGTGGTCAACGTCGTCCCGACGGGCTACTACAAGCAGGTCCAGATCGCCGGTTCGGGCGTCGGCGGGTTCGTCTACGACGACGTGATCGGCGGCGTCGACCCGCGCCGACTCTTCATCAAGTAACCGTCCCCGTACGGCACTCGGCGCGCTCCCGGTCGGGGTGCGCGCCGGGTGCCGGCCCGGCCGCCGACGTCTGAGAGCTGCCCTGTCATGCTGCGCTTCCTCGTGCGCCGGATCATCGGCGCCGTCGTCATCCTGTTCCTGCTGAGCATCGTCGCGTTCCTGCTCTTCTTCGGGGTGCCCCGGGACCCGGCACTCCTGATGTGCGGCAAGACCTGCAACCCGGACAGCATCGCGAACATCCACCATGTGCTCGGCCTCGACAAGCCCCTCACCGAGCAGTACGGGATCTTCCTGCACAACCTCGTCCTGGGCAGCGGCCAGTTCGCCCAGGGACCGTGCCCCGCCCCCTGCTTCGGCTACTCGTACCACACCGACGAGCAGGTCTGGGGCACGCTGATGGACCGCCTGCCCACCACCGTCTCGCTCACCCTGGGCGCGGCCGCGTGCTTCCTGCTCGTCGGCCTCGGCACCGGACTGCTCGCCGCCTGGCGGCGCGGCACGCTGGTCGACAAGACGGCCACCGCCGGCGCCATGGTCGTCAGCTCGCTCCAGATCTACTTCCTCGGCCCGCTGGCCCTCGCGGTCCTCGTCTACCAGACCCACTGGTTCGACAAGCCGGCCTACACCCCGATCAGCCAGGACCCCGTCAGCTGGTTCAGCGGCCTGGTCATCCCCTGGGTGGTGCTGTCCACGATCTTCGCCGCGCAGTACACCCGTATGGCCCGCTCCTCGATGATCGAACAGCTCCAGGAGGAGCACGTCCGCACCGCCCGCGCCAAGGGCATGTCCCGGGCCTACGTCTTCTTCCGCTACGCCTGGCGCGGCTCGCTCATCCCGATCGTCACCATCTTCGGCATCGACCTCGGCTCGCTGTTCGGCGGCGCCATCATCACCGAGTACACCTTCGGCCTGCCGGGCCTCGGCAACCTCGCCGTGCAGGCCGTCAACTTCAGCGATCTGCCGCTGCTGCTCGGCGTGATGCTCTTCTCGGCCAGCATGATCCTGCTGTTCAACATCATCGTCGACGCCGCGTACGCCTTCATCGACCCGCGCGTGCGGCTGTCCTGAGGCCGAAGGAGAAGCAGACGTCATGAGCAACCCTCTTCTCTCCGTACGGGACCTGCACGTCAGCTTCCGGACCGAGGACGGCGTCGTACGGGCCGTGGACGGGCTCTCCTTCGACCTGGAGCGGGGCAGGACGCTCGGCATCGTGGGGGAGTCCGGCTCGGGCAAGTCGGTGACCAACCTGACCGTCCTCGGGCTGCACAACCCCATGTTCACCACGGTCGAGGGCGAAATCCTGCTCGACGGACGGGAGTTGACCACCGCGCGCGAGTCCGAGCTGGAGAAGCTGCGCGGCAACAAGGTCGCCATGATCTTCCAGGACCCGCTCACCGCGCTCTCCCCGTACTACACCGTCGGCCGGCAGATCGCCGAGCCGTACATGAAGCACAACGGCGCCTCCAAGAAGGCCGCCTGGGAGCGGGCCGTGGAGATGCTCGGCAAGGTCGGCATCCCGAACCCGAAGGAGCGGGCGAAGGACTATCCGCACCAGTTCTCCGGCGGTATGCGCCAGCGCGCGATGATCGCCATGGCGCTGGTCTGCGACCCCGACCTGCTCATCGCCGACGAACCCACGACCGCCCTCGACGTGACCGTGCAGGCGCAGATTCTCGATCTGCTCAAGGACCTGCAACAGGAGTTCGGATCCGGCATCATCTTCATCACCCACGACCTGGGGGTGATCGCCGACATGGCCGACGACATCATGGTGATGTACGCGGGCGGAGCGGTGGAACGGGGCACCACGCACGAGGTGCTGCGCTCGCCCCAGCACCCGTACACCTGGGGCCTGCTGAACTCCATGCCGCGCCTCGACTCCGATCCAGGCGGCCGGCTGTCCCCGATCCCCGGCACGCCGCCCTCGCTGCTCCGCCCGCCGTCCGGCTGCCGCTTCCACCCCCGCTGCACCTTCCAGGACCGGGTGGCGGGCACCGGCCGCTGTGCGGGGGAGCGACCGCTCCTCGCCCCCGACCGGGCAGCGGCCTGCCATCTCACCGCGGACCAGAAGCGGACCATCTTCATCGAGGAGATCAAGCCCCGACTGGGCTAGGTCGTCAGACGTTCCAGGAGGTCACCGGCATGACAGAGGACCTGGTCCTTCCGGCACCGCGCGAACAGGGCGGCGGCACGGACGGGGAGCCGTTGCTGCAGGTCTCGAAGCTGACCAAGTACTTCCCCGTCAAAGGCGGCTTCCCGATCCGCCGGACCATCGGCCACGTCCAGGCCGTGGACGGCATCGACCTGACCGTGCACGCCGGGGAGAGCTTCGGCCTGGTCGGCGAGTCGGGCTGCGGCAAGTCCACCACCGGCCGGGTGATCACCCGGCTGCTGGAGCCGACGTCCGGATCGGTCACCTACCGCGGCCGGGACATCAGCCACGCCGGCCGCAGGGAACTGGCGCCGATCCGCTCCGAGATCCAGATGATCTTCCAGGACCCGTACTCGTCGCTGAACCCCCGGCAGACGGTCGGCAAGATCATCTCCGGCCCCATGGAGATCAACGGCATCCGGCCGGAGGGCGGCCGGGAGAACCGGGTCCGTGAACTCCTGGAGATCGTCGGTCTCAACCCCGAGCACTACAACCGCTTCCCGCACGAGTTCTCCGGCGGCCAGCGCCAGCGCATCGGCGTGGCCCGCGCGCTGGCCCTGGAGCCGAAGCTGATCGTCGCCGACGAGCCGGTCTCGGCCCTGGACGTCTCGATCCAGGCTCAGGTGGTGAACCTGCTCCAGAAGGTCCAGAACGAGCTCGGCATCGCCTTCCTCTTCATCGCCCACGACCTCGCGATCGTCCGGCACTTCTCGCAGCGCGTCGCCGTGATGTACCTCGGGAAGATCATCGAGGTGGGCGACCGCGAGTCCATCTACGTCCGTCCCCGCCACCCCTACACCCACGCCCTGCTGTCCGCCGTACCCGAGGTGAACCTCACGGACGACGACAGCGCGGGCCGCGAGCGCATCCGGCTGGCTGGTGACGTCCCCTCCCCGATCGCCCCGCCCTCGGGCTGCCGCTTCCGCACCCGCTGCTGGAAGGCACAGGACAGGTGCGCGTCGGAGGAGCCACCGCTGGTCCGGCTCTCCGGGAACCACGAGGGCCATCTGACGGCCTGCCACTTCCCGGAGGAGCCGACGATCGAGGCGCGGGACGAGGACATCATCCTGGACCCGGCACTGGCGGCGCTGGAGGAGCGGCCGGGCGAGCCGGGCGCCTGAGGCGCTTCTGCGGGCAGCCGGGCTAGCGCGCCCTTTCGGCCACGGTGATGATCTCGGGGCCGGTGGCGGTGAGCGGCCCGCGCTGCCAGTCACCGTACTGCGCCACGACGCTCAGCCCGGCCTCGCCGAGGACGTCCCGCAGGGCGTGGTCGTCGAGGAACCGCAGGACGCCGTGGCTGACCCGGGGCGCGGGCCAGCCGTCGCCCTCGTACGTCTCGGTGAACCGCACCCGCCCGCGGTGCAGCCCGTCGCCCTGGACCTCGTGCCACATCCGCACCGGCGTGCCGTCGGCCGCCGTGACCTCGTGCACCCGCTCCGGGGTCCACCGTTCCCAGGCCCGGGCGGCCGGATTACGGGTCTCGAACACGAACCGCCCGCCGGGCCCGAGAGCCTCCCGCACGGCGTGCAGCAGGCGGCGGATCTCCTCGTCCCCGGTCAGCTCCTGGAAGGCGTGTCCGGTCATGACGACGAGGTCGAACTCGCCGTCCCAGCTTCGCACTCGGGTGTCCCCGAGCACCCACTCGACGCCGTCCGGCCGGGCTCTGCGCGCCTGGACGAGCATGGCGGCGGCCGGATCGAGTCCCGTCAGCCGCCCCGGATGCCCCTCGGCCCGGGCCCGCCGCAGCAGGCGCCCGGTCCCGCATCCGATGTCCAGCACCGCGCGGGCCTCCCGCACCAGACCGAGGTAGAAGTCGTCACCCGGCCCCCAGGGGTTGAGGCTGTCGTAGAGCGCGGCGAGCGAGAGATCGGCGAACGAATGATCTACCACCGCGGCAGTGTGACACACGAAACTGAACGGTGTGTCAGGTTCCGGTGGAGTTCTTGAACCTCTCTCAACTTTGGTGCTTCAAGGCGTTGATGAAGGTGGTGAAGGTGGCGGGTGGGAGGGCGAGGGCGGCTCGGGCGTGGCCTGAGTCGGAGCGTGGTCGTGGGGCCGCTCGCTTCAGAGAGCGGCCCGGAAGGGCGGTGGGCCTGGCCGGTGCCGGGCCCTGGAGCCGGCTGTGCAGGGCTGTCGGCTGGAGGGAGGGGGCCGCATTCGTTCCAGGAAGGGGCGTGGACGACGGGGGCCGAAGGGGGAGAGGGGCGGCCAACGCCGAAGGCCCGCGCCTGGGCGGGCGCGGGCCTTCGGGTGGGGCCTGTTCGGGTCAGGCTGCCGTCTCGGCGTCCTTGACGAGGTCGGCCTTGGCCGGGCGGGGGGCAGGGGCCGTCTCCTGCGTCTCCGGGTAGTGGCAGGCCGTGAGGTGGCCAGGCTTGTTGCCGTCCACTTGCACCAGCGGCGGTGCCTCCGTCGCGCACTTCTCCGTCGCCTTCCAGCAGCGGGTGCGGAAGCGGCAGCCGGAGGGCGGGTTGATCGGGGAGGGCACGTCACCGACCAGGCGGATGCGCTCGCGCGGCTCCGCGTCCACCGTCGCCTCGGGCACGGCGGAGAGCAGGGCCCGGGTGTACGGGTGACGGGGGTTGTCGTACAGGTCCGCGCGGTCGGCGATCTCGACGATCTTGCCCAGGTACATCACCGCGACGCGCTGCGAGAAGTGCCGGACGATCGCGAGGTCGTGGGCGATGAAGACGAACGCGATGCCCAGTTCCTTCTGGACCTTCTGGAGCAGGTTGACGACCTGGGCCTGGATCGAGACGTCCAGGGCCGAGACCGGCTCGTCGGCGACGATCAGCTTCGGCTCCAGGGCCAGCGCCCGGGCCACGCCGATGCGCTGGCGCTGGCCGCCGGAGAACTCGTGCGGGAAGCGGTTGTAGTGCTCGGGGTTGAGACCGACGATCTCCAGGAGTTCACGGACCCGGTTCTCCCGGCCGCCCTCCGGCCGGATGCCGTTGATCTCCATGGGGCCGGAGATGATCTTGCCGACCGTCTGCCGGGGGTTCAGCGAGGCGTACGGGTCCTGGAAGATCATCTGGATCTCGGAGCGGATCGGCGCCAGCTGCTTGCGGCCCGCGTGCGTGATGTCCTGCCCGCGGTATGTGATCTTGCCGCCGGTCGGTTCGAGGAGGCGGGTGATCAGCCGGCCCGTGGTCGACTTGCCGCAGCCCGACTCGCCGACGAGGCCCAGGCTCTCGCCCTCGGCCACCTGGAAGTCCAGGCCGTCGACCGCCTGCACCGCGCCGACCGTACGGCGGACGGGGAAGCCGCCCTTGATCGGGAAGTGCTTCGTGAGCCCGGAGACGTCCAGGAGGGGGTTCGTGTTGCTCATGGTCGTGAAGTCCCGTCTGGTGTCCGTCAGTTGTGCCGGGTTCCGGCGAAGTCGGCGAAGAGGTCCTGCTTCTGCTCCGCGGTGAGGTGGCAGGCGGAGCCTCGGCCCTCGGCCACCTCCAGCGTCGGGCGCTCGGTGGAGCACCGGCCGTCCGACACCTTCTCGGCGAACGCGCAGCGCGGGTGGAAGCGGCAGCCGGACGGCGGGTTGAGCAGCGAGGGCGGGGAGCCGGGGATGGGGGAGAGCGGCACGTCGACCGGTCCCTCCAGGCTCGGCATCGAGTTCAGCAGACCCAGGGTGTAGGGGTGGTCCGGGGCGCTCAGCACCTGCTTCTTGGTGCCGCGCTCCACGCACCGGCCGCCGTACATCACCAGCACGTCGTCCGCGATGTCGGCGATGACGCCGAGGTCGTGGGTGATGAAGATGATGGCGGTGCCGAACTCCTGCTGGAGGTCCTTGAGCAGGTCCATGATCTGGGCCTGGACCGTCACGTCGAGGGCCGTGGTCGGCTCGTCGGCGATCAGCAGCTCGGGGTCGCAGACCAGCGCCATGGCGATCATCGCGCGCTGGCGCATACCGCCGGAGAACTGGTGCGGGTAGTCGTCCACGCGCGTGTCGGGCTGGGGGATGCCGACCCGGCGCAGCATCTCGATCGCCCGCGCCCGGGCCTCCTTCTTGGAGGCGCCGGTGTGCTTGCGGTACGTCTCGGCGATCTGCGCGCCGATGGTGTGGTAAGGCGAGAGCGAGGCCAGCGCGTCCTGGAAGATCATGGACATCTTGTTGCCGCGCAGCTTTTCCAGCTCGGACTCGGTGGCGCTGATCAGCTCCTTGCCGTCGAGCACGATCTCGCCGTCCATCGTGGTGTTCCGCGGGTCGTGCAGACCCAGGATCGCCATGTTGGTGACGGACTTGCCGGAGCCGGACTCGCCGACGATGCCGAGCGTCTTGCCCTTCTCCAGGTCGAACGACAGCCCGTCGACGGCCTTGACGACGCCGTCCTCGGTGGAGAAGTGGACCTTCAGGTCGCGCAGGGAGAGGAAGGGGGTGCTCATGGTCTCTCCTTAAGCGAGGCGCACGCGCGGGTCGATGAGGGCGTACACGGAGTCGACGATGATGTTGAAGACGACGATCGCCGCGGCGGCGACCAGGACGACTCCGAGCAGCATCGGCAGGTCGCTGGTGTTGACCGCCTTCACCGACAGCGCACCGATGCCCTGGAGGCTGAAGGTCGACTCGGTGATGATCGCGCCGCCGAGCAGCGTGCCGAGGTCGAGACCGAAGATGGTGACGATCGGGCCCATCGCGCCGCGCCAGGCGAAGCGGAAGAACACCGTACGGCGCGAGAGGCCCTTGGCGCGGGCGGTGCGGACGTAGTCCTCGCTGAGCGACTCGACCATCTGGGAGCGGGTCATACGGGTGTAGTTGGCGGTGAAGATCAGCGACAGCACCAGCCACGGCACCAGCAGGCCCTCGAACCACTGGCCGGGATTCTGGGTGAACGGCGTGTAGTTGGCCCGCACCAGCAGGTGCCACTGGTCCACGAGGAGGTAGGTGGCGAAGACGCCGACGACGTAGATCTGCATCGACGACGCGATCAGCGAGGCCGAGCTGGCGATCTTGTCGAGGGCCTTGCCCTGCTTCACCGCGGCCAGCATGCCGGTGCCGACACCGAAGATCACGAAGACCACGGCGCTGCCGATGGCCAGGGAGATGGTGGTCGGGAAGCGGTCCAGGATGGTGCCCATGACCGGCTCGCGGTTCTGGAACGAGTAGCCGAGGCACGGCGCGTTGCAGTGCCCGAAGGAGGCGTAGTCACGCCCCGTGAACACGCCCTTGAGCCAGTCCCAGTACTGCACGGGGAGCGAATGATCGATCCCCAGGTTCTTCTTCACCAGGGCCAGGGTCTCGGGGGTGCAGACCTTGCCGCACGCGATGCGGGCGGGGTCACGCGGAGCGGCGTAGAACAGGACGAACACCAGGGCGCTGATGATCAGCAGGATCACAGCGGCGCCGAGGGTCCGGCGGATGAGGAAGCGGAGCATGGCAGTTGGGTTTTCCTGACGGGATGCCGTAGGGGGTGAGACGGCGGGGCGGCGTCGTGGCCGCCCCGCCGGGGGTGGAACGTCAGGCCTTCACGAAGGTCTTGTACAGCAGGGTCGCCGAGAAGTTCGGGTCGTACTGCGCGCCGCCGACCTTCGAGCCGTACAGGTAGTAACGGCGCTGGAACGTCTCCGGGATGATCGGCGCGACCTCCTGCATGATCCGCTTGTCCAGCGCGGCCCAGGCCTTGCCCGCCTCCTGCTGGTCGGCGATCACCGCGTTCTTCTTGATCCCGTCGTTGATCCAGCTGATGTTGGTCTGCGAGATGTTGTTCTGGCCGTTGCCGATGGCACCGCCGTCGAACAGCGGCTGGATCACGGTGTAGGCGGTCGGCCAGTCCGGGGACCAGCCGAACCACATCACGTCGTAGCTGTTGTTGATCTGCTGGATCTGGTCGTAGTACGTGGTGTTGTCGACCGCCTTGATGACCGGCGTGAAGCCGGCCGCCTTCAGCGCGTTCTCGATGACGACCTTGGTCTTGTCGTAGGTCGGGTCCTTCGGGTACGCGTAGACGACCTTCATGCCCAGCTTGCCGGCCTCCTTCAGGAGCGCCTTGGCCTTGTCCGGGTCGCCCTGCGGCTTGGTGTCCTTGCCGTAGAGGTCGTACTTCGTGTAGCCGATGAGGTCCGGGCTCATGATCGTGGTCGCGAGGTCGCCGGCGGACGGGCCGCCGTAGATCTGGCGGATCTGCTGCAGCGGCCAGGCGTAGTTCAGGGCCTGGCGGACCTTCAGGTCGGTGACGCGCTTGGTGTTGATCGCGTAGTAGTAGACGCCCGGGGTGAGGCCGTTGAAGCTGCGGGCCTTCAGCTGCGGGTCGGTGAGCACCTTCTGGATGCGCTCGGCCGGGACGCCCTTGTAGATCGACACGGCGAACTGGTCGTTGCCCTGGTCCGCGATGAAGCGGTCGGTGGAGTCGAGCGACTCGATGCCGAAGGTGAACTCGAAGCCGTCCGGGTAGGCGTTGCGGATCGAGTCGGTCGCCGGGTCCCAGTTCGAGTTGCGGATCAGGACCATCGACTTGTCGGTCGTGTGGGCCTTGATCTTGTACGGACCCGAGGAGGCCGGCTGCTTGTCGTACTTCTCCTTGGTGTCCAGCTTCACGGACGTGGCGGCGTACGAGTGCATCGCCAGCGTGAAGTTGAAGTCCGGCTTGGGCTCGGCCAGCTTGAAGGTGATCGTCCGCTTCGTCTTGTCGGTGACGATCGAGTCGAGGTGCTTGCCCTTGTACGGGCCCTCGTACGCGTCACGCCACTTGGCGCTGCTGCCGGTCAGCGCGGCCTGGACGTAGGTGGCGCCCTCGGTGATGAACGGGGCCCACAGACGCTCGATGCCGTGACGGACGTCGTCGACGGTCAGCTCGCTGCCGTCCTCCCACTTCAGACCGTCCTTCAGCGTGAAGGTCCAGGTCTTGTTGTCGGCGGAGGCGGTGCCGGTGTCGGTGGCGAGGTCGCCGACGAGCTTCTGGTGGCCCGTGGAGTCGATCTTGTAGCCGGTCAGGCAGCGGTGCAGGAGCAGCGCGGCCGTGGAGTTGTACGCGAAGTAGATGCGCTGCGGGTCGAGGTGCGAGAAGTCCTGCGGCGCCAGGCCGTAGATCGTGCCGCCCTTCTTCGCGCCGGGGATCTCCGGGGCCGGGCCGGTCGAGTCGGCCTTGGTGCCGATGGTGACCTTGGCGCCGGTGTACGAGGTGGCGCCGTCGGTCGGGGTGTTGCCGGTGCCGCCCCCGCCGCCGCTGCTGCACGCGGACAGCAGCGTCGAGCCCGCGGCCGCGACAGAGGTGGCGATGACAAAGTTTCTGCGGGAGAGAGACATGGCTGACCCGTTTTCTTAGTGGATGACAAGAGGTGCTTGACCCCGGCCGGGCCCCGTCGCCCGGTCGGGGTGGAACTCAGCGCTTGGTCTTCGGGTCCAGTGCGTCGCGGACCGAGTCGCCGAGAAGGTTGAAGGCGACGACGAAGATCACCATGGACACACCCGGGAAGAGCATGAAGGTGATGTCGTCCTGGTAGACCTTGGCGCCGTTCTGGATCATCACGCCCCAGTCGGGCGTCGGGTCGGAGAGCCCGACGCCGAGGAACGCGAGACCTGCTTCAGCGGTGACGTAGGTCGGGAGGAGCAGCGTTGCCTGGATGAGGATCGGGGTCCACAGGTTGGGCAGCAGTTCCTTGAAGATGATGCGGGCCGGGGAGGCGCCGGTGACCTTGGCCGCCTCGACGAACTCGCGCTCGCGCAGGGCGAGTACCTCGCCGCGCAGCAGTCGCGCGATGGAGGCCCAGCCGAAGGCCGTCATCACCGTGATGAGGCTGACGACGGTCAGCCAGGTCGGCGTGTTCTCCTCGGACGAGACGAAGATCGCGATGACCACGGGCCAGAAGGCGATGAAGAACAGGGTCTGCGGGAACGCCAGCAGGATGTCGATGATCCGGCCGACGAAGTAGTCCGTCTTGCCGCCCAGGTAGCCGGCGGTGATGCCGATGACGACGCCGAGCACGGTGGTCAGCAGCGCGGCGGCGGTGGCGATCATCAGCGAGTTGCGGATGCCGTAGAGCAGGAACGTGAACACGTCCCGGCCGAGCTGCGGCTCGATGCCGAACCAGAAGTCGGAGCTGATGCCGCCGTTGGGCTTGACCGGGTAGTTGAACTGGTTGAACAGGCCCGGGATGTTCATGCCGTACGTCGTGTACGGGTCCTTCCCGTACAGCTTGGCGATCAGCGGCGCGCCGACGCCCACGACGAAGAAGAAGATCACCACAAAGGCGGATATGACGCCCGTCCGGTCCCGCCTGAAGCGGATCCAGGCCAGGCGCCCCGGGGAGCGGCTCTCGGAGCCCTTGGGGTCGCCGGGCTTCGCCGATGCGGCGCTGTCTTCGTCGGTCACCTCGAGTGGGGCGGCCGGGGAAGGGGATGCGGGGGTGGTCATGATGCTCCGTGCCTTGTGGGTCAAGGCTCCGCAGGGCGCTCCCTACGGGCTACGCCGGACTTTTTCAACGCAATTCATTCAAGGTCAATAAATTCTCGGTCGCCTTGGTTGCGTCTTTACCTTATTTACTCTGCCTTGACCATTCCGTAGCTACGCGGGTAGTGCACTGCAATCAATCCGTGCTTCACATCGGACCAACTAGGCAAATCGGTCAATGAGTTCGATATGCGGACGGTGGTGTGTCGACATGCGTACATCGACCCGTCGCAATCCAACGTTTCGGCATCGTTACGCGAAGATCCGTTGCGCTCCTCCCGCAAGATCGTCCGACCGTCCGCGGACGGGTGCCTGCATTCGGCTGACGTGTCCCCCTAAAGGCCCCTCAATCCGGCGGCGCGCATGCGGAATGCTCGCAATCAGCCGATATTGACCGGTACCGGGTTGTTGATCGTGGAGGAGGCGGCCATGGGTGGAATCGCGCTCGCGCGATGGGCCGCCGGAGCGGGGGTCCTGGCGCTCGTCGCGACGGCCTGCGGGGGCGGCGCCGGCGGCAGCGTCGGCACCGCCGTGCTCAGCTCCTCCTGGGGCGACCCGCAGAACCCGCTGGAGCCGGCCAACACCAACGAGGTGCAGGGCGGCAAGGTCCTCGACATGATCTTCCGCGGGCTGAAGAGGTACGACCCGAGGACCGCCCGGGCGGAGAACTGGGTCGCGCGGTCCATCGACACCACGGACTCGCAGAACTTCACCGTCCGGCTGAAGGACTGGCGCTTCTCCAACGGCGAGAAGGTGACCGCCCGCTCCTTCGTGGACGCCTGGAACTACGGGGCGAGCCTGCGGAACAACCAGAAGAACGCCTACTTCTTCGGCTACATCGACGGGTACGACAAGGTCCACCCCGAGAGCGGCACCCAGAGCGCCGGCACCCTGTCCGGGCTCAGGGTCGTCGACGACCACACCTTCACCGTCCGGCTGAACCAGAAGTTCTCCGGCTTCCCCGACACCCTCGGCTACGCCGCCTTCGCCCCGCTGCCCCGCGCCTTCTTCACGCACCACGCGGCCTGGCTCGACAAGCCGGTCGGCAACGGCCCGTACACCATCGAGTCCTACACGAAGGGCTCGCAGATGACCCTGAGGAAGTGGGACGCCTACCCCGGCCCCGACAGGGCCCGCAACGGCGGCGTGACCCTGCGGGTCTACACGGACAACAACACCGCCTACACCGACCTGATGGCCGGCAACCTCGACCTCGTCGACGACATCCCGGCCGCCCAACTGAAGAACGTCAGGAGCGACCTGGGCAACCGCTACATCAACACGCCCGCCGGCATCATCCAGACGATCGCCTTCCCCTACTACGAACCCGGCTGGAACAGGCCGGGCTCGGAGAAGGTACGCACCGGACTCTCCATGGCCATCGACCGGAAACAGATCACGCGGACCATCTTCCGTGGCACCCGCACCCCGGCCACCGACTGGACCTCCCCCGTCCTCGGCCTGGCCGGCGGCTACAGGCCCGGCCTGTGCGGCAGCGCCTGCGGCTACCGCCCCGCCGAGGCCAGAAAGCTGATCAAAGAGGGCGGCGGGATCCCCGGCGGCCAGGTCAGGATCACGTACAACGCGGACACCGGTTCGCACAGACAGTGGGTGGACGCCGTGTGCAACTCCATCAACAACGCCCTCGGCAACGGCAAGGCCTGCGTCGGCAACCCCGTCGGCACCTTCGCCGACTACCGCAACCAGATCGGGCAGCACAAGATGACCGGCCCCTTCCGCTCGGGCTGGCAGATGGACTACCCCCTCATCCAGGACTTCCTCCAGCCGCTCTACTACACCGACGCCTCCTCCAACGACGGCAAGTGGTCGAACCAGGACTTCGACCGGCTCATCGACCGGGCCAACGCCGAGACGGACCGGCCCAGGGCCATCGCCGACTTCCAGCAGGCCGAGGAGGTCGTCCGCGACCACATGGCCGCCATCCCGCTCTGGTACCAGAACGGCAGCGGCGGATACTCCGAGCGGCTGTCCGACGTGGCACTCAATCCGTTCAGCGTCCCCGTCTACTACGCGATCAAGGTCAGCTGAGCCGGCATGGGGCGCTACGTGGTCAGGCGGCTGCTGCAGATGGTCCCGGTGTTCATCGGCTCCACGCTGCTGATCTTCCTCATGGTGAACGTGATGGGCGACCCCGTCGCGGGCCTGTGCGGCGAGCGGGCCTGCGACCCGGGCACCGCCGCCCAGCTGCGCCGCGAGTTCGGCCTGGACAAGCCCGTCTGGCAGCAGTACGCGACCTACATGGGGAACGTCTTCACCGGCGACTTCGGTACGGCGTTCAACGGGCAGAAGGTCACCGAGCTGATGTCGACGGCGTTCCCCGTCACCGTCCGGCTGACGATCGTCGCCGTCGTCTGCGAGATCGTCATCGGCATCACGCTCGGCGTCGTGACCGGCCTGCGCCGCGGCCGACCCGTCGACACGGGCGTCCTCCTCGGCACCCTGGTGGTGATCTCCGTCCCCACCTTCGTCACCGGCCTGCTGCTCCAGCTGCTCCTCGGCGTCCAGTGGGGCTGGATCAAACCGTCCGTCTCGCCGGCCGCCCCGATCGACGAGCTGATCGTGCCGGGCCTCGTCCTCGCCTCGGTCTCCCTCGCCTACGTCACCCGGCTCACCCGCACCTCGATCGCCGAGAACAAACGGTCCGACTACGTCCGCACGGCCGTCGCCAAGGGCCTGCCCCGCCACCGCGTCGTCGTACGGCACCTGCTGCGCAACTCGCTCATCCCCGTGGTCACGTTCATCGGCACCGACGTCGGCGCGCTGATGGGCGGCGCGATCGTCACCGAGCGCATCTTCAACATCCACGGCGTCGGCTACCAGCTGTACCAGGGCATCCTGCGCCAGAACACCCAGACGGTCGTCGGCTTCGTGACGGTCCTCGTCCTGGTCTTCCTGGTCGCCAACCTCGTCGTCGACCTCCTGTACGCCGTACTCGACCCGAGGATCCGCTATGCCTGAGCAGCCGTACGAGCCCGAGCGCGCGATCGCCGGGACCGGCATGGGCGGTGCCATGGACCTCGCGGCGAGCGAGGCGACGACCCTGGAACCGACGCCGACCGGCCCGGCGCCTGCCGGCCCGGTCGGCAAGCCGCGCTCCCTCTGGTCCGACGCCTGGCGCGACCTGCGCCGCAACCCGGTCTTCCTGCTCTCCGCCCTGGTCATCGTCTTCCTGGTCCTCGTCTCCCTGTGGCCCTCGGCGATCGCCTCCGGCTCCCCCCTGACCTGCGACCTGGCCAGGGCCCAGGACGGCTCGGGACCGGGCGCGCCCTTCGGGTACGACGGACAGGGCTGCAACGTCTACACCCGCACCGTCTACGGCGCCCGTACGTCCGTCACGGTCGGCGTGCTGGCCACGCTCGGGGTGTCCGTCCTCGGCTCCGTCCTGGGGGGCCTCGCGGGCTACTTCGGCGGCGTGTGGGACGCGATCCTGTCCCGGATCACCGACATCTTCTTCGCCATCCCGGTCGTCCTCGGCGGTCTCGTCCTCCTCTCCGTGGTGACCAGCAATACGGTCTGGCCGGTCATCGGGTTCATGGTGCTGCTCGGCTGGCCGCAGATCTCCCGCATCGCGCGCGGCTCGGTCATCACCGCCAAGCAGCACGACTACGTCCAGGCCGCCCGCGCCCTCGGCGCCTCGGACACCCGCATCCTGCTGCGCCACATCGCCCCCAACGCGGTGGCCCCGGTGATCGTGGTCGCCACCATCGCCCTCGGCACGTACATCGCCCTGGAGGCGACCCTGTCCTACCTCGGCGTGGGGCTGAAACCCCCCAGCGTCTCCTGGGGCATCGACATCTCCGCCTCCTCCCCCTACATCCGCAACGCCCCCCACGCCCTCCTGTGGCCCTCGGGCGCACTGGCCGTCACGGTGCTGGCGTTCATCATGCTCGGCGACGCGGTCCGCGACGCTCTCGATCCGAAGTTGAGGTGAGGGGTGTGCTTCTTGACGTGCGGGAGTGGCGTGGAGGTTCGGGTCCAGGGCGGTGCCGGTCCGGGCCGGTGGCGTGGAGTGGGCGGGGGTGGGCGGGGCACGCCCTCCTGTGGCCCTCGGGGGCACTGGCCGTCACGGTGCTGGCGTTCATCATGCTCGGCGACGCGGTCCGCGACGCTCTCGACCCGAAGCTGAGGTGATCGTGCCGTGCTGCTCGAAGTGCGGGACCTGCACGTGGAGTTCCGGACCCGGGACGGGGTCGCCAGGGCGGTCAACGGGGTGTCGTACGCCGTGGACGCGGGCGAGACGCTGGCCGTGCTCGGGGAGTCCGGGTCGGGCAAGTCGGTGACGGCGCAGGCCGTGATGGGGATCCTCGACATGCCGCCCGGCAGGATCACCGGCGGACAGATCCTCTTCCAGGGACAGGATCTGCTGAGGCTGAAGGAAGAGGAGCGGCGGAAGATCAGGGGCGCCGACATGGCCATGATCTTCCAGGACGCCCTGTCGGCCCTCAACCCCGTCGTCTGCGTGGGCGATCAGCTCGGCGAGATGTTCGTCGTGCACCGGGGCATGTCGAAGAAGGACGCGCGGGCCAGGGCCGTCGAGCTGATGGAGCGGGTGCGGATCCCGGGGGCCGCGCAGCGGGTGCGGGACTATCCCCATCAGTTCTCCGGCGGCATGCGCCAGCGCATCATGATCGCCATGGCGCTTGCCCTGGAGCCCGCGCTGGTCATCGCCGACGAGCCCACCACCGCCCTCGACGTCACCGTGCAGGCCCAGGTCATGGACCTGCTCGCGGAGCTGCAGCGCGAGTACCGCATGGGGCTCATCCTCATCACCCATGATCTCGGCGTCGTCGCCGACGTCGCCGACCGCATCGCCGTGATGTACGCGGGCCGCATCGTCGAGTCCGCGCCCGTCCTCGACCTGTACAAGGCCCCCGCCCACCCCTACACCCGGGGCCTGCTGGACTCCATCCCGCGCCTGGACCAGAAGGGCCAGGAACTGTACGCCATCAAGGGCCTGCCGCCGAACCTGACGAGCATCCCGCCCGGCTGCGCCTTCCACCCCCGCTGCCCGATGGCCCAGGACGTCTGCCGTACGGACGAACCGGCCCTGTACGCGGTGTCCCCGGCCCGGGGCAGCGCCTGCCACTTCTGGAGGGAGTGCCTGCATGGCCCCGAGCAGTGAGCCGATCCTCCAGGTCAGCGGGCTCGTCAAGCACTACCCGCTCACCCGGGGCGTCCTCTTCAGGAAGCAGATCGGCGCGATCAGGGCCGTCGACGGCGTCGACTTCACCCTCGGCAGGGGCGAAACCCTCGGCATCGTCGGCGAGTCCGGCTGCGGCAAGTCCACGGTCGCCAAGCTGCTGTGCAACCTGGAACGCCCGACGGCCGGGTCGATCCGGTTCAAGGGCGAGGACATCACCCGGCTGTCCGGCCGCGCCCTGAAGGCCGTACGCCGCAACATCCAGATGGTCTTCCAGGACCCGTACACCTCCCTCAACCCCCGCATGACCGTCGGCGACATCGTCGGGGAGCCGTACGACATCCACCCCGAGGCGGCCCCGAAGGGCGAGCGCCGCCGCCGGGTCCAGGAACTGCTGGACGTCGTCGGCCTCAACCCGGAGTACGTCAACCGCTATCCGCACCAGTTCTCCGGCGGCCAGCGCCAGCGCATCGGCATCGCCCGGGGGCTGGCGCTGCGCCCGGAGGTCATCGTCGCCGACGAACCCGTCTCCGCCCTCGACGTCTCGGTCCAGGCCCAGGTGATCAACCTGCTCGACCGGCTCCAGTCCGAGTTCGACCTCTCCTACGTCTTCATCGCCCACGACCTGTCGATCGTGCGGCACATCTCGGACCGGGTCGGGGTCATGTACCTGGGCCGGATCGTGGAGACCGGCCGGGACACCGAGATCTACGACCATCCCACACACCCCTACACCCAGGCGCTCCTGTCGGCGGTCCCCGTCCCCGACCCCGAGGCCCGCGACCGGCGCGAGCGGATCATCCTCACCGGTGACGTGCCCTCGCCGGCGAACATCCCCTCCGGCTGCCGCTTCCGCACCCGCTGCTGGAAGGCCCGGGAGCGGTGCGTGGTGGAGGTCCCGGCGCTGGCGGTCCCGGAGGTCTTCCGGGGCGGCACGGGTCCGGCGGCCCACGACTCCGCCTGCCACTTCGCGGAGGAGCTCCAGGTGGTCCCGGCGGAGGGCGCCGCCGGGGAGAACGGCAGCGGGCCGGGATGACATGGCGCATCCCGGCCCGCTTACGGCACCCGCACGGCCGTACGCTGTTCAGGATCCAGCGTCCGTATATCGGTACGGCTTCTGTGAAGTTGCCTGCGTGTTAACGCGGTTGAGGGGTGTTTGCGGCGCTATGCCATGCCCAGCGACCGCTTGAGGAAGTCCAGCTGGAGCCGGAGCAGGTTCTCGGCGACCGTCTCCTGCGGGGTCATGTGCGTCACCCCGGACAGCGGCAGGACCTCGTGCGCACGGCCGGCGGCCAGCAGGGCGGAGGACAGCCGCAGGGAGTGGGCGACCACCACGTTGTCGTCCGCCAGACCGTGGATGATCATCATCGGGCGGTGCGGTTCGGCCGGGTCGACCAGGCCCGCGTCGTCCACCAGCGAGTTGCGCCGGTAGACCTCGGGCCGCTCGCCCGGGTCGCCGAGGTAGCGCTCCTGGTAGTGGGTGTCGTACAGCCGGAGGTCGGTGACCGGCGCTCCGACGACCGCCGCGTGGAAGACGTCCGGGCGGCGCAGCGCCGCGAGCGCCGCGAGATAGCCGCCGAAGGACCAGCCCCGGATCGCCACCCGGCCGAGGTCCAGCGGGAACCGCTCGGCGAGCGCGTGCAGCGCGGCGACCTGGTCCTCCAGCACGACGGCCGCGAGGTCGTCCCGGACCGACTTCTCCCAGCCCGGCGAACGCCCCGGGGTGCCGCGCCCGTCGGCGACGATCACCGCGAAGCCCTGGTCGGCGAACCACTGCGAGGTGAGGTGGGCGTTGTGCGCGGCGACCACCCGCTGGCCGTGCGGTCCGCCGTAGGGGTCCAGCAGGACCGGCAGGGGCGTGTCCCCGGAGTAGTCCCGGGGCATAAGCACGGCGCACGGAATTCGGCGTGCGCCCCCCTCGACCAGGGTCACCCGAGGGGACAGACCGGGATCTTCGGCATATGACCGGACAGTGGCCACCGTCTTTCCGTCACGCAGCACCTGCACCCGGGCGCCGGGCCGGTCCAGGCTCGTGGACACGAGCACCGTCACATCGCCCGCACGCGTCGCCGTGTGCACACCGGGCTCCTGGGACACACGCTCCACACCCAGTTCGTTCACGCGGTACACATGAACTTCGCCAATTTCCCCGGCATGTGCCTCGTGGCCGGTCGAGGCGGAAACCAGCACGTCGCTCTCGCCCACGTCCAGCACCGCCCGGATGTGCAACTGACCGCTGGTCAGGGGACGTTCGCCGACCGCGAGCGCCCGGGTGCCCCCCTCGTCCACGATGCGGACGAGCTGCCCTGAGGGGCTCCAGCAGGGCACGCCAGGGAAAAGTTCCAGCCAAATCGGATCTTCGTCGGCGTGCACCATCCGCGTGGCCCCGGTGTCCGGATCCACGGCCAGGAACAGCTGGCTCCGCTGGTCCCGCGCCTGCACCAGCAACAGCGGCGCACCCGCCGCTGACCAGTGCACACGCGCGAGATACGGATAGCGCTCCCGGTCCCAGCCGACCTCCGTGCGCTCCCCGTCGAGGCCGAGCACGAACAGCCGCACGTCCGCGTTCGGGGTGCCGGCGGCCGGGTAGGCCACGTTAACTGGCTCACGCTCCGGGTGGGCCGGATCCGCGATCCACCACCGCTTCACCGGCGTGTCGTCCACGCGCGCCACGAGCAGCCGGCGCCCGTCCGGCGCCCACCAGAAGCCCCGCGAACGCCCCATCTCCTCCGCCGCGATGAACTCGGCGAGGCCGTAGGCGATGTGCTCCGACTCCGGTTCCGCGAGGGCCCGGTCCTGCTCCCCGTCCGCGCCCACGACCCGCAGCGCACCCCGCGCGACGTACGCGACGTGCCGGCCGTCGGGGGCGGGACGCGGGTCGATCACCGGTCCCGGGACCCGGAGTTCACGCGTGGTGCCGGCCCGCAGCTCGGCCGTGAAAAGCCGCCCTGACAAGGCGAAAGACGCCAGCTCCACGGCCGTGTCGGTGGCGTAGCCGACGATCCCGGCACCGCCCTCCCGGCTGCGCTCGCGGCGCGCCCGCTCCTGCGCGGACAGCTCCTCGGAGGCGCCGGCGAGGAGGGTGCGCGGATCGGCGGCCGGCCGCTCGGCGCCGTCCGGAAGATCGAGAACCCAAAGGGAGTTGGCCCGGTCGTCGCCGGAGCCGGAGCGGAGGAACGCGACACGCGAACCGTCGGGCGACACGGTGAACGAACGCGGCGCGCCGAGCGTGAACCGCTGTGTCCGGGCGTGCCGTCGGGGGAAGGAGTCAGCCTCGGTCGTCATGCCTCGACCATATTGGCCATGCGCCCCCTTGTGCGGCCGTGCGCCGAGCGATGCGCGAGCACGCATAGTTATGATCACTACCGCTGTGTGGGTATGAACCCGCTGGCGTCCGTGTGGACTTGGTCAACTGATCCGGATCTGGCGATCTTTGGAGGTGAGCCGCCGTGGCACTCTCGATTTCGGCGGTGGTGCTGCTGGCGATCATCGTCTTCCTGCTGATCAAGAAGTCGGGGTTGAAGGGCGGGCACGCGCTCGTCTGCATGCTGCTCGGCTTCTACCTCGCCTCCTCGACCATCGCACCCACGATCAGCCAGCTGACGACGAACGTCGCGAGCATGATCGGCAGCATCAAGTTCTGAGGGGCCGGGAGGTCACCGCCGACGGCCTGCCGCGCCGACGGCCTGCCGCGCTGCAAGAGCGCCGCAGCCTCGTAGGGTGGACCCCATGACGGAACTGCCCGACCGGCGTCTTCTCCTGGTGCACGCGCATCCGGACGACGAGTCGATCAACAACGGCGCGACCATGGCCCGGTACGCGGCCGAGGGGGTCCATGTGACCCTGGTCACCTGCACCCTCGGAGAGCGCGGCGAGGTCATTCCGCCCGAGCTGCGGCATCTGACCGGTGCCGCGCTGGGCCTGCACCGGCGTGGCGAGCTGGCCGACGCCGTGCGTGCGCTCGGGGTGAGCGACGCCCGGCTGCTCGGCGGCGCGGGGCGGTACGGGGACTCCGGGATGATGGGCATCGCGGACAACGAGGACCCGGGGTGCTTCTGGCAGGCCGGTGTCGACGAGGCCGCCGGGCGGCTTGCCGAGGTGATCCTCGACGTCCGGCCCCAGGTGCTCGTGACGTACGACGACAACGGCGGATACGGCCACCCGGACCACATCCAGGCCCACCGGGTCGCCATGCGCGCCGCCGAGCTGGCGGACGAGCGCGGGCACCGGATCGCGAAGGTCTACTGGAACCGCGTCCCGCGCTCCGTCGCCGAGGCCGCCTTCGAGCGGCTCCAGGAGGAGCTGTCCGCACTGCCGTTCGACAAGAGCGCGTCCCTGGCCGACGTGCCGGGTGTCGTGGACGACGGGCGGATCACCACCGCCGTCGACGGCGCGCCGTACGCCGCCGCCAAGGCCGCCGCGATGCGCGCCCACGTCACCCAGATCGAGGTGGCCGAGCCGTACTTCGCGCTCTCCAACGAGCTGGCCCAGCCGCTGTTCACCACCGAGTACTACGAGCTGGTGCGCGGCACGGCCGAGCCCGGGGAGAGCGACCTGTTCGCGGGCGTCGAGGGGGCGGGGACATGAGCAACTCGGGACAGGGACCGATGCTCGCCCAGCCGCTGCAACGGCCCTCCGCCGGACGCGTCGCCGCCTACGCCGGCCTCTTCCTGCTCGGTGCGGTCGTCGGTCTCGCCGGGACCCTGGTGCAGGCCGGCTGGTTCCCCGGCGGGCTGCTGCTCGCGCTCGTCGGCTCGGCCGGGCTGTTCCTCGGCGGTGCGTACGCCACCGGCGGGCGCGGCGGGGCCGTGGCACCGGTGGCCGGCTGGATCATCGCCGTCATCCTGCTCACCACCTCGCGCCCCGAGGGCGACTTCCTGTTCAGTGCCGGGGGGTCGTCCTATCTCTTCCTGCTGGGTGGCATGGTGGTCGCTGTGATCTGCGCCACCATCGGCGCGGGGCGGCAACCTGGCGGCGGCCCCGCCCGACTTGGGAAGTGACGTACCACTTCGCCGTACCACGCACGTGCGAGTCCGGTGTGGGTTTCCTCAGCGGTCATGGGATAAGCGCCAGAAGTGGCCAGTATGGTGGTGCGCGCCGCCGAGCCGCCCGCGAGGTCGTAACGGGCGGCGGAGCCAACTGGGAGAACCTGCCTTGAGTCGTGAAACTGACACTCCGTCCTCCGGGCCCAACGGGCGTGGAGGAGCCGCATACCCCTCCGGCACGCCGCCGTACGGGACCCCCATGGCTACCGATGACGGTTCGGGTGCGGGCCGTTCGGGCACGCAGCCGGAGGAGAAGAAGACCGAGACCACGCTGACGACCCGGATCCGGATCAACATCCCCGGATCCCGGCCGATTCCGCCGGTCGTCGTGCGCAAGCCCGTCGGCGACACCGACGCCGGTGAGGACGCGCCCGCCGCCGACACGCGGCCCGCGGCCGAGCGCCCGGCCGCCGAGGCCCCTGCCGCGCCGCCGGCCCAGGCCGACGAGAAGGCCAGCGACTGGTTCGCACCCCGCAAGTCCTCGGCGCCCAAGGGCGGTCCGGGCGGCGGCGGAACCCAGGGCGGTTCCACCGGTACCGGTGGCGCCACGGGTGCGCCGGCCGCCCGTCCGGGTGGTGCGGGAGCGTCCGGTACGACGGGTACCACCGGCGCACGCTCCGGCGGCGGCCGTCCCGGCGGCGTCGTCGGCTCCATGAGCGTCCCCGGCGCCACCCGCTCCGGCACCACGAACGGCGCCGGCCTGCCCGGCGCCACCGGCGGCCCCGTCGCCCCCGGACACGGCGGCGGCACCGGCTCCTTCGACGTGACCGAGGCGCTGAACGCGGGCCCGCTGGCGGGCGGTTCCCGCCCCGGCCCGGCCGCGAACGCCGAATCCCGCCGCGACGAACTGCCGTACTTCTCGGAGAACGGCGGCCAGGACACCTACGGCGGTGCGGGCGCCCCCGGGCACGACGGCTTCGGCACGGGCGCGAGCGGTGCCAACGGGCACGGCGGCGCCAGCGGCCTGGGCGGTCCGAACGGCCCCGGCGGCCTGGGCGGCGGCCCGGCCGGCCCCACCAGCGGCCCCGTCACCGGCGACGGCGCCCTCGCCCCGTCGGCCGGCGGCCCCCGCCCGGGCGCCGACCCGTTCGCGGCCCCGGGCAGCGGCGGCCGGAGCACTCCGCCGCCGCACAGCGCCCTCGCCGACATCGCCGACCTGGACGGTCCGGCGGTGCCCGGCGCTCCGGCCGCGCCTCCGGGTGGTCCCGGCGGGCTCAGCGACGACACCGCGATCCTCACCCCGCAGAAGCCGGCCCCCGAACCGGGCACCCCCGGCTACCGCCGTGCCGACAACGTCTCCGGACACACCGTCACCAGCGGCATCCCGGTCGTCCCGAGCGGCGGCAACTCCCCGTTCGGCGGCGCCGGGAACCAGACCGACCCGGCCGCCGTGCCGGAGCCGGCCCCCGCGCCGAAGCCCAAGGCGCAGGCCGCGCCGAAGAAGAAGGGCCGCAGCAAGCTGGTGCTGCTCGGCGCCGGTGTGGTCGTCGTCGCGGGCGGCGCCTACGGCGCCGGACTGCTGATGAACCACACCGACGTGCCCAAGGGCACCACCGTGCTCGGCGTCGACATCGGCGGCGGCACCCGCGACGACGCCGTCAAGAAGCTCGACGACGCGTTCGGAAGCCGGGTGAACAAGCCGCTGAGACTCACCGTGGACGGCAGGACGGTGACCCTCGCGCCGGAGAACGCGGGGCTCCAGTTCGACTTCCAGGCCACCGTCGGCAAGGCCGCGACCAGCGACTACAACCCCGTCCACGTCATCGGCTCGCTGTTCGGGCAGAAACGTGTGATCGCGCCCGAGATGCCGGTGGACGAGGAGAAGCTCCAGGCCGCCCTCCAGCAGGCCGGCGGCGGCTCCGGCCTCTCGTCCGACGGCACCATCAGGTTCGAGGCGGGCCGGGCCGTCGCCGTCTACGGCAAGGCGGGCAAGGGCATCGACGCGGCCTCCGCGACCAAGGCGGTCGAACAGGCCTACCGCACCGCCGTGGAGACGGACACCGCGCCCCCGGTCGCCGTCCCGACGGCCACGCGGCAGCCGACGGTGCCGAACGCCGAGGTCGACCGCGAGATGAAGGAGTTCGCAGAGCCGGCGATGTCGGGCAAGGTGACGGTGATGACGGACGCCGCGCACTCGATCCCGATGAGCCCGCAGAAGTCGCTGTGGAAGTTCCTCAGGGTGAAGGCCGTCAACGGCAAGCTGGTCGACAGTCCCGACATGGCCGCTCTGCAGCAGCTCTACGGCAACGCCTTCAACGGCGTGCTCATCACCCGCGGCAACGGCAAGAAGACGCCGGTCACGCCGCAGGACGTGTACGGCGCCCTGCGCCAGGCGCTGATGAGCAGGACCAACCGGGTCGCGGTCATCTCGACCAACCCCAGCTAGTCACACGGCACTTGGCGGGGCGCCCGGTGCGGACACCGGGCGCCCCTTCGCCGTGCCCGTCTCCCTGCCCCGCCGTGCCTGTCACCCGATCCGCATGACATCTGTCATCCGCCTCTCAGGACCGCCGACACTGCCGGGCCCGGCGCCCGTTCGGCGAGCATGGGGGCATGACAACGACTGCGGCACCGGCCACCGCCACCCCGGTGGTCGGCTTCGACCAGGTGACCAAGACGTACGGCAGTGTGCGGGCCGTGGACGGGCTCTCCCTGGCCCTGCACCCCGGCGAGACCGTCGCCCTCCTCGGCCCGAACGGGGCCGGCAAGTCCACCACCCTCGATCTGCTCCTCGGTCTGAAGAACGCCGACAGCGGCACGGTGAACGTGTTCGGCACCAGCCCGCGCGAGGCCATCGTCGCCGGGCGCGTCGGCGCCATGCTCCAGAGCGGCGGTCTGATGGACGAGGTCACCGTCGGCGAGATGGTGAAGCTGGCCTGCTCGCTGCACCCCAAGGCGTACAAGGCGGCCGAGGTGATGGCCCGCGCGGGCATCACGCAGATCGCCGACCGCAAGGTCAACAAGCTCTCCGGCGGCCAGGCCCAGCGCGTGCGGTTCGCCCTGGCCACCGCCGGTGACAGCGACCTGATCATCCTGGACGAGCCGACCACCGGCATGGACGTCTCCGCCCGCCAGGCCTTCTGGGCCACCATGCGCGAGCAGGCCGACCAGGGCCGTACGGTCCTCTTCGCCACCCACTACCTCGAAGAGGCCGACGCGATCGCCGACCGGGTGCTCGTGCTGCACCGCGGCCGGCTCCTCGCCGACGGCACCGCCGCCGAGATCAAGGCCAAGGCCGGCGCCCGGCGCATCGCCTTCGACCTGGAGGGCGCCGTCGACGAGGCCGCCCTGCGCGCCCTGCCGTTCCTCACCTCGGTCACTGTGTCCAACAGCGGCTCCGCCGCGGGGTCCGGGCAGACCGTCCGCATCCAGTCGTCCGACGCCGACGCCACCGTCCACGCCCTGTACGGCCTCGGCGTCTACCCCCGCAACCTCGAAGTCGCCGGCCTCGGTCTGGAGCAGGCCTTCGTCGCCATCACGGAGGCCGAGGAGGCCAAGCAGTCATGAACGCCCTGATCAAGCTGGAACTGATCCGCTCCTTCCGCAACAAGAAGTTCCTGTTCTTCTCGGTGCTCTACCCGGCGATCCTCTTCCTGATCATCGCGGGCAACGCCAAGGACACCAAGGTCGACGGCACCGGCCTGACCCTCGCGACGTACATGATGGTCTCCATGGCCTCCTTCGGCGCCCTGACCGCCGTGCTGATGGGCAACAGCGAGCGCATCGCCAAGGAGCGCGAGAACGGCTGGGTACGGCAGCTGCGCCTGACCCCGCTGCCCGGGCGCGGCTACGTCCTCGCCAAGACCGCCGGCGCCGCCGTGGTGAGCCTGCCGTCGATCGTCGTGGTCTTCGCGGTCGCCGCCGCGATCAAGCACGTACGCCTGGACGCCTGGCAGTGGCTCGCCCTCACCGGCATCATCTGGGCCGGCAGCCTCGTCTTCGCCGCGCTCGGCGTCGCCATCGGCTACGTCGCCTCCGGGGACGCGGTCCGCCCCATCACGATGATCATCTACTTCGGCCTGTCCATCCTCGGCGGCCTGTGGATGCCGACCACGACCTTCCCGCAGTTCCTCCAGGACATCGCGAAGTGGCTGCCCACGCACGCGTACGCTGCTCTCGGGCGGGCGATCGAGCAGAGCCAGGCCCCGCACACGACGGACATCGCCATCCTCGCCGGCTACTTCGTCCTGTTCGCGGGCGGCGCGGCCTGGCTGTACCGGAAGGACACGCTGAAGGCGTGAGCACCATGGCGGAAGAACGGCGGGCCGGCGACAAGCGGCCGGAGACCCAGGTACGGATCGGCCAGGGGCCCGGCACCCGGCGCGAGGTGCTGGTCAAGGCGCTGTGGATCGGCGTCTGGCTGATCTTCCTCAGCTCACCGATCCACGACCTGGCCGCGGGCCACCACACCGCCGCCGCCACCGTCGCCGGCACGCTCGGGCTCATCGCGTTCGTCGTCGCCTACCTGACGCTGGTCTTCCGGAACATGGGCAAGCCCTTCACCCCGGGGGTCGTCGCCTCGCTGCTCGGGGTGATGGCCGTCCTCGCCCCGCTGCTGAACTTCGCCCTCGGCGAAGCCTGGATCGGGCTCTTCGTCTACGTCTCGGTGGCCTGCGGGGCGACCCTGCCGCTGCGCCACGCGTACTGGGCGATCCCGGCTACGGCCGTGGTGATGTTCCTGACCGAACGGCACAACGGCGGGTCCGGCTGGGACGACACCCTGCTCCTCGTCGTCCTCATCGGCTTCGCGATGGTCGGGGTGGGCCAACTCGTCCGCACCACCATCGAGTTGCGCAAGGCCCGGGCCACCGTCGCCCACCTCGCCGCCAACGAGGAGCGCCTGCGCCTCGCCCGCGACCTGCACGACCTGCTCGGCCACTCCCTCTCGCTGATCACGCTGAAGAGCGAGCTGGCCGGCCGGATGCTGCCCGAGCACCCCGACAAGGCGGCCCAGCAGGTCGCCGACATCGAGCAGGTCAGCCGGCAGGCGCTGGTCGACGTGCGGGAGGCCGTCACCGGCTACCGGCGGCCCCGGCTCGCCGCCGAACTCGCCGGCACCCAGGTCGCCCTGACCGCCGCCGGCGTCATCGCCGACGTGCCCGCCGAACCCGACCTCGCCGGCGTCCCGGAGGAGTCCGAGTCCGCGCTCGCCTGGGCGCTGCGCGAGGCGGTCACCAACGTGGTCCGGCACAGCGGCGCCGACCGCTGCCTCGTCCAGCTCACCCACCGGCAGACCCTCGACGGGCCGGTCCTCGAACTCTCCGTCGAGGACAACGGATCCGGCGGCGTCGGGAGCGCCCCGGGCAACGGTCTGACCGGGCTCACCGAGCGGCTGGAGAAGGCCGGCGGCAGCCTGGAGGCGGGCCGTGCCAAGCACGGCTTCCGGCTCGTCGCCCGCGTCCCCACGGCCCTTTCGGGGGACGTAGGATCCGGGGCATGACGTGCACGATCAAGGTCCTGCTGGCCGAGGACCAGTCGATGGTCCGTGAGGCGCTGGCCGCGCTGCTCGGCCTGGAGGCGGACATCGAGGTCGTCGCCCAGGTCGCGCGCGGGGACCAGGTGCTCGCCGCCGTCGGCGAGCACGGCGTGGACGTGGCCCTGCTCGACATCGAGATGCCCGGCTGCACCGGCATCGAGGCGGCTGCCCGGGTGCACCGGGAGTTTCCGCAGGTCAAGCTGGTCGTCCTGACCACCTTCGGCCGGCCCGGCTATCTGCGCAGCGCCATGGAGGCGGGCGCCGACGCCTTCCTCGTCAAGGACGCCCCGGCCGCCCAGCTCGCCGAGGCGATCCGCAAGGTGCTCGCCGGTGAGCGGGTCATCGACCCGACCCTCGCCGCCGCCGCGCTCGCCGAGGGCGCCAACCCCCTCACCGAGCGCGAACGCGAGGTGCTGCGCGCGGCGGCCGACGGCGCGACCAACGCCGAACTGGCCAAGACCCTGCACCTCTCCCAGGGCACGGTCCGCAACTACCTCTCCACCGCCATCCAGAAGCTGGCGGTGCGCAACCGCGCGGAGGCGGTACGGACGGCCCGGGAGAAGGGGTGGCTGTGAAGGCGCCCGGCCGGCAGGTCAGTTGAGCATGGCCCGCGCGGTGTGCGCCTGTTCCCGCACCTTGCGGGCGGCCGGTTCGTCGACGACCTCGATCAGCTCGGCGTAGGCGTCCAGTTCCGCCGCGCCCGAGACGAACTCGCCGCGCTGCACCAGCAGTTGGCCCCGTTCGTAGCGCAGCCGGGCCGGGTGCGACGGCACCAGCAGCGCCAGTTCCACGGCCCACAGTGCCACGTCCGACCGCTCGGGCCGGGCGGCGGCCCAGGCCCGTATGTTGTTCAGGACGCGCTGCACGACCTCCAGCGGCGGCGCGGGTTCCAGCACGGCGGGATCCAGCGGCGCCCCCGTCGCCCCGACCACGAGCAGCTCCGCGTCGGTCCCGGTCAGCACCCGCCCGCCTTCGAAGGGATCGGCCAGCACCTGCTCCCGCGCCGCGCCGAACCCCACCACGAAGTGCCCCGGCAGCGCGACCCCGTACACCGGGGCACCCGCCCGCCGGGCGACCTCCAGCCACACCACCGACAGCAGGATCGGCAGCCCGCGCCGGCGTCGCAGCACCTCGTGCAGCAGCGAGGACTCCAGCCGCTGGTAGTCACCGGGCGTCCCGTGGAACGCGTAGCACCCGCCGAGCAGCCGCTGTACGGCCTCCGCCCAGGCGCGCGGCCCGCCCGGCCGGTACGGCAGCTCGCCCGCCAGCCGGTCCAGCTCCAGCTGCGCGGTGTCGATCCCGGTCTCGTCCAGCGAGCCGTCCGCCGCGGCGCCGATCAGCAGGCACAGCGCGGACAGGTCCGGCCGCTCGGCGCGCGCCTCCTCGGCGAACCTGCGGCGCAGCTCGGCGGCGCGCTCCGGCGGCGGCGGATACGGCGGCGGCAGGTGCGGGTGAGGCATGACGGGCTCAGACCCTTCCACGGCGCTCGCCCGGTGCGTCCGGCGCCCGGTAGTGGTGGTAGGTGTGGTGCGGCGTGAAGCCCAGCGCGGCGTACAGCGCCCGCGCGTCCTCGTTGTCCGTCTCGACCTGGAGCCAGGCCGCCGACGCGCCCTCGTCCAGCGCCCGCCGGGCCAGCGCGGCCATCACCTCCGTGGCGAGCCCCTGGCGGCGCCGGGCGGGGTCCACCTCGACGGCGGCGAACCCGGCCCACCGCCCGTCCACGACGCACCGCCCGATCGCGGCCGGCGGCGCGACGGCGTCTCCTGTGTCCCCCGGCACGGTCGCGAACCACACCGAGGGTCCTGTGCCGAGCACCCGCAGGGCCACCACGCTCACTCCCTTGCGCTGGTACCGGGCGAGCCACGCCTCGTCCGCCTCCCGGGCCAGGGCCACACCCGCGCCCTCGGCCCGGTCCGCGACCGGCGCCAGGGCGCCGGTCCACACCTCGGCGCTCACCTCCCGCACCCAGCCGCGCCGCTCCAGCTCCGCGCAGAGCAGCTCCTGTGTGCCCTCGGCGCCGGTGGCGGTCTGGACGTAGGCGGGCAGACCACGCTCGCCGTACCAGCGTCGTACGGCATCCAGGGCCGCGTCGAGGGGGAGCCCCGGATCGCCGAGCGGCAGCACGCTGTTGGCCCGCCGGGTGAATCCGGAAGCCGCCCGCAGCTCCCACTGGCCGAGCCGCTCGCTCTCCACGGGCTGCCAGCCGCGCGCGCCGACGCGGGCCAGCTCCTCGTACGAGGCGGCGGGCCCCCGGCGGCGCGCGGGCGCCGCGGGCACGACCTTGGCCGCTACCACGGAGGCTTCCGCGATGCGGACGCTCTCCCCGTTCCGTCGTGTGATCATGAGCACGCCATCAGTCCATGATGTGAGAACCCCCACCGTGTCGGTGAACTTCTCCGATCCGGCTCCAGGCGCTTCCAAGCGCCGCACAGAGACGCGTTTTCCCACGTCAGCAGGGGTAATGCGGACCACCAGACGTCCTGCCGCCGAGATTTCCACTGGTCAGTTCACCCCTCCTGTTCGGATCATGCTCCGGAACGGAGATACTAGGGGCGGGCATCGACGACGCCGCGCTCCCGCGCGCCAGGCGGCGGAGCCTGAGGAGGCCCGCCAGCGCCCTATCGAGGAGGAACGACAGCGTGACCTACGTCATCGCAGAGCCTTGTGTCGATCTCAAGGACAAGGCGTGCATCGAGGAGTGCCCGGTCGACTGCATTTACGAGGGCCAGCGGTCCTTGTACATCCACCCGGACGAATGCGTCGACTGTGGCGCCTGTGAACCGGTCTGCCCGGTCGAGGCGATCTTCTACGAGGACGACGTGCCGGAGGAGTGGAAGGACTACTACAAGGCGAACGTCGAGTTCTTCGACGAGCTGGGCTCGCCCGGCGGTGCCAGCAAGCTGGGTCTGATCGAGCGTGACCACCCGTTCGTCGCCGCGCTGCCGCCGCGGGCCGGCGAAGAGTAATCCCGCGAGCGTCCCGCGCTTCGCATCGCCTCGGTCCCGTACGGCCCCGATCACGCCGCACGGGACCGAGGCGTTTGCCGCACCGTACGAAAGTGAGCCTGATTCCCGTGTCCGCAGTCTCCGACCGGCTCCCCGCCTTCCCCTGGGACAAGCTGGAGCCGTACAAGAAGACGGCAGCCGCGCACCCCGGCGGGATCGTCGACCTCTCCGTGGGCACCCCGGTCGACCCGGTGCCCGAGCTGATCCAGAAGGCCCTGATCGACGCGGCCGACTCCCCGGGCTACCCGACCGTGTGGGGCACCCCGGCGCTGCGTGACGCGATCACCGGCTGGCTGGAGCGCCGCCTCGGCGCCCGCGACGTCACCCACCGCCACGTCCTGCCGGTGGTCGGCTCCAAGGAGCTGGTGGCCTGGCTGCCGACCCAGCTCGGCCTCGGCCCGGGCGACACGGTGGCCTACCCGCGCCTCGCCTACCCGACCTACGAGGTGGGCGCCCGCCTGGCCCGCGCCGCGTACGAGGTCTACGACGACCCGCGCGACCTGGACCCGGCGAACCTGAAGCTCCTCTGGCTGAACTCCCCGTCGAACCCGACCGGCAAGGTGCTCGGCAAGGAGGACCTGACGAGCATCGTCGCCTGGGCCCGCGCGCACGGCGTCCTGGTCGTCTCCGACGAGTGCTACCTGGAGCTGGGCTGGGAGGCCGACCCGGTCTCGGTCCTGCACCCGGACGTCAACGGCGGCTCGTACGACGGCATCCTGGCCGTGCACTCGCTCTCCAAGCGCTCCAACCTGGCGGGCTACCGCGCGGCCTTCGTCGCCGGTGACCCGGCCGTCCTCGGCCCGCTGCTGGAGATCCGCAAGCACGGCGGCATGATGACCTCGGCGCCGACCCAGGCGGCCGTCGTGGCCGCCCTCGGCGACGACGCGCACGTGCACGAGCAGCGCGAGCGCTACGCCGCCCGCCGCGCGGCCCTGCGCGCGGCCCTGCTCGGCCACGGCTTCCGCATCGAGCACAGCGAGGCCAGCCTCTACCTGTGGGCCACGCGGGGCGAGTCCTGCTGGGACACGGTCGCCCACCTGGCGGGCCTGGGCATCCTGGTGGCCCCCGGCGACTTCTACGGCGAGGCGGGCGAGCACTTCGTCCGCGTGGCCCTGACGGCGACGGACGAACGGATCCGCGCGGCGGTGGAGCGCCTGTAGCCGCGTGCCGTACACGCACGACGAAGGGGTGGGGGGGGGGCGGGCGCCGGCCCCCCCCGAGGGGGGGGGGGGGGGTGCGCGGCGGCCCCGGCCCACGCCGGGGGGGGGCCCGCGCGGGGGGGGGCGGCGTGC